>NZ_BAAARJ010000036.1:0-39396 GCF_039532135.1 Streptomyces axinellae
GGCAGGGGGGGCGGGTCCCCGGCCTGGGCCGGGGACCCGCCGCTCCTGCCTGCTACGTCACTTCACGGAGCCGGCGGTCAGTCCGGAGACCACGTGCCGCTCGATGAAGGCGAACAGGATGATCACCGGCACGATCGCGACGACCGAGGCGGCGAACAGGTAGTTCCACTGGACGTTGTAGGCGCCGATGAAATTGTTGATGCCCACGGTCAGCGGCTGTTTGCCGGGCTCGGTGGAGAGCGTCAGCCCCATCACGAACTCGTTCCACGAGGTGATGAAGGTGAAGATCACCGCGGTGACGACGCCCGGCAGCGCCAGCGGCAGGGTCACCTTGATCATCGCCCCGAAGCGGCTGAGACCGTCCACCATGGCGGCCTCCTCCAGCTCCGGCGGGATCGAGCTGATGTAGGCGGTCAGGATCCAGACGGCGAAGGCGAGGTTGAACGCGGCGTTGCACAGGATCAGCGTCCAGACCGAGTTGAGCATGTCCAGCTGGTGGAACTCCCGGTACAGGCCCACCAGCAGGGACGTCGGCTGGAACATCTGGGTGACCAGCACCAGCAGCAGGAACAGCTTCCTGCCCCGGAAGCGCATCCGCGCCGTGTAGTAGGCCGCGGGCAGCGAGACCAGCAGCACCAGCACCGTGGCGCCGGCCGCGACCAGCAGCGTCACCTGGAGGTTGTCGCCGAGCGAGGACTCCTTCCAGACGTTGACGAGGTTGGACCACGCCAGCTTGTCCGGCAGATAGGTGCGGTCCCGCAGCTCATCGGCCGGCCGCAGCGCGGTGATGATCATCTCCAGGTACGGGGCGAGGAAGACCGCCGCGAGCAGCCAGGCGGAGGCGGCGATGACGAGAGTGCGCGGCTTGAAGGTCCGTTTGGGCGGCCGGACGGCCCGGGGGACCTGGGTTGCGGTCGTCATCAGTCCTCCTTGTTCCAGCGGCTGACCTTCAGGAAGATCAGCACCAGCACCACGACCATCGCGAAGTTGACCACCGACATCGCCCCGGACTCGCCGATGTCCGTCTCCTTCAGCTTGTACATGAACACCGTGCTGGTCGCGGTGTCGCTCCCCGGCCCGCCCTGCGTCATGGACCAGATGATGGGGAACGAGTTGAAGACGTTGATGAGGTTGATGACCACGCCGACGAGGAAGGCCGGGCGCAGCAGCGGCAGGGTGATGCCCCGGTAGGTCTGCCAGGCGCCGGCGCCGTCTATCCGCGCCGCCTCGTACACCTCGCCGGGGATGGTCTGGAGGCCGGCCAGCAGGGTGTAGGTGGTGAAGGGCAGCGAGACGAAGACGGCGACGAACATCATCCACGGCCAGGCGGTGCCCGGAGTGCCCAGCCAGTCCTTGGATTTGTCGATGATGCCGAGGTCGATCATCACCGTGTTGAGGACGCCGGCCGTGCTGTTGAGCATCCACTTGAAGCCGATGGCCGTCATCAGCACGGAGGCGGCCCAGGGGGCGATGAGCGCCCAGCGGGTGACGTTGCGGCCAGGGAAGCGCTGGTTGAAGAGCTGGGCGAGGCCCAGCGAGAGCAGCATGGTGACGCCGACGACCACGACGGTCCACAGCACCGTCCAGAGCAGCACATGCCCGAAGTCGGTCTCGTCGAACAGCTTCTTGAACTTGTCCGTACCGGCCGAGCCGCGGACGACACCCGCGATGCTGATGTTCAGGAACGAGGTCCTGATCAGCTCGAAGACGGGCCAGATGACCACGCCCAGGATCAGCAGGACGACAGGGGCAATCCAGGGAAGCGGGCCCAGCCGGGCCAGGCCGCTCTTACGGCCTGGCCGGGCGGGGAGCCCACCCCGTACCCGGCCCCTGCTGGCCGGGGACGGTGGGGCCTTCATTGACACAAGGTCTCCTTGCGAGGCGGAAGTGCGTCGGACCGGTCAGCGGGCTACTTGTTCGAGGCCGCGTCTTCCGCTTTCTTCTGCAGGTCGCCGAGCACCGACTTCGGGTCCTCCTGGACGGCCTTGCCGCCGGTCTTCTTCATCTCGGCCGAGACCACGTCCCAGGCCGGGTCGCCGAGCGGGTAGAACTTCGCGTTCGGCAGTTCCTTGAAGAAGGGCTCCAGGTCCTTGTGCTTCCCGCTGGACTGCATGTCCTGGAGGGTGTCCTTGGTGACCGGCATGAAGTTGTACATCTCGTCGAACTTCTTCATCTTCTTGGAGTAGGTGAAGTCGAGGAACTTCTTCACCTGCTCCTTCTTGCCGCCGTCCTTGAAGGCCATCATCCAGTCGGCGACGCCGAGGGTGGACTTCAGCGGGCCGTCCTTGCCGGGAATGGTGGTCACGCCGTAATCGACCTTGCCGGCCTTGGCCATCGCGATCAGGCTCGGGTGGCCGTTGAGCATGCCCGCCTTGCCGGCGGCGAAGTCCGCGAAGGCGGTCTTGCGGTCCGTGGTGGCCGGGTTGTCGTAGGTGAGCTTGGGCTTGACCAGGTTGTCCTGGAGCCACTTGAAGGTCTCGACGTTGGCCTTGCTGTCTATCGTGTATTTGCCGCCGCTGTCGGTGTAGCCGCCGCCGTTGCCCATTTCCCAGATCATGGACTCGCCCTGGGTCTCCTCGGGGCCGAGCGGGAGGGCGTAGGGGGTGTCGGCCGCCTTGGACGACTTGATCTTCTTCGCGGCGGACGCCACCTCGTCCCAGGTCTTGGGGGGTGACTTGATGCCGGCCTTCTCGAAGACCTTCTTGTTGTAGAAGAGCACGCGGGTGGAGGAGACCCACGGGATGCCGTACTGGGTGCCGTCCACCTCGCCGGCCTTGGAGAACGAAGGGATGAGATTGGCGCGCGTCTTGGGCGACATCACCTCGTCGGCCTTGTAGAGCAGGTCGTCGGCGACCTTGTCGGCGTAGCCGCCGGTCTGGAGCAGGTCCGGAACGTTTCCGCTCTGGATCATCGTCTTGACCTGCTTGTCGATCTCGTTCCAGTTGATGACCTGGACCTCGACCTTGATGCCCTTGTTCTTCTTCTCGAAGTCCTTGACGACGTCATTCCAGTAGATCTTGGAAGCGTTCGACGCCTTGTCGCCGTAGTCGGCGGCCACCAGCTTGATGGTGTTCTTGTCGCCCGAGTCCCCGCTGTCACCGCCGCAGGCCGTAGCGCCCAGTGCCATGGCGAGCGCTGCGGCGCCGGCCGCCACTGCTCTTCTGTTCATGTTGCTCAACCCTTCGACATCGGTGTCGACTTGCCCGCAAGTGCAGCCCCCCGAGCGCCCTCGCGAGATGATCCTCGCGGCGCTGTGGCGCAGAGACTACTCACGGCGGTTTCAGCCGCAACAGGTCTAGGCCACTTTCGTGGCCAAGCTGAAATCACGTCCGCCGACGCCTATTTGAGGGCCCCGGCCGTGAGACCTGCCTGCACCTGGCGCTGGAAGACCGCGTAGACGACGAGCACCGGCACCATGGCGATGGTCAGCCCCGCGAACAGGGCGCCCCAGTCCCCCCGGTAGCCCTGCGCCACGGCGAGCGAGGCCAGACCCTGGGGCAGGACATAGCTGTTCTCGTTCTCGCTGTTGAGCAGCAGCGGCAGCAGGTACTGGTTCCACTGGCCCAGGAAATTGAAGATGCCGATGCTGATCAGTCCCGGCTTGGCCATCGGCAGCATGATCTGGAAGAACGTCCGGGTGTGCGAGGCCCCGTCGACCATCGCCGCTTCCTGGACCCCGCTGGGCAGCGTGCGGAAGAAGGAGGTCAGGAAGAAGGTGGTGAAGGGCAGCGAGTAGGCGATATACGCGATCATCAGGCCCGGCCGGGTATCGAGCAGCCCGAAGTTGTCCATCATCTTGAACAGCGGGATCAGTGCCAGGATGACGGGGAACATCATGCCGCCCGCGAACAGCAGGAAGACGAACCGGTTTCCCGCGAAGGTGAAGCGCGCGATGACATACGCCGCCATCGAGCCCAGCAGCATGGTGCCGGTGAGCGAACCCAGCAGGATCACCACGGAGTTGAGCGCGTAGCGGCCGATCTTCGCCTCGTTCCAGGCGTGGCTGAAGTTCTCCCAGTGCAGCGAACCGGGCAGGCCCATCGGGTCGCTGAGGATGTCGCCGGAGGCCCGGAAGGCGGTGAGGGCGATCCACACGAGGGGGCCGGCCGCCATCACGACCCACACGATGAGGAAGGCGTGCGAGAAGACGTTCAGGGTGCCGCCCTCGGACACTTTGCCGGGGCTGCTCCCCCGCCGCGCGGAAGCGTCGGCGGGTGGGCGGGCGTCGGAGGGGGTGCCGCCATCAGCGGGGGCCGGGGTCGGGGCTGTGGTCATGATGGTGTGGCTCCCGCCGTCTCAGTATTCGATCCGGTCGCGGTTCCCGAGCCTCATTATGATCAACGAAAAGATCACGCTCAGGACGAGGAGGACGACGCCGAGGGAGGTGGCGTAGCCGAACTGCCCCTCCTGGAACTCCTTGTAGAGGTACACCGGCAGGACGTTCAGCGGGTGGTCCAGCCCGACCATGACCTGGACGACGGCGAACGAGTCGAGCGCCTGGATCCCCATGTAGACCCACCCGGTGCGCACGGTGTCCCAGATCAGCGGCAGCGTCACCTGGAAGAAGGTCTTGGCCCGGCCGGCCCCGTCCAGCAGCGCGGCCTCGTAGATGTCCCGGGGTATGGAGCCCATGGCCGCGGAGAAGAGCACCACGTAGAAGCCGACGAAGCTCCAGCACAGCACCGTGAGAACGGCGAAGAGCGCCAGCTTGTAGTCCCCGCCCAGCCAGGACTGCTCGGCGCCGTCGAGCCCGACCGCGCCGAGGACCCCGTTCAGCAGCCCGGCCCGGGTGTTGAAGACCCGCCCCCATACCACCGCGACGATGGCGATGGACAGCACCTGCGGGAAGAAGTACACGACCTTGTAGAACGAGGAGCCCGCCACACCCGCGATGGCCTGGCCCTTCCGGTGCCGGCCGCCCGCGGTGATCATGAACGCGAAGAAGAGGCCCAGTGCGAGCGTGATGAGCGGGGCGAGGACGAGCAGCAGGAAACTCGTCCTCGCCGAGGTCCAGAACCTTTCGTCGTTCCACATCTTGACGTAGTTGTCGAACCCGACGAAGTTCTGCCCGGCGCCGCCCGTCCAGTCCGTGAACGAGAAGAAGATCGCCTGGATGAAGGGCCAGACCACGAAGACCACGTAGAACAGCAGCGGCAGGGACAAGAACCCCACGACGAAGCGGTATCGGTCAACGGCGCGGTAACGGCGGTCGTATCGCACCCGGGCGGGGGTGAGCCGGGGCGGTATGAGAACCGAGACGGCCAGCAGCACCCGCTGCCCCGGCGAGTCCGCCTCGCGGGGCGCGCCGCCACCCTTTTCCCTGGACGGAGATTCCCCCGCTGGCACTTGAGTCTTCACATCGCTCCGATTCGCCGCGCCGGTCGTTCCGCCCGCGCCCGTCGTTCCGCGCCCGTGGTGCCCGTCATTCCGTGCCGTTGATCTTTCGCCACCATTGATCATCTCGGTGCAGCTGATCATTCGGTGCAGCTGATCTTGCGCCGTCGTCGATCTTTCGGTACCGCGATCGGCCGGTGTCACTGATCATTCGCAGCCGCCGGCCACCGCGCATTCGCCGCCGCTGATCGTGCCGCGTGGCTCAGGACTTCTTGATCTTCTGGATGTCGGGGTTCTTGGCGACCCGGTCAGCGCCCTTCTGCATGGCTTTCATGGTCTCTTTGACGGAGGACTCACCGGTCATGAACGTGCGCATGGCCCCGTTGAAGTCCTGCTCGAACAGCTCGGGGTACCACTCCCTGAAGAAGGCGATCACGATGTTCTTCCCGGCGGCCTTGATGGCTCGCTGGGAGCTTTCCACGCCGGGCGGCAGGTCCATTCCGTCGATCGCGCCCTTGACGGCGGGAATCGCGGAAACCTCCTTGAAGAAGTTGCGGGTCGACTCCTTGCTGTAGAACATCCGCATCCATTCCATGCCGCCCTGCACGTTCTTGGCCTTGGCGGGGACCACGAACGGCTCGCCGGGCGGGGAGTAGAGCGTCCCGAAGGGCATGGCGTCCCCCTTGTCGAGCGACGGCGTCGCGCCGACGGCCATGCGGAAGCCCTTCGGCGTGGTGTCCTTGGCCTCGTTCTCGACCCAGGAACCGTCGGGCACGAACACGGCCTTGCCCTTCGTCCAGGCGGTCTGCATCTCGACGTGCGCCTGCTGGCTGTCGAAGCCGCCCAGGACGTACTTCTTGGCGACCACTTCCTCCCACGCCTCGAAGACGGACTTCACCGCGTCGCTGGTCCAGGCGTTCGGCTCCAGGTTGTCCATCGCCTCGATGGCCTTGCGCCCGCCGGCCTGGGCGAACATGGCGTACATGCTGAAGAGCATGTACCGGGGGTGACCGCCGGGATACGCCCAGCCGTGGATGCCCTTCGCCTTCGCCTTCTTGCACAGGGCGAGCATCTCGTCCCAGGTCCTGGGGTATTCGGCCTCCAGCGTCTCCTCCAGCATCTTGGCGGAGTACCAGTTGCCGTAGACCGTCGCGGAGATGTTGAGCTGGTAGCAGCCGTCGGTGCCGAAGCGACCCATGTCCTCCATGCCGGGGATCAGGGTGTCGCGGACGGTCACGGAGGGGTCGTCCCAGGAGGGGGCGTCCAGCAGCTCGGTGAGGTCGGCGACCTGCTTGTTCTTCACGAGCTTGCCGATGTCCATGTTGTCGTCACCGGAGTTGTTGACGAGGTCCGGCGGATCGCCCTTGACGAGGCGCGGGCGTACCAGGGTGGAAATCTTCTCGGTGGACTTCTGGTCCGGCTTGGACTCGGGATAGCGCTTCTCGTACATGTCGGTGACGAACCGCGCGTACTTGTCCTCGTAGCCGCCCTTGAAGATATAGACCTGAAGCGGCGCGTCCTCTTTCACCGCCAGCGGATTCTTCTTCGACTTCTTTCCCTTTTCGGCCTTTTCGTCGCCGCCGCCGCTGCTGGCACAGGAGGTGAGGGCGCCGATAGCGGGTACCGCGAAAAGGCCGGCGGCGGTTGCCCTCTTCATCACATCACGACGGTTGACACTGGTGGATCCCATGCTCAAGTCCTCGCCTTCTCCAGGACTCAGGCGGTGTACCGGTCTCCCGTCAACTCGCCACCGGCGAAGGGCCCGACACCGCGGGTCAGTTGAAGCTGGGGTCGTGCAGTCCGTACGGGTGGTGCGCCAGTGAAACGGATCCCGCGCGCGGTTACCGTTCAAGGTGGGACAGGTATAGTCCACTCCTCGCCAACTCGGCAAGATCGAGAGCGTTTTCCTCCGCCATCTTTCCCGAGTTGAGACCTCTGCGACTTCGCACGTCTTCCGCCCCCTTGACACCCATGGGCCCAGGGACATTACTAAGCTCTGTAATTCGCTCTTGACAACGTTGTCTGTCTGCCTGCTGAGGGGTCCGCGTGCCACGCAGAGATCTGTCCCGCTTCAGACCGTCGCGGCGGGGCGCCAGACGCCCCGCCGTCATCGCGATCCTGGCCCTCCTGGCCACTACGGCCGCCCAGTCCACCGCCGTCGGCGCCCCCGATCCCGGAACCGGCCCGAAGGCCCGGGACTTCGCCTCCTCCTTCGAGACCGACGACCCGCCGCCCGACTGGCTCGACACCGTGGAGACCGGCCCCGACGGCAAGCCCCGCGCCGGGGGTGTCACCCCTCAAGACTCCCCGGACAAGCCCGGCATGACGACCCGTCCGGGAGACGGGCCCGCCTCCTCCCCCACCGCCAAAACCGGAGCGGGCTTCACCGGCAGGCACGCACTGCGCTACGCGGGCAGCCACACCGGGAAAGGCCGGGGCTACGCGTACACCAAGGTCTTCGACGTCGATGTGCCCGTCACCCGCGACACCGTGCTCTCCTACCGGCTCTTCCCGGAGATGAGCGGCGAGGACCGCTCCTACTCCGCCACCTACACAGCCGTCGATCTCGCCTTCACCGACGGCACCTACCTGAGCGACCTGCGCGCCACCGACCAGCACGGCGTGCGGCTGAGCCCGCGCGGCCAGGGCGAGGGCAAGACGCTGCACGTCAACCAGTGGAACAACAGCGAGACGCGGATCGGCCGGGCCGCGGCGGGCAAGACCATCGACCGCGTCCTGGTCGGCTACGACGCGCCCGAGGGCGCCGCCGAAGGGGCCCGGCCCTTCAGCGGCTGGATCGACGACATCGAGGTCGCACCCCGGCGGCCCGCGGCCCCCAAGGCGCACCTGTCCGATCACGTCGTCACCACCCGCGGCACCAACTCCAGCGGCGACTTCTCCCGGGGCAACAACTTCCCCGCCACCGCCGTACCGCACGGCTTCAACTTCTGGACGCCGGTGACCAACGCCGGCGCCACGGACTGGCTGTACGAGTACGCGCGCAAGAACACCGACGACAACCCGGCCAACCTCCCCACCCTCCAGGCGTTCAGCGCCAGCCACGAACCCAGCCCCTGGATGGGCGACCGGCAGACCTTCCAGGTCATGCCGTCGGCGGCCGAAGGCACCCCGGACCCCTCCCGCAAGGCCCGCGCCCTGCCCTTCCGGCACTCGAAGGAGACAGCCAGACCGCACTACTACGGGGTGACCTTCGAGAACGGGCTGCGCACCGAGATCGCGCCGACCGACCACGCGGCGATGATGCGCTTCACCTTCCCCGGCAAGGACGCCAGCGTGCTCTTCGACAACGTCGATGACCGCGCCGGGCTCACGCTGGATGAGAAGCGGGGCATCGTCAGCGGCTACTCGGACGTCAAGAGCGGCGGATCGACCGGCGCCACCCGGATGTTCGTCTACGCGGAGTTCGACGCGCCCACGACCCGCGGCGGAAAGCTGGCAGGCGGCGGCGCCAAGGACGCGGCAGGCTACCTGCGCTTCGACGCCGGCGCCGACCGCACCGTCTCCATGCGCATCGCCACCTCGCTGATCGGCGTCGGCCAGGCCAAGGCCAACCTGCGCGCCGAAATACCCGCAGGCCGCTCCTTCGGCCAGGTCAAGGACCGCGCCCAGCGGCAGTGGGACGACCTGCTGGACGTCATCGAGGTCGAGGGCGCCACCCCCGACCAGCTCACCACGCTCTACTCCAACCTCTACCGGCTCTACCTCTACCCCAACTCCGGCCACGAGAAGGCCGCCGGCCAGACGCGCTACGCCAGCCCGTTCTCCCCGGCCGAGAAACCGGACAGCCCCACCGAGACCGGCTCGAAGATCATTGACGGCGAGGTCTACGTCAACAACGGCTTCTGGGACACATATCGCACCACGTGGCCCGCCTACTCCTTCCTCACGCCCAAGAAGGCCGGGCGGATGGTGGACGGCTTCGTCCAGCAGTACAAGGACGGCGGCTGGATCTCCCGCTGGTCCTCACCCGGCTACGCGGACCTGATGACCGGCACCTCCTCCGACGTGGCCTTCGCCGACGCGTACGCCAAGGGCGTCACCTTCGACACCACGTCGGCGTACGAGGCAGCGCTCAAGAACGCCACCGTCGCCCCGCCCTCCTCCGGCGTCGGCCGCAAGGGCATGACCACCTCCCCGTTCCTGGGCTACACCAGCACCCGCACCAAGGAAGGCATGTCCTGGGCGCTGGAGGGCTACCTCAACGACTTCGGCATCGGCCGCATGGGCAAGGCCCTCTACCAGAAGACCGGCGAGCGGCGCTACAAGGAGGAGTCCGACTACTTCCTCCAGCGCGCCCAGAACTACGTGCGTCTCTACGACGAGAAGGTCGGCTTCTTCCAGGGCCGCAACGAGAACGGCACCTGGCGGCTGAACCCGGACGCCTACGACCCTCGCGTGTGGGGCTACGACTACACCGAGACCAACGGCTGGAACTTCGCCTTCACCGCGCCGCAGGACACCCGCGGCCTGGCCAACCTCTACGGCGGTCGCGCCGGGCTGGCCAAGAAGCTGGACGCCTACTTCGCCACCCCGGAGACCGCGGAGAAGAAGTACGCGGGCAGCTACGGCGGGATCATCCACGAGATGACCGAGGCACGCGATGTGCGGATGGGCATGTACGGGCACAGCAACCAGCCCTCCCACCACATCGCCTACACCTACGACGCGGCCGGACAGCCCTGGAAGACCCAGGAGAAGGTCCGCGAAGTCCTCTCCCGGCTCTACACCGGCAGCGAGATCGGCCAGGGCTACCCCGGCGACGAGGACAACGGGGAGATGTCCGCCTGGTACGTCTTCAGCGCGCTCGGCTTCTACCCGCTGGTCATGGGCTCCCCCGAATACACCGTCGGCTCACCCCTGTTCACCAAGGCGACCGTGCACCTGGAGAACGGCCGCGACCTGGTGATCAAGGCTCCCCGCAACAGCGCGGAGAACATCTACATCCAGGGCCTCAAGGTCAACGGCAAGAAGTGGACGTCCACCGCGCTCCCCCACCGGCTCCTGGCCAAGGGCGGCACCCTGGAGTTCGCCATGGGCCCCCAGCCCTCCAAGTGGGGCAGCGGCAAGAACGCGGGCCCCACCTCCCTCACCAAAGACGACAAGGTGCCCACGCCGAAGAGCGATGTGAGCCAGCCGGACGCGGACAACCCGCTCCTGGACAACACCTCCGACACGACGGCGGCGGTCACACAAGCCCCGGTCACCGTCGAGCGGGGTTCCCGGGTCACCTCGTACACGCTGACCTCGGCGGCGAAGGACACCGCACCGGGCAGCTGGGTGCTGGAAGGCTCACGGGACGGAAAGACATGGACGCCGGTGGACCGGCGCTCCGGTGAGACCTTCCGCTGGGACAAGCAGACCAGGGTCTTCGACGTGACCGAACCCGGGCGCTACGACCGCTACCGCCTCGTACCCGACGGCAGGGCGGGAGAGCTGGCGGAGGTGGAACTCCTGGGCTGACCGCGACGGCTCCGCCACGCACCGCCCTTTCCCGGTGGGTTCACCGGGAAAGGGCGGTTCCTGTGCCGCCCGGATGCCGCGTTCGTCCGTCAACGGCGAGCGCGGCGGCGACCGACGGCCAGCGGCCAGCGACCAGCGACCAGCGACCGACGGCCAGCGGTCAGCGGTCAGTCGCGGACGATCGACTGGACCTCGCGCACCCGCACGCTCCGCCCCTCGCCGTACTCACCCTGCGGCAGTTCGGCCCCCGCGCCGCCGGTGCCCTTCCAGGAGACCTTCCAGATGAGGGTGGCCTTCAGCTCGTAGGACTGCCCGCCTGGTGTCGCCTTGAGATAGGTCAGCCCGCACGGCGGGGTCTGCTTCGCCTTGCCCTTCGTGTACGGCGCACCGATACGCCCGTCCTCGACGACGCACTTGGCGCCCGCGGGGAACGTCTCGGCCTGGTCCGTGCCGGGCTCCAGAGTGAGCGCGTACGGCTCGGCTGTCGTCTCCGCCCACAACCCCGTGCCCGGCAGCGACACCCCGACCTTCACCGGCTTGAACTTCGCCTTGTCCAGCCAGGCCCAAGTCTTCAGATTGACCGTCTGCCGGCCCTCGGGATTGAGCGAGACATCGGTGTCCGGAATCGGCAGGGAGTCGTACACGGACTCCGCGAGCACCTTCGGGCTGACCGGGTTCGGCACATCCGGGGTATCCCCCTTGTCGACCCAAATCGCCTGCTGCGTACAGTCGTCGGACTTCGGGTCGTCCACCTTCTCGGGGTTCCGCACCCCTTCCCAGAACATTCCCTTGCCCTGCTTGGCCATGTTGTAGTTCTTGTATTTGTCGGTCTGGAAGTAGCCCTTCATGATGCTCTCGCTCTGGCGCTGAAGGGCGTTCACCAGATCCCCGGAGTCGCCAGGTATCAACCCGCCCGACTCCTTCTTCTTCTCGCGCTTCTCGGGCTCGTACTTTTTCATCAGCGCTTTGACTTCTTTGGGCGACATCGTGGGCTCGTACCAGCAGGCGGGCGCCTCCCAGTTGGAATCCCGCGGCGTCAGCGCCTCGGCCCCGCCCCCCTTGTCCCCCTCCACCACGACCTTCTTGACCCGGGACACCTTCGCCTCGGTGGTCTGCTTGTCGCCTCCGCCGGAGCCCTTGGCTTCGAAGTTCGACTCCCCCATGCCTGAACTCGGCTCACCCTCCCCGCCCGCATGCGCCACGTCAGGAAGGCAGACGAGGAAGAGCGCGAGCGAGCCGACCGCTACCCAACTCCGCCCTCTCATTTCATGCACCGTTCGGCTTCAGGCTCAGTGTCTCCCGAGACCTCCTGCCAGACGCCCTCCTTGTTGCGCTCCATCTGCGACGTGGCATACCCGAAGTTCTTCTTGCCGCCGTTGTTCGGCAGCAATTTTCCGGACTTGAGCAATTTCGTCTGTCCCCCGCTCTGGTCGATGCAGTACTTCACAGTCGCTTTGTGTTCACCTTGAAGTTCGACAGCCCAGTCGTAATAACGGACTTTACCGACCCAACTCCTGCCGTCCTCGACCCAGCCCTTCACATAGTTGTTGGCATCCAGCAACGCGCCCTTCTTCGAATAGAACTCAAGGGTTTTCACGCCCTTGTGGCGCGTGATGACCTGATCGGATGCGTTGATTCCGCGCTGAGCGTCCGCCAGAACCCCGTCCTTGACCGGATCCCCCGTGTCCGCCTTCTCAAAGACATTCTCCGCACCCTTCCCCAGCTTGATCACCGGACGCTTGATCCCGTCGTCCGTGGCCTCCCCCTTCGAGGCCGAGGCCGAGGCGGAGGGGGATTCGCCGCCCTTGTCCGCGCCCTTGATCTCGTCCGACGAACCACCTCCGTCGCCGCCGCAGGCGCCGAGCAACAGGGCCCCGGTCGCTGCGAGGACGGCCGGCATGCCGCCCCGGCGGATTCGGGTACGTGTGCAGGTCGTTCGACGGTTCATCGTGGTAACTCCCGGTTGCGGTTCATGCCGTGCACAGCGCGTGCTGCACGCTCAACCCACTGAATGTAATGGCCAGATCACTCGCACAACAGAAATATGGTCCTCCCCACACCCGCGCCAAGCGCAGGGCCCAGTGGCAGCACGCCGGGCGTCGGGCGCCCGGAACGCGGATGGGCCGCACCCCTCCCCAGGGGTGCGGCCCATCAGTGTGCGGGTCGCGGTGACGCCGCGAGGCGTCAGTCGCGGATCAGGGAGCGGAGGACGTACTGGAGGATGCCGCCGTTGCGGTAGTAGTCGGCCTCTCCGGGGGTGTCGATGCGGACCTTGGCGTCGAACTCCACGCCCGTGTCCGTGGTCACCTTGACGGTCTCGGGGATGCCGCCGTCGTTCAGCGCGGTGACGCCCGAGATGGAGAAGGTCTCCTCGCCGGTCAGGCCCAGCTCCTCGGCGGAGCCGCCCTCGGGGAACTGGAGGGGCAGGACGCCCATGCCGATCAGGTTCGAGCGGTGGATGCGCTCGTAGGACTCGGCGATGACGGCGCGCACGCCCAGCAGCGCGGTGCCCTTGGCCGCCCAGTCGCGCGAGGAGCCGGAGCCGTACTCCTTGCCCGCGAGGATGACCAGCGGGATGCCCTGCGCCTGGTAGTTCTGCGAGGCGTCGTAGATGAAGGAGACCGGGGCTTCCCCATCGCCTTCGGCCGCCCGCGTGAAGTCACGCGTGAAGCCGCCCTCGGTGCCGGGTGCGATCTGGTTGCGCAGCCGGATGTTGGCGAACGTGCCGCGGATCATGACCTCGTGGTTGCCGCGGCGCGAGCCGTAGGAGTTGAAGTCGCGGCGCTCGACTCCGTGCGAGGTGAGGTACTTGCCTGCCGGGGTGTCGGCCTTGATGGCACCGGCCGGGGAGATGTGGTCGGTGGTGACCGAGTCGCCCAGCTTGGCCAGCACGCGGGCACCGGAGATGTCGGTGACCGGGGCCGGCTCCATGCCCATGCCCTCGAAGTACGGGGGCTTGCGGACGTAGGTGGACTCCGCGTCCCACTCGAAGGTGTTGCCGGTGGGGATCGGCAGGGCCTGCCACTGGGCGTCGCCGGCGAAGACGTCGGCGTAGTCCTTGGTGAACATCTCCTGGCCGATGGCAGAGGCGACGACCTCCTCGATCTCCTGCTCGGAGGGCCACAGGTCCTTGAGATATACCGGGTTGCCGTCCTGGTCGATGCCGAGGGCCTCGGTGGTGATGTCGACCTTCATGGAGCCGGCGATCGCGTAGGCGACGACCAGCGGCGGGGACGCCAGGTAGTTCATCTTGACGTCGGGGTTGATCCGGCCCTCGAAGTTGCGGTTGCCGGACAGGACGGCGGCGACGGCCAGGTCGTTGTCGTTGACCGCCTGGGAGACCTCCTCGGGCAGCGGGCCCGAGTTGCCGATGCAGGTGGTGCAGCCGTAGCCGACGAGGTTGAAGCCGAGCTTGTCGAGGTACGGCGTCAGGCCCGCGCGGTCGTAGTAGTCCATGACGACCTGGGAGCCGGGGGCCAGGGTGGTCTTGACCCAGGGCTTGCGGGTGAGGCCCTTCTCCACCGCCTTCTTGGCGACGAGCGCGGCCCCGACCATGACGTACGGGTTGGAGGTGTTGGTGCACGAGGTGATCGCGGCGACGGTGACGGCCCCGTGGTCGATCTCGTAGGTGTGGCCGTCGGGGCCCGTGACCTGGACCGGCTTGGTGGGCACGCCGTTGGAGACGGCCGGTGCGTCGGAGGCCGGGAAGGACTCCTTGCCCGCCTCGTCGGTGTCCGCCTCGGAGACGTAGTTGACGACGTCCAGGCCGAACTGGTGCTTGGCCTCGGACAGCGCGATGCGGTCCTGCGGGCGCTTGGGGCCGGCGATGGAGGGGACGACCGTGGCCAGGTCCAGCTCCAGGTACTCGCTGTACTCGGGCTCGTGCGCGGCATCGTGCCACATGCCCTGCGCCTTGGCGTACGCCTCGACCAGCGCGAGCTGCTGCTCGCTGCGGCCGGTCAGCTTCAGGTAGTTGAGGGTCTCCTGGTCGATCGGGAAGATCGCGGCCGTGGAGCCGAACTCCGGCGACATGTTGCCGATCGTGGCGCGGTTGGCCAGCGGCACGGCGCCGACGCCCTGGCCGTAGAACTCCACGAACTTGCCGACCACACCGTGCTTGCGCAGCATCTCGGTGATGGTGAGCACCAGGTCGGTGGCGGTGGTGCCGGTGGGCAGCTCGCCGGTCAGCTTGAAGCCGACGACGCGCGGGATGAGCATCGAGACGGGCTGGCCCAGCATCGCGGCCTCGGCCTCGATGCCGCCGACGCCCCAGCCGAGGACGCCGAGGCCGTTGACCATGGTGGTGTGCGAGTCGGTGCCGACGAGGGTGTCCGGGTATGCCTGGCCGTCGCGGACCATGACGGTGCGCGCCAGGTGCTCGATGTTCACCTGGTGGACGATGCCGGTGCCGGGCGGGACGACCTTGAATTCGTCGAAGGCGGTCTGGCCCCAGCGCAGGAACTGGTAGCGCTCCTTGTTGCGGCCGTACTCCAGCTCCACGTTCTGGCTGAAGGCGTCGGGCGTGCCGAACTTGTCGGCGATGACGGAGTGGTCGATGACCAGCTCGGCCGGGGCCAGCGGGTTGATCTTCGCGGGGTCGCCGCCCAGCTCCTTGACGGCCTCGCGCATGGTGGCGAGGTCCACGACGCACGGCACACCCGTGAAGTCCTGCATGATCACGCGGGCGGGCGTGAACTGGATCTCCTGGCTGGGCTGGGCCTGGGAGTCCCAGCTGCCGATCGCCCTGATGTGGTCGGCGGTGATGTTCGCGCCGTCTTCGGTGCGGAGCAGGTTCTCCAGCAGGACCTTCAGGCTGTACGGCAGGCGGGCGGAACCCTCTACTTTGTCCAGCTTGAAGATTTCGTACGACTCGTCGCCCACCTGCAGCGTGCTGCGGGCGTCGAAGCTGTTCGCCGACACGACAGTCTCCTTCAGTGCCTTGAGTGCATCGGCCGCCGGTGCGCTATGGTGAGCGACACGAAGTTAGGTAAGCCTTACCAACCCTGCTCGCCCTGCGACAGCGACCGCGACGTATGCCGTCGCCAGTTATCTCGATGTCGAGATAACTCTAGTACACGACCGTCGGACGGTCATGCGGTGCCCCTGCCCGTGTTCCCCCGCCGCGAACACCGGGCACTCCCGCCGAGCGCTCCCGGGCATTCCCGAGCACTCCCCGCCGAGGACACCCTCTCCCGCCGTCCGCTCGCACAATTGCATGAGTGTTCACTCAATCGTGAGTTCCCCTCCCCCTCCCGCCCGGCGTGCCGCGATGCTCGGAAACACGGGCGTGTGACCTGCGCGGCCTGAAGGTGCAAGCGGGCGGGGACGGGTGGGGCGAGGACATGACCCAAGAAGCGGAACGGCACGCGGGCGCCGACGGCCGGGCACTGCTGCTGGCGGCGGGGCTGGCCGATCTGGCGGTGAGC
Organism: Streptomyces axinellae; assembly: GCF_039532135.1. Lineage (NCBI taxonomy): Bacteria > Bacillati > Actinomycetota > Actinomycetes > Kitasatosporales > Streptomycetaceae > Streptomyces > Streptomyces axinellae. The sequence goes on from NZ_BAAARJ010000036.1 coordinate 16,242, forward strand.
ACCGCGGGCTCGGCCCTGGGGACGGTACGGGGGCTGCTGCGCCGCTCGGACGCCGCGGAGCTGGCCGCCGACGCCGAGCGGGAACTCCTGGCGCGCGGGCGCCTGGTGAGGGACCGGTACGCGGCCCTGCCCCCGGCGCACCTGGAGATCCTCGCCCAGCAGGCACTGGCCCAAAAGAGCGCCGATGACGCCCGCGACGCCTGACCGGTGGGAGCCGGCCGCCTTCAAGGCCCGCGTGGATGAGGTGCTGTGCCGGTTCGTCGCCCAAGAGGCCGACGCGTTCACCGCGATCGACCCGCTGCTGGACCCCGTGGGCCGCTGTCTGGAGGCGGCGGTCGCGGACGGCAAACGGCTGCGGGCGGCGTTCTGCTACTGGGGATGGCGCGCGGTGGGACAGCCGGACAGCGACGCGCTGTTGCGGGCGGCGGCCTCCATGGAGCTGGTGCACGCCGCCGCGATCGTGCACGACGACCTCATCGACGACAGCCCGCTGCGGCACGGGCGCCCCACCGCGCAACTCGCCCTGCGCGATGCCGTGGGGCGGCACCCGGACCCCGGTGATACCGCCGAATCCGCTGCCGCCGCTGCCGCCGGGAGGTCGCTGGCGATGCTGGCCGGGGACCTGCTGATGGCGCTGGCCGGGCAGCTGTTCACCACCAGTGGCCTGCCCGCCGCCTATCTCCTGCGGGCCCGTCCGCTGTGGTCGGTGATGGCCCGCGAGCTGATCGCGGGTGAGTGCCTGGAGATCCTGCGTACCGGAGCCTGCCTGGACACCGAGGCGTCGCTGAAGGTGATCCGGTACAAGACTGCCAAGTACACCGCCGAACAGCCCCTGCTGATCGGCGGCGCCCTGGCCGGAGCGGGCACGCGGCTGCGCGAGGGGCTCTCCGCGTACGGCCTGCCGCTGGGCGAGGCGTTCCAGCTGCGCGACGACCTGCTCGGCCTGTTCGGAGCGCCGGAGCGCACCGGCAAGGCCAGCGCCGACGACGTGCGCGGACAGCGCCCCACAGCGCTGCTGGCCGAAACGTGGCGCCTGGCCGGCGACGAGGAACGCGACGTGCTGCGCACCCTGTTGGAGCGAGGCGCTCTGGAAGCGGAAGGGCTGGACGCGGTGCGCGGAATGATGCGCCGGCTGGGGGCCACCGACCGCGTCGAGGACATGATCAGGGCACGGGTCGAAGAGGCGCTCGACGCCCTCCACGAGCTGCCCGTACCCGCGCACGCCGCCAGGGCCCTGTCCTCACTGGCGCACGCGGCGGCGGTCCGCCAGTTCTGACTCTCCTACCGGGGCCGCGCGCTCCCACGTCGTACCGGGCCGCGGCCCTCCTGCCCGTCGCACGCCCCATGGAAATGACCGAAGAGACCGAAGAGACGGACGCGTTGAAGGACACGGAAGAGGTGGAGGAGATGGACGGGGTGGATGGGATGGGCGGAATGGGTGGGGCGGAGGGTGTGGAAGGCGGGGAATCCGGCGCGGCCCGCGCCGGGGCGTCGATGGACGGCCTGCGCCAAGCCGGTGACGAACTCGCCGACGCCACCGTCGCCGCGCTCTTCGAACGCGGGGAGGTGGCCCAGTTCAACACCCTGATGCGTTACGTCTCCACCGTCGGCGCTCCCCTGCCGGACGGGCTGCCCGAGGTGGCGCGCGAGTATCTGGAGGCCACCCGCACCCCGCCCGCCTGGGTGGACTGGTCGGAGATGGAGAGGGCCCGGCTGTTCTTCATCGACAACAACGTGCACATCTCCACCGCGCTGTCGTTCGCCTCCATGCCCGCCTGCTACCTCGTTCCGCACGTGGCCAAGCTGCTGGCGACCACCCACGCGCTGGACTACCCCTCCAAGCGGATGGCGGAGACCGGCCAGTTCACCGTCTACCTGATGCGGCCCGACGCCTTCGAGGCCGGCAGCCGCTTCATCCCGGCCGCCCAGAAGGTCCGCCTCCTGCACGCCGCCATCCGCCACCACCTCACGAGCGATGACCACTGGGACGCCGGAGCCCACGGGACGCCCATCTGCCAGGAGGACATGATCGGCGGGCAGATGTTCTTCTCGCTGCTCGTCCTGGACAGCCTGCACCGCCTCGGCATCCACATGTCGGCGCAGGGCGCGGAAGCGTACTACTACGCGTGGCGCGTCGTCGGTGCCATGCTCGGCGTCGATCAGGCCGCCGTCCCCGGGACCCTCGATGAGGCCCGCCGGTTCCTCGACCTGTACATGGTCCGGCACATGGGGCCGTCCGAGGAGGGCGCGCACCTGACCCGGCAGCTGATCGACCTCTATGAAGAAGTGGTGCCCGGCACCCTCTTCGACCCGGTCGTCGCCGCCCTCATCCGCTATCTCATCGGCGACACCTGCGCCGACTGGCTCGATGTGCCGCGCACACGGTGGGACACCGTCATCAAGGCCGCCCCGCGCCTCCTCGGCGTCCTGGAGACCATCGAGGACCGCTCCCCGCTCGGCGCCTGGGCCCTGGACCGCCTCGGCCACCTCACCACCGTCTTCGAGCTGTCCTCCCTCACCCGCGGACGCGTCATGCACTACGCGATCCCCGACGCGCTGAAGCCGGACTACGGCATCTCCGGCGCGACGCCCCCTACCGGCCGGTGGACCCCGCCGCCCGTCACGGAGTTCTGAACGGTGCCATCCGCCACCGCGTTCCGGACAGCCGGGTGGCCGGACTCGCGCGGGGCGGCCCGTCCCGCGGGCCACCCGCGCCCGCGGGTCGCCCGCGCGGTCGCCGTGCCCCTGCCCCGTGACCGGGGATCGCGCAAGCCGGCCGCGGCATTCGGGCGGTTACCCGGAAGTCCGGCGCGGCACGACCCCCCGAGTGAGCCGCTATCTCACATCTGAGATAGAGTCCTGGTCATGACCGATGACTACCTCGGCCGTATCGGCCAGTTGATCCGCGATGCCCGTCAGCACAGGGGCTGGACACAATCGCAACTCGCGGAAGCGCTCGGCACCAGCCAAAGCGCGGTCAACAGGATCGAGCGGGGCAACCAGAACATCAGCCTTGAGATGATCGCCCGCATCTCCGAGGCGCTCGACAGCGAGATCGTCTCGCTGGGCTATTCGGGCCCGATGCATCTGCGGGTCGTCGGCGGACGCCGGCTCTCCGGCAGCATCGACGTCAAAACGAGCAAGAACGCGTGTGTGGCGCTGCTGTGCGCCTCGCTGCTCAACTCGGGCCGCACGGTGCTGCGCAGGGTCGCCCGCATCGAGGAGGTCTACCGCATCCTGGAGGTCCTCTCCTCGGTGGGAGTGCGCACCCGCTGGATCAACGGCGGCGCCGACCTGGAGATCGTGCCGCCCGCCGAGCTCAACCTCGACTCCATCGACCAGGAGGCGGCGCGGCGCACGCGGAGCATCATCATGTTCCTCGGCCCGCTGCTGCACCGCATGGACCGCTTCCGCATCCCCTACGCGGGCGGCTGCGACCTGGGCACCCGCACCGTCGAGCCGCACATGAGCGCGCTGCGACACTTCGGGCTCGCCGTGACCGCGACGGAGGGGATCTACCACGCGGAAGTAGAGGCGGGCGTCGCGCCCAAGCGGCCGATCGTGCTGACCGAACGCGGCGACACCGTCACCGAGAACGCGCTGCTGGCCGCCGCCCGGCACGACGGCGTGACGGTGATCCGCAACGCGTCGTCCAACTACATGGTCCAGGACCTGTGCTTCTTCCTGGAGCAGTTGGGCGTCCGCGTGGAGGGCATCGGCTCGACGACGCTGACCGTGCACGGCGTCCCCGTCATCGACACGGACGTGGACTACTCCCCCTCCGAGGACCCGGTCGAGGCCATGAGCCTGGTCGCCGCGGCGATCGTCACCGAGTCGGAGCTGACGGTGCGCCGGGTGCCGGCGGAATTCATGGAGATCGAGTTGGCCGTGCTGGAGGAGATGGGGCTCGACTTCGACCGCAGCGCGGAGTACGCGGCCGACAACGGGCGCACCCGGCTGACGGATGTGACGGTACGGCCCTCCAAGCTGGAGGCGCCCATCGACAAGATCCACCCGATGCCGTTCCCCGGCCTGAACATCGACAACGTCCCCTTCTTCGCCGCCATCGCCGCGGTCGCCCAGGGCAAGACCCTCATCCACGACTGGGTCTACGACAACCGCGCCATCTACCTGACCGATCTCAACAGGCTCGGCGGCAGGCTCCAGTTGCTCGACCCGCACCGCGTCCTGGTGGAGGGCCCGACCCGCTGGCGCGCCGCCGAGATGATGTGCCCCCCGGCCCTGCGCCCGGCCGTGGTGGTGCTGCTGGCCATGCTCGCGGCCGAGGGCACCTCCGTGCTGCGGAACGTGTACGTCATCAACCGCGGCTATGAGGAACTGGCCGAGCGGCTCAACGAAGTGGGGGCGCAGATCGAGACGTTCCGGGACATCTGACATGAGGATGCCGCCGCACCCCGTCCGACCCTGCGGCTCAGCAGGCCGGAGAGGGGTGCGGCGGCATCTTCCCGGGCGGCGGGTAACGAGTATCGGGAAGTCGGGCGCCGCCGGTGGAGCGGGTGGTCAACACTGCCGCTGGTGCTTCACCGAGCAGAACGGCCGGTCGGCGGCGTCACGGTCGATCGGCGGCAGTGTCCCGTCCAGGATCACGTACGCCAGCCGCATCGCGGCGGGCAGGCTCGCGGCGAGGACGTCGAGGGTCCCATGGACGTAGCGGCACACGGCTGCCGGGCCGGTGCCGAACCCGGCGGCGGGCCGGGCGCAGGTGTCATCGCAGCGTAGATGCGCGAGGGCAAGGAGGGCCTGCCGTCCCGGCGTCAGGGGCCGCCGCCGGCAGCCGGTGGGCGGCGAACTGGCGGGCGAGGAAGCGTCAGGCCGAGCTGGACAGGTCGATCGCTGACGGGTGCCCAAGCACCGAGGCTCCGGGTGTTGCGGTTGCTCTTGGTCGACAACCCGTCTGCCAGGAACCTCACCACGTCCACCAGCCGGCCCTCAAGCCTCACCCAGCGCCGGGGCCGAGGATCCGGTCCGCGCCCTAATCGAGCCGCGTGCCGAGTTCGGTGGCGGCGGCGATGACAGCGCCGCTGAGGAGGGCGAGTTTGGCGTCAGCCCGCCTCGCCGGGCCGGATACGGACAGCGCGCCGCAGGCCACGCCCTGCCGGTTCCGTACCGGGGCAGCTACCGCGCAGAGGTCCCATTCGCTTTCCTCCATGTTGGTGGCGTAGCCGACCTCCCTTACTTTTTCGAGCTCGGCTTCGAGCGCCCGGCGTGTGCTGACCGCGCGCTCGGTGCCGCCTCGCAGCCGCGCGCCCGGATAGCGGCGCCGCAGCTCTTCGCGGGAAAGCTCGGCGAGCAGAGCTTTCCCTGCGGCAGAGGCGTGCGCCTGGTCTCGCTGGCCGGTACGCAGCCCGGCACGGATCACCTGCTGGCTCTCCACGCCTTCGATGAAGACGGTCTCCGTGCCTTCCAGTACGAGCAGATGCGCGGTCTCGGAGGTGTCTTCGACGAGCTTTTCCAGCAGGAGACGCGCTTCGTCGCGGAGGGAGACCGCCCCCATCACGGCGATGCCGAGCCTGGCCAGGGCGGGTCCAGGTCCGTAGCCCCTGGTCCGGGCGTCCTGGCGGAGCAGGTCGCGGGCCTGCAGGGTGGTCAGCATCCGATGAGCGGTCGATCTGGCCACCCCCAGCTCGGCGGCCACGTCTGCGACTCGCAACGACGGCTTGTCCACCAGCATCAGCAGGATCCGTGCCGCATTGTCGATCGATTCCACCGGGTAGGCGGCCGACACTGCCACACCCCCTTCGTCTCGACGTCGCCACTGCGACTGTTCTGGTAATTGACCTGCATTCTGCCAGCCAGAATAGCCGCGGCCCCCCTCAGCGTCTCGGCGGATCCCGCGAATCAGTCCGCGGCCGTGTTGGCGGCGCGTCACGGCACCGCCGGGAGCACCGGAGCCGCCTCCGAGCACTTCCGCGAGCGGGTCGGGGGTCCTTCCCGCCTGCCGGAGTCACCACCGTGGCCGCCATTCCACCGATGGTCCCGTTCTGCTGAACAGAACGCTGACTGGCCAAGAGGACATGCCTTCGTTGACGCGCTACCGGAGCCGAGTTACTGTGCAGAACATGATCTGCTCTGCAGAACACTCCCAGGAGGAGCGCCGCGACGGCCCCCACGCCGTCCGTCGCGGAACTCGGCCCTGTCGGTTCGCGCCGTCACGACGTGAGCAGGCAACTCGCGTTCGCTGTCCTGCCGGAGGCGCCGGGCCGGGGTGATACGTGCATGGCCGGCGGACTCCACCTCGACGGGAACGCCGACCGAACCCTCAGCGCTGCTCGCGACTCCGTGCGTGCCCGTACCGGCTATAACGGCCGGCACGGGTGTGTGGGGAGACAGCTTCGGTGGACTGCTCGCCGCCCGCGCCGCGGTGCACGAGAGCCGTTTCGGCGCGTGCTGCGTCAGCGGGGCCGACGCGAAGCCGGAGCCGCTGCCGTTCCGGACCGCACGCGGACAAGCGCGGGCGCCCCGTGGGCGACCCAGAAGAACATCCCGCCCCCTTCCGAACAGCTCACAGAATCATTGAGGAAACCATGAGAGCAATCGCGGTCCAGCACTACGGCGACACGGACGCCCTGGAGCTCATCGAGCAGCCGACGCCGGCGGTCGCGCCCGGGGAATTCCTGGTCCGGGTCAAGGCAGCCGGAGTGAACCCGGCCGACGAAAAGATCGCCGTCGGCAGTCTCGACGGCATCATGGTGACCCACTTTCCCCTCATCCCGGGCTTCGAGATGGCCGGCGTCATCGAGGCCCGCGGTTTCGGCGCCACCGAGTTCGAGATCGGCGACGAGGTGATCGGCTTCGTCCTCAAGGACTGGGCGCAGAACGGCACCTACGCCGAACTGGTTTCAGCCCCGGTCCGTACGCTGGCACGCAAGCCGAAGTCCTGGGACTGGCTGCATTCGGCGTGTCTGCCGCTGAACGGGCTGACGGCTTACCAGGCCATCAAACGCCTCGACATCATCGAGGGCGACACCGTCCTGATCCACGGGGCCGCAGGCGGGGTCGGCACGCTCGCCGTGCAGATCGCCGCCCTCCGGGGCGCACACGTCATCGGCACCGCCAGCGAGCGCAACCACGGCCACCTGCGTGAACTCGGCGCCACACCGATCACCTACGGAGAAGGACTGGCCGGTCGGGTGCGCGAACTCGCGCCAGAGGGCATCGACGCGGCGCTCGACTTCTACGGCGGGGACGCGGTGGCCGTCTCGCGGAAGGTCTTGAAGGATCCCGCGCGGGTCGCCTCCGTGGCCGACATCACCGCTCCAGAACAGGGTGGCCAATTGGTGTGGGCACGCGCGAACGCCGACGAGCTGACGGAGGTGGCCGCGCTCGCCGAGTCCGGGAGGTTGTCCGTCCCCGTGAACCGCTCCTTCCCGCTGGAGCAGGCCGCCGACGCCTGGCGAATGCTCCACGCGGCCAGCCGCGCCCGCGGCCGGATCGTACTGGACATCGACGCCACCTGATGAGGCGGTCTTCGGCACGCACACGCTCCGGTGCAGGTGCGAGCAGCGCCGCTTTCAGGGGGCCTCGCACCGTCGCCGGACAGCGTCGGCACCGGGATCGAGCAGCGGATCATCAACCCCCTCGGGCTGCGCGACACCTCCTGGCCCGGCGACCGGACCACCTCCCCGACCCGGACCTGCGCGGCTATGGGAAACAGTCCGGGGCGCTGCTGGACCGGACGGAGTGGCACACCTCGGCGGCCGACGCGTCGGGAGCGCTGGTGTCCACCGGCGCCGACGTGACGGCCTTCTGGACGGCGCTGTGGACGGGGAAGCCGCTGGCACCGGCCGAGCCGGCCGAGCCGGCCGAGATGCGGAAGACCGTTCCGGACGGTGAGGGCGAGCGCTACGGCCTGGGAGTCGAGCGCTACGAGCGCACTCCCGGGTTCGTCACCTAGGGCCACAGCGGCTATTGGGAGACCGGCCACACGTTCCGCAACGCCGTCACGAAGACAGCCGGCGGGCCGTGACCCTGCTGATCGGTTCGGAGAACTTCGACTCGGCGAAGGTGGACACCATCGTCATCGCCCTTGTGCGCGACCTCCGCTGAGGGAGGATCAGCCGAGTGGGACATCCCGTACCCCGTACGGGCCGCGCCGCCGGACGGCACCGGGGCGTCTCTCCGGCAGGGGCCGCGCCTCTCACGAGAGCACGCGGTGCCGGAAGTTGCGCAGACCCAGGCCGAGGAAGAGCACGCACATGGCGACCAGCACCGGGTAGACGACGTACAGCGGCATGTGCGACACATTGGTGAAGGCGCCGCGCATGCCCTCGGTGATGTAGATGAGCGGGTTGAGCAGGACGAGCGCCTGAAGCCAGCTGAACCCGCCCACCTGCACCGAGGAGAGTTTGGTCCACTGGTAGTACGTGCCGCCGAGGAAGACGATCGGCAGGACGATGAAGCCGAACATGACGCCGATGTTCCTGGGGTCGAAACTGGTGCCCAGCACCAGACCCAGACAGGTCATGGCGACACACGCCAGCGGGATCAGCGTGACCACGACCCACCAGTGGATGTGCAGGTCCGGGCGCACGCCCGGCGCGTGCACCACGGCCGCGATCGGCAGCACGATGACCGCCGAGATGAGCCCCTGGGCGGCACCCGAGAGCACCCGGGCCACGGCCACCAGCCAGATCGGGCAGGGGGCCTGGACCCGGTCCTCGATCTCCCTGGTGAAGCCGAACTCCTGGGACATCTGGATCGCGACCGACTGGATGCCCTGGAACATGATCGCGATCGACACCACTCCGGGCACCAGGACCGTGGCGAACGCGGACTCCCCCGCGCTGCCGCCGCCCGACCCGATGCCCTGTCCGATGCTCGGGAAGACGTAGAGGAAGACGAAGACCAACAGGAACGGCTGCATGAGAGTGCGGCCCACGAACTCGCCGAAGCTCTTCCCCAGTACCGTCAGATCGCGCCGGATCAGCCCGGCCAGCGCGGAACGGCTGGAGACGAATGCCGACCGGGCCGGGCGCAGCTCGATCGGGTGGGCGGCGTCGGCCCCCGGCGGACCGGCGCCGACCCCAGCCTGCTCGGCCGGTTCGGCCTGCTCGGCCGGTTCGGCCGGTTCAGGTGTCATTCCCGCAGTTCCTTTCCGGTGAGGCTCATGAACACCGTCTCCAGGCTGCTTTCCCGGAGGGAGAGGTCCACCAGTTCGAAGCCGCCGGACTCGGCGCTCGTCACGACGCGGGGCAACAGCCGCTCGGACCCCCGCACTTGGAGTTCGACGCCGCCGTCGAAGACCCGCGTCCGGACGACGCCCGCGATGTCGGCGTTCAGTCTGGAGGCCAGGTCGTCCGCTCCACCGCTGGTGAGGACCGTGACGATGGTGTCGGCACCCAGCCCCTGTTTGAGCGCGGCGGGGGTGTCCATGGCCAGGATGCGGCCGTGGTCGATGATCGCCACCCGGTCGCAGAGGCGGTCGGCCTCTTCCATGTTGTGTGTGGTGAGGAGGATGGTCTGCCCCTCGGCGACGAGGCGGTCGAGGGCCTCCCACAGGGCCAGTCGGCCTTGCGGGTCGAGGCCGGCGGTCGGCTCGTCGAGGAAGAGCACCGCCGGACGGTGGAAGATCGCCCGCGCGAGCAGCAGCCGCTGCGCCATTCCCCCGGACAGCGCGTGCACCGGGGACTCCCGCGACCGGGAGAGGTCGAACTGGTCGAGGAGTTCGTCCGCGGTGCGCTGCGACCGGCTGCGGGGAATACCGAACAGCAGCCCGTGGTAATAGAGGTTCTCGCGGACCGTCAGGGAGCGGTCCAGGGTGTTCTGCTGGGTGACGACGGCCATGAGCTGCTTGGCGAGGGTCGGCTGCCTGACCACATCGACGTCCCCGATGTACGCGGAGCCCGAGGTGGGGATCACCCGCGCCGTGAGCATCCCGACGATCGTGGTCTTCCCCGCGCCGTTGGGGCCCAGCAGCCCGAAGATCTCCCCTTGGCGCACCCGCAGGTCCACGTGGTCCACGGCGGGCCGGTCCGTCTTCGGGTAGACCTTGGTGAGCCCGGCGGTCCGGATCACCTCCGCCCGGCCGGGCTCCCTTCCCGGCGGCCCGGTCGGTTCGGTCGGTCCGGCCGGCCCCGGCGTCCCCGTAGCCTCGGTCATCCCGCTCACCCCGCTCGCGTCCTGCCCGTCCCGCGCGTCCTGCCGTCCCGCCGCGCGTGGGTGCTCCGCCCGCCCCCGCACCACCGGGCCGGCGCCGTACCACCGTCCAGAGTTCCTCCCGTTCGGCCGGACGGGAGGAGCGCCGGGCATCCGGCGGGGAAATACACCCGGTCGCCACGGCGGCTCAAAGCCCTCGGCGGTCCGGCGGATGGGGATGTGCGGCCATCATCCAGGTCACCGTGCGGCTGATGTCGCTGGCGGAGACGATGCCGAGGAGGTGGCCGTCGCCGTCCAGCACCAGGACCCGGTTCTCGGCGCCGGGCCGCATACGGGGCAGCAGGTCCGCCAGCGGGTCGTCGGGGGCCGCGGTGGTGACCTGGGACAGCGGCACCATCACGTCCTCCGCCCTGCGGGCGTCCCGCTGTTCGGCGGGGACGCTCCGGGCGCGGTCCAGGGAGATCAGGCCCACCGCGTCGCCGGCCGGATCCACCACGGGAAAGGCCGAGTGCCGGTAGCGGTAGCGGGGGTCGTCGAGGAACCGCGAGAGGGAGAGCCCGACGGGCGCGACCACGGGATCCTGGGTCATCGCCTGGCGCACCGGCACGCCGGACAGGGTGCTCCGCAGGTGCGCCTGGCGGCCTTCGGCTGTGGCGGCGGTGATGAGGAACCAGCCGATCAGCGCCAGCCAGAGCCCGTCGAAGGCCCGGGTCGCGAGGAAGAGCACGAACCCCGCGACCACCAGCAGCCAGCCGAAGGTGCGCCCCGCCTTACTCGCCCCCACCGTCGCCCGCAGCCGGTCCCCGGTACGCCGCCACAGCAGGGCCCGCAGCAGCCGCCCCCCGTCCAGCGGGGCGGCCGGGATGGCGTTGAAGACGGCGAGCAGCACGTTGATGACCGCCAGCCAGCCCGCCGCCTCCACCGGGAGCCGGGGGGCGCCCAGGCCGTGGACCAGCAAGGAGAAGAGCGCGAAGAGCACCCCGAGCAGCAGGCTGACCAGGGGGCCGACACCGGCGATGCGCAGTTCGGCCGCCGGGTCCGACGCCTCGGACTTCAGCCTCGCCACGCCGCCGAGCAGCCACAGGGTGATGTCATCGACCTGCACCCCGTTGTGCCGGGCGACGATCGCGTGCGCGAGTTCGTGCGCGAGGAGCGAGGCGAAGAACAGCACGGCGGTGGCGAGCGCGGCTCCCCAGTACAGCACCTGTGCCTGACCGTGCTCGACCTGCGGAAAGCGGCTCCGGGCCAGGGCCAGCACGATGAGGGCGAAGATGACCAGGACGCTCCAGTGGACACCGATCCGGACCCCGGCGATCCGTCCCAGCGGAAAAGTCGCCCGCACGTTGGTCTCCCTGTCTCGTGCCGCGTCTTACGTGCCTCGTGGCCGCGCGCGTGCCGCTGTTCCATGCTGCGCGAGAGGGCGGCACCCGGCATCCGCAGAGCCGCGGCGGGCGGTCCCGCTCCGTCCCGCTCTCTCCGCCCGGCATCCGGCCCCCTCACTCGCCAGGAGGCGGACCGTTGCGGCCGGCACCCTCACTCAGGAGGCGGGGCCGTGCGGTGGCGGCCCCGCCTGTGCGGGAGGAGCAGGCCGAGCAGGGCGGCCCAGCCGACCGGCTGAAGCGCCCAGTAGCTCATCGTGCGGTACAGCAGGGTCACCGCGATGGCCTGCTCGGCCCTGAGTCCGTACCAGGTGAGCAACGCGCTCAAGCTGGTCTCGACCACGCCCAGTCCGCCCGGGGTCAGCCGCAGGCTGCCCGCCAACTGGGTCAGCGCGTAGGCCGTGACGATCCCCTGCCAGGGCACGCCGACGCCCAGGCTCCAGGCGCAGGCGAGGAGGCACGCCAGGTCGCAGAGCCAGTTGAGGAGGGCGAACGCGAAGGGCCCCAGCCACGGACGCAGACCGGGGTGCACGGTGCGGGCGTGCCGCACGGCCCGGGACAGGGACTGCTCGATGTCGAGCAGGCGGCTGGAGCGCAGGCCGATGCGGCGCCACAGCCGCCAGGCCCGGCGCCGTACGCGCCGCAGCCGGGAGAGGCCGTAGGCCAGGGCCACGAGGACGGCTCCGCAGGCCGCCACCACGAGGACCCCCGGACGCAGCGCCGCGCCGGGCCCCCCGGAGCCGCCGGCCAGCACACCCGCCACCAGCAGGAGGAAGAGGGCGAGGCTGGAGAGCGCCCCCGCGGTCACCAGCACGGCCCCGGCGAGCGCTTGGCTCACCTGCCTTTTGCGCAGTTGCCGGAAGACCCAGGCCGCGGCGAACGCGGCGCCGCCCGGCAGGGCCCCGGCGAGGGCGTTGGCCCCGAGCACGATGGCGGTGACCGTTCCCAGGCCGATGCGGGAGTCCCCGGCCCGCAGCAGCCAGCGCTGCACGGCCGCCAGCCACAGCAGGGAGACACCCTCAAGGACGGCGGCGGCGACCAGGCGCTCCGGGTCCGCGCCGCCGATCAGCCGGAGCGCCTTGCCCAACTCGTCCCGCCGGGTGACGGCCACAGCCACCGCGAGGACCAGCAGCACCGCCGAGACGACCCACCACCAGGGCCGCACCGCCGCGGCACGGTGCTGCGCCGTGTCCTCCGGCACCCGCTCCGGCTGGTTCACCATGGGTCACACGATGCGGCACAGCCGGTCGGCGGGCGAACGGGCGCCCTCGCCCCCGGCGAAGGACCCCGTTGGCTCATCCCGCCCGGCGGGCGGCCCGCCGCCGCCCCGTGCCGGGGCCCCCAGGCCCCGCCGGGACGGCCGCCGTCCGGGGGCTCAGCAGGTGGAGGAGGAGTGCCGCGAGGAGTTGGAGTGCGCCGATCGCCAGCAGGACCGGCGCGGGGTCCAGCCAGGAGAGGCGGCCCACGAGGGCGGCGCCGGCCGCAGCCGCCGACAGCTTGAGTCCGGCGCCCAGGGTGAAGACCTGGGTGCGGGCCCCCTCGGGCGCGTGCTCGGCGCGCAGGCGCAAGGTGGTGCTCAGCAGCGGGCCGTCCCCCGCCCCCGCGAGCGCGAACAGCGCGACGGACACGGAGAACGAGGGTGCCGGCGCGGCACCGGCCAGGGCCGCGCCGGTACCCGAGAGGCTCAGCGCGGCGAGCCGTTCGGGCCTCATCCGCGGAGGCCGGGCCGCCGGGAGCACCGATCCGGCGAGCGCGCCGAGCGCGAAAGCGGTCATCAACAGCCCGCCGCCGTCCGCGTTTCCGCGGTGGGCCGCGAGGAGCACCGCGGTGACGGGCAGCGCACCGACGCCGAGGAACGCGACGGAGGTGGCCACCGTGAGGGCCCGGAGGTGCGGGACCCGCCAGAGGGCGTGTACACCGACGGTGAGGGGAGCGGCCCTCCGGCGCACGGCGGCACGAAGGCTCCCGGCGGTACGAGCCCCGGCTGGGGCACGAACGCCCATGACGGCGCGGACACCCCCGGTGACACGAACGCCGACTGCCGTACGGACGTCACGTGCGGTGCGGCGGCGACCAGTTCGCGCTGTGGGAACGAGGCGGCCGAGAGCGGGCCGGGTGCGCCGTGGGGGCCGGGGCGGGGGGCCTGTCCCGGTCCGCTCGCGCCGCCGGGTACGCGCGGGCCGGGCGGCCCGTTCGCGGTCGGCCGGGAGGGGCAGGGCCGGGGCCAGCAGGGCCGCGCAGGCCGCCGAGGCGGACAGGAAAGCGGTCGCCCAGGCCGGGGTGAGGGCGAGCGCGACCGCGCTGACAGCGGCCGGAGCCGTGACCGAGGCGGCGTTGTAGGTGGCGGCGTCCAGGGCGTGCACACGGGCGCGGGCCCCTGCCGGGGCGGCGGCGCTCCCGGCGGGCGGGCCTGTGGCGAGCGGGGCGGCGGTGAGGAGGCTGGAGAGGCCGCCGGTGACGGCCGGTCCACAACTGCCGCCCGCCACCGCGACGATGGATGTGAGCGCTGTCGGCGCCTGGCCCAGCAGCACGCCGAGGAGCGAGAGGGCGAGAGCGAAGAGGGCGAGCGCCGCACCGAAGAAGAGGCGGGGCCTGCGGGCCCGCTCGGCGAGTGCGCCCACCACGGGCGCTGCGACCATGTGCGGGGCCATCCAGGCGGTGAGCGCGTACGCGCCCTGCGCCGCGCTTCCGGTGCGCTCCAGCGCGAGCAGCGGGAGGGCGAGGGCCATGCCTTCGTCGGCGAGCCGCGCCAGGGTGGCGGCAGCCAGATACGCCCGCATCGCACGCCCCCCTCGGCGCTCGGGTAAGGAGTTGGCACCCTGTAATGGGTTAGCAGAGTAAGTCGTTACACATAGGCTTGTCAGCCATGAACGCAGACGGCGGGGACGCGGGCGGGGACGCGGACGCGGGCGGGGACACCGGCGGCAAGGGGCACGCCAGCAGGCCCAAGCCCACCGGACGGGCCACGGGCGAGACCCCGGGCCGGACAGTCGGCGAGGCCGCGAGCCGGGCCATGGCCAGGGGCAGCAGCCGGGGTGGCGACGAGAGTGACGGCGGTGACGAGAAGGGCGGGTTCCGGCCCGGGGCGCGGCTGATCGACCTGGCCAACGCCGTACGCGCCGACCCCGGTCTGTCCCGGGACGCGCTCGCCGGGATCCTGGCGCGGCACGGCGAGCGGGCCGAGGACCTGGCAAGCCTCACCGATCCGGAGGCCGACGCGCTGCGGGCCGCCGTCGTACTGCTGACCGAGCAGGTGCTGGTGGAGGCCGACACGGACCGCGCGGCGCGCGCGCTCAACTCCGCGCTGGACAGGTGCGGGGCCCGCCCCCGGCTGAGCCGTCACGACGGCCACGCCTGGCACCTGCACGTGGACCGGGGCGACGAGGCGAGCTGGGCCGACTGGTGCACCGCCGCGAGCGCCCTCGCGCTGGCCCGGCTGCTGAGCGAACGGGGCCGCCCGGCGTGGGGCGAGTGCGCGGCCCCGGACTGCGGCACCCTCTTCCTCGCCACGGGCCCGGGCACCCCGCGCCGCTACTGCTGCCCGGCCTGCGCCTCCCGCACCCGCGTCGCGGCCCACCGGCGCAAACAGCGCCGGGAGGGCTCGTAGCGGGCTGCTTCGGGCGGCCTCATCCGCCCCTCCCCGGGGAGTCGACGGCCACTCTTCCGCCTCCTCCGCCCGCCTGCCCCGGCGGGCGGACGTCCCGGCCGCTCAGGGCAGGACCGCGATGCCGTCCAGTTCGATCCAGGCGTCCTCGTCCCACAGCCGGACGACGCCGACGACCGCCATCGCGGGATAGTCGCGGCCCGCCAACTCCTGCCAGACGCGGCCGATTTCGCGCGCTGCCTGCCGGTAGGCGGGCACGTCGGTGGTGTAGACGGTCACCCGGGTGAGGTCGGCGGGGGTGCCGCCGGAGGCGGTCAGGGCCGCCAGCAGGTTGGCGAGGGCGAGCCGGAACTGGCCGGGGAAGGTGCCGGCGGCGATACGGCCCTCGCCGTCCAGCGCCGTCTGCCCCGCCAGGAACACCAGCCGCGAGCCCGTGGCCGTCACGGCGTGGGAGAAGCCGCTGGGCGGGGAGAGTTCGGCGGGATTGACGCGGCGCACGGCCGATCCCGGGTCCGGACCCGTGGCAGGGCTGAGGGGGGTGCCGGGGTCGCCGGGGTGCGCGGTGCGATCCGTGGTCACGTGTACAGCTCCTCCGTCGTCACTTGTACAGCTCCTTCGCGATCAGGGAGCGCTGCACCTCGCTGGCGCCCTCGTAGACGCGGGGCGCCCGTACCTCCCGGTAGAGGTGTTCGAGGAGGTGCCCGCGCCGGAGCGCCGCGGCTCCGTGGATCTGGACGGCGGCATCGACGACGTACTGGGCCGTCTCGGTCGCCATCAGCTTCGCCATGGCCGAACGCCGCACGATGTCCGCCCCGGCGCCGCCGCTCCTGTCGTACGCGCAAGCCGCCGCGTACACCAGCAGCCGCGCCGCCTCGGTGCGGGTCGCCATCTCCGCCAACTGGTGGGAGACGGACTGGAGGTCGCGCAGCACGCCGCCGAAGGCCGGGCGTTCGGCGGCGTGGCGGAGCGAGGCGTCGAGCGCGGCCTGGGCCATGCCGACGGCGAAGGCGCCCACGCTGGGGCGGAAGAGGTTGAGGGTGCGCATGGCCACGCCGAAGCCGCGTCCCGGCTCCCCCAGCAGGTCACCGGGGCCGACCGGCACGGCGTCGAAGGTGAGGGTGCCCAGCGGGTGCGGGGAGAGCATCTCCAGGCTCTCCCCGCTCAGTCCGGGCCGTCCGGCGGGCAGCAGGAAGGCGGTGATGCCGCGCGGGCCGGGGGCCTCGCCGGTACGGGCGAAGACGGAGTAGAAGTCGGCGTACGGGGCGTTGGAGATCCACGTCTTGGTGCCGGTCAGCCGCCAGCCGCCGGGCCCGTCGGGCTCGGCGCGCAGGGTGAGCGCCGCGGCGTCGCTGCCCGCGCCGGGCTCGCTCAGCGCGAAGGCGGCGACGGCGCGGCCGGTGGCCGCGGCGGGCAGCCAGCGGGCCCGCTGCTCGTCGCTGCCCGCGTCGGCGACGGGCCCGGCGCCGAGGCCCTGGAGGGCCAGTGCCGTTTCGGCCTCCGGGCAGGAGTAGGCCAACGACTCGCGCAGCAGGCACAGTTCGAGTGCCCTGATGTTCCGGGCGCGTCCCGGCAGCGGCACGGCGCGGGCGAGCAGGTCCAGGTCGCCCAGCTCTTCCAGGAGCCGGAGGTTGACCCGGCCCGGCTCGCCCCCGGCGGCCAGTGGGCTCAGCCGTACGGCGCCGAGTGCGCGCAGCCGCGCGCACCATGCGCGCTGCTCGGGCGCCAGCTCGAAGGGCGCCTGCGCGGGTGTGTCCGAGGTGGCGGCCATGGCGGATCCCTCCCGTACGGCGGCCCGGCCGCCGCTTCGAGCGACCGCCCCGGGCGGGCGGCCACCTCTCCTGGCCGACGCGAGCGTGCGGCACGCGCCGGGTGTCGCGCATTCCCTGTGGCGGACGGGGCGCCGGGGGCCTCCGTCCCGGGGCTGATGCCGGGACCGGCCGGCGCCATGGGGCGCCGCCAGGACCACGGGCGTCCGGCGCCAGGGGCCACGGGCGTTCGCCGCCGTCGGCTGTCCACCGCTCGCCGGCTGTCGTCGTCTGTCGCGGACCGTCGTCTATCGCGGAGTATTGACTGTCGTCACTATCACGTTACGCTCAACCGCGCACCGCCGCGCCAGGAACCACCATCTCCGGCAGCCCCTTCCGCCGCTTCCGGATCCCTGCCACACGCCACTCCGCTCGGCCGCGAGGGGGCAGTCCGGCCATGGAACCGACTCCGTCAGCTCCGACAGCGCACCTCGACACCTTCGCCCGCGACCAGCTGCCCCCGCCCGCACAGTGGCCGCGACTCCTGCTGAACGATCCCGCGCTCCAATACCCCGGGCGCCTCAACTGCGGTACCGAGCTGCTGGATCGTACCGTCGAGCGACTGGGCGCGGACCGTCCCGCCTTCCATACCGGCGGCATGCCCCTCCCCGAGCCGGGGCCGGGCCCGGGTGACGCGCGGGCCCCGGAGGAGCCGTCCGGCAGCCGGGCCCCCCGGCGTACCTGGTCCTACGGCGAACTGCGGGCCCTCGTCAACCGGCTGGCGCACGTGCTCGCCGACGACTTGGGCGTCGTCCCCGGCAACCGCGTCCTGCTGCGCGGGCCCACCACCCCGGAGCTGGCCGCCTGCTGGCTGGCCGTGATGAAGGCCGGGGCCGTCGCGGTCACCGTCCTGGCGGCCCAGCGCGCGCACGAGCTGAGCACCATCTGCCGTATCGCGCGCGTCAGTCACGCGCTGTGCGACGCGCGCGCGGCCGGGGAACTGGAGCGGGCCGCCGTACCGGGGCTGCGCACCGGGCTGTTCGGCGGCGGCGGCGCGGCGGACGTCCTGCGGCTCGCGGCCGGCAAACCCGACACGTTCGAGGCGGTGGCCACGGCGGCCGACGACGTGGCGCTGATCGCCTTCACCTCCGGCACCACGGGGCGGCCGAAGGGCTGTGCGCACTTCCACCGGGACGTGCTCGCCGTGGCCGACACCTTCTCCGCGCGGGTGCTGCGCCCGCGGCCGGACGACGTGTTCACCGGCACGCCGCCGCTCGGCTTCACCTTCGGCCTCGGCGGCCTGGTGCTCTTCCCGCTGCGGGCCGGCGCCTCCGCGCTGCTGGACCAGTGGAGCGGAGCCGGACAGCTGCTCCAAGTGGTGGCCGAGCACCGTATATCCGTGCTGTTCACCGCGCCCACGGCCTACCGGGCGATGCTGGCCCAGCTGGACAGCCCCGACGAGCACGGCGCCCACGACCTGTCCTCGCTGCGGCGCTGCGTCTCTGCGGGCGAGCATCTGCC
The DNA here is from genome assembly GCF_039532135.1 of Streptomyces axinellae. Lineage (NCBI taxonomy): Bacteria > Bacillati > Actinomycetota > Actinomycetes > Kitasatosporales > Streptomycetaceae > Streptomyces > Streptomyces axinellae. The sequence goes on from NZ_BAAARJ010000036.1 coordinate 34,607, forward strand.
CGCCGCCACCTGGGAGTCCTGGTACGAGCGCACCGGCTTGCGGATCATCGACGGGATCGGCGCGACGGAGATGCTGCACATCTTCATCTCCGCCTCCGACGAGGCGATACGGCCGGGGCGCACCGGCGTTCCCGTACCCGGGTTCGCGGCGCGGATCGTCGCGGCGGACGGCAGCACGCCCCTGCCCGACGGCACCCCCGGGCTGCTCGCGGTGCGCGGCCCGGTCGGCTGCCGCTACCTCGCCGACGAGCGCCAGCGCGACTATGTGCGCGGCGGCTGGAACCTCACCGGAGACACCTATGTGCGCGACGCCGAGGGCTACTTCCGCTTTGTCGCCCGCGCCGACGACATGATCATCTCGGCCGGCTACAACATCGCGGGCCCCGAGGTCGAAGAGGCGCTGCTGCGCCACCCGCAGGTGCGGGAGGCCGCGGTGGTGGGGCGCCCGGACGAGAAGCGGGGCCGGATCGTGGTCGCGCACGTGGTCCTGGCCCCCGGAGCTTCCCAGGGGAGTGACATGGCCGAAACCCTGCGCCGGTTCACGCTTTCGGAGCTGGCGCCCTACAAGTGCCCACGGGAGATCGTCTTTGCGCGGTCGCTTCCGCGCACGCCCACGGGCAAACTCCAGCGGTTCCGGCTGCGGGAGCCCGAACTCGGCCCTCCCGAACTCGATCTAGAGTGACGGCGTGGCACAGAACGCGTCCCCCTCCTTGACCAGGGCTTCTCCCGGCTCGCTCATCCTCACCTTCTACGGCGCCTACGGGCGCGGGCTCAACAGCTCGGGCACCGTGCCCGTCGCGACGCTGATCCGCCTGCTCGGCGCCATGGACATCGACCCGCCCTCCGTACGCTCAGCCGTCTCCCGGCTCAAACGGCGCGGGCTGCTGACCGCCGACAACCCCGGGAGCAAGGCCGCCGGATACCGTCCCTCCCCGGCCGCGGCGCAACTCCTCGAAGACGGCGACCACCGCATCTACGCCCGGCCGGAACCGGACGGCACCTGGCTGCTGGCCGTCTTCTCCGTCCCCGAAAGCGAACGCCAGCGACGCCATGTGCTGCGCTCCCGGCTGACCCGGCTGGGCTTCGGCAACGCGGCCCCCGGCATCTGGATCGCGCCATCCCACCTGGAGGAGGAGACCCGCCACACGCTCGGCCGCCTCGAACTGTCGCCGTATGTCGACCTGTTCCGGGGCGGCCATGTGGGCTTCGAACCGACAGCCGGCGCGGTGGCCCGCTGGTGGGACCTGGAGGCGATCGCCGCACAGCACCGCGCTTTCCTCCAGGCGCAGGAGCCGGTGCTGCGCGCCTGGTCGCGGCGGCGGCGCACCCCGCCGGAGGCGGCATACCGCGACTACCTCTGCGCGCTGGACGCCTGGCGCCGGCTGCCCTATGCCGACCCCGGCCTGCCGCCCACGCTGCTGCCGGCACGCTGGCCCGGCGAGCGCGCCGCGAAGGTCTTCTTCGCGCTCCACGAGAAACTGCGGGACGCGGGGCGCGCCTACGTGGAGGAGGCCGCCGCCGCACGCTGAGAGCGCACCCGGCATCCGCCGTCCTCGTCGGGCGGTCTCACGCTGATCGGCGGACGAGCGGGCATACACCTACCGTGCGCTGGTCCGGGCGTGCCCGCATCCTGAGCGAATGGCGCTGCGCCCGGTCCTGGAGTCCACCCGTCAACAGTCCCCACTCGCAAAGTTCACAGGCCGAAACGCCTGCTCCTCCGCCCGCCAACGGCGTAACGTTCAAAAGGCCGACACGGATGGGAGGCTGCCATGCCGGACGCCGGGGACCCCATGACAGACACCAGCAAGGGCGACCGTATCCGCCTTCTCCGCGAATCCCGAGGAATGAGCCGCCCCGTACTGGCCGGCCTGTGCGGTCGCGGACCGGACTGGCTCAAGAAGGTCGAAACCGGCGAACGGCCTCTGGACTCGTACACCCTCCTCCTTCGCTTGGCCGCCGCGCTCCAGGTCTCTGACCTCTCAGCCCTCACCGGAGAAGACTCCGTGAATCAGCCCGTTTCCCTCGGCAGGCTCAACCACCCGGCCATGCCCGAGATCTGGGCAGCCGTGATGAGCCGGGGCATCACCCCAGCTCCCAGCCGTGCGGAACAGGACGTCCGTGCTCTACAGGGGCGCGTCGATCAGACATGGCGGCTCTGGCACTCCTCGGGACACAACAGGACAGAGGTCGGCGCTCTCCTCCCGGAACTGATCCGACAAACGGAGACGGCGACGCGGACCCTCGACGGTGAAAACCGTCGTGCGGCACTCGTGGCCCTGTCCGACACCTACCGGCTCACCGGCCAGGCCACCGCCTACGTGGCTCCTGCTGAGCTTGCCTGGGTCGTGGCCGACCGTGCCCTAGCGGCAGCCCAGCAGGCAGACGATCCTGCGGCCCTAGCGGCAGCCGCCTGGAACATGGGCAACATCCTCCGCGAGACGTCCTACCCGGAAGAAGCCTTGCGCGCAGTCACCGAGGCTGCGGACCTGATCCGGCCCTACTTGGAGAGCGGACCGGAGGATTGGCGGGGCATCTACGGCGCTCTTCGGCTACATGCTGCGGTGACGTGCGCGCGCGAGGGGCGGGAAGGCGACGCATGGCGGTTCTGGGACGCAGGCGACCAGGTCGCCAAGTCATTGCCGTCGTCGTACGTCCATCCATCGACGGTCTTCGGGAGAGCCAACGTTGATTTCCATGCGGTGAGCGTCGCCACAGACCTGAAGATTTCGGGTAGAGCGCTCTCGCTGGCGGACGAAATCGACCCCGATGTGATGCCGTCCACCGAGCGCCGGGCTCGGCTGTGGGTCGAGGTCGCGCGCGGTCATCTTCAGCGCGGTGACGCAACAGCCGCGTTGCACGTGATGCAGCGCGCCCACAAGATCGGCGCCGAGACCGTCGCGTACACACCTTCTGCGCGCACGGCGACAGCCGAGCTGTGGCGCAAGGCCCCCCGGTCCCTGCGTGCAGAGGCTGGCGAATTGGCGACGGCGGTCGGAGTTACAACGTCCTGAACCAGGGACAGGGCTGGTCAGGGGGACAGGTTGTCCCCCTCCTGTCGTTTCAACGCGCTTACGGTCAACGCCTTCTGACCGCGCGTTGAAGGAGATCGGCATGGAGGCCGTATGCGGCTGGCACGCTTCGCCTCGGAAGGAGGCTGAAGCGACAACCGATAGCGTGACTGGGGAGATCCGCGTACCGCTGTCCTTGTTCAAGGTTGACCAGCGGCAGGGAGACGCTCCACTCGTCCTCTCCCGTCGCGAAGCTGAGGCGCTGCACGCACGCCTAGGATATTTGCTTGCTCCTCGCCTCATGGCGGCGGAGGCCGCCGAGGCGGAAACGTGGTGAAGGTACCCACCCGGGGCGCGTACCTGGTGGACACCAGCACGGCCAACCTCGGACGGCCGAGCCCGCCGCGGGTCGGCCGTGTGCAACTCGTCCTCGACGGGGGCGGGGCGCTGCTGGTGACGCACACCGGCTACCAGTGGGCCGTCGGCCCCGGCGGCCTGCGCGAGGCCACGGCCGCCGGGCGGGCCGCCTACGACGCCGCCCGCACCCGCTGGCTCCGCACGCCCGTTCCAGGGGCGCGGCCGTGACGACGATGCCGCTCCGCGTCTCCCACGACTCCGGCCGCACCTGGAGCCGGAAGCGCCGCATCCGCGAGGACGAGACCACACAGCCCATGCCGCTCTCCCGGCCGCTGGAGTACCCGGTCTGCGCCTGTCCCCGCTGCCGCAAGGGGCGCGAGCGCAATGCCACATGACTCAGCGGCCCTCGACCCGCGTCGCTCGAACTGGTGCGGTCAATGCCCGGTCTGCAAAAAGCCGCTGACCGTTATCAAGGTCATCGAGAAGCCGCGCGGCACCGCCCCCGTCACCATCGTCCGGTGCCGCTGCGGCTGCACCACCAGGGAGGACAACCACCCGTGACCGAAGCCGAACCCGAGCACGGCGCGGCCGGACACGTCCAGCCCGAGCCGTCGGTCTGCCTGATGTGCGACCAGTACGGCCACATGATCCGCACCGCCGAGGCCGCAGGCGAGACGGACCTCGCGCAGACACTCACCGACGTGCTCACCCAACACCGAAACCGGCACCACCCGGCCCCCGCGAAGACCCCCAACACCCGCCTGCGGAGCGTCTCGTGAGTACGTTCCTCCTCGCCCTGGCCGAACTCCTCATCGACCCCCTCGACAAGTTGCTCCGCCTCGACGCGGACCCGCTGGAGATGGTCCGGCGGCCGGAAGTGATGGGGCGGTGGCAGGCCATGACCGACCACGACAAGATCACCAGCCTCGCCAACCGCGCCTGGGACAGCCGCATCGTCCCGCTACCCAGGACCGAAGCCGAGCCGGGCACCGTCACCTACGCGGCCGGTCTCCACGCGATAGCCGGCCTCGTGGCAGCCCGGACCGAGTGCGAGGACCGCATCCGCGCCCTCGGCCTGCCTGACCCGACAGTGAGCCCGGGCGCCAACGTGCTGCTTCTGGCCGCCATCCGCCAGGACGCCATCGCCAACGAGACCAGAGGCTGCCCCGTATGCCGCCAACCCTGGCCTCCCCACCCCGGCGCGGGAGGCACGTGGTCGTGATCCTCCACGCGAATCCGCGGCGCCGAACCGGGCGTCGGCCCCGGCTCCGCCACGCCCAAGTCGCAGCCCGGCTCCGTGCCCCGTTATGTTTTTCGCGGTTCCGCAATGGGGCCGCTGGCCTCCGGGCCCGGCATGACTTTTGCCCCCTGTCGAAGTCGATGACCTGGGGGGTGGTGTCACCGGGCCCGTGGGGTGCCGTGGGA
>NZ_BAAARJ010000037.1:0-35415 GCF_039532135.1 Streptomyces axinellae
CCCCGCGGAGCGGGCTATGCCCCGGCAAGCCGGGGCATAGTGATGGCTCCGCTGACGCTCCGCCAGATTCCGGCGCAAGCGCCGGAATAGAATTCCGCAAGCGGAATTCAAAAAGCGAGACAATTCGCGCAAGCGCGAATTGTGGGCAACCGCGCAAGCGCGGTTGCCTGGGCTGGCTACGAAGGGAGGTGCATCACGCGCGGACCTGTGTAGGGCTTGGGATTCCTGCCCACCACCCCCGCAACGGGAGTGACGGACCATCGGCCCGATCAGGTGCCGACCCTCACGGTGGTAACGGGTTCCGCTACGCTCCACCCGCCCCCACCCTCGAAACCCGCCGCTCACGTTCACCAATACCCGGCCAGCATACGCGTCAACCCGCCGTGATGCGGGGAATCCGTTCGACGCACCACCTCCGCAAGTGACCACGTGGTCAGCATGATGCATCACTGACGCTGACTGTGTAGCGTTTGGGCTCTGCTCGCCCCCCTACGCCCGGCACAAATCCGCCGTACGCACACAGAATTGCGCGGCCACGAATAGCTCAGCCACAGAGCTGAAGCCCGATATGGGAATGCAGGAATTCAACGTGCGAAGGTACCCGGAGATGAATTAGCCCCGGGCCATTCGGCGGAACTGTCCACCAGCCGGTGTGGGCCGCCGATGCCGTCACCACTGCCGTCAGAAACAGCGACGAGGACGGCAGCGCCCGCGTTGCGAATTCCGCGAAAGGCGAAAAGCGCAACTCCCCTACAGCGGCCGGGTTCTGAAACGCAAAAAGGCCCCGCCCCACGCTGAGCGTGGGGCGGGGCCTTCACGGATCTCATACAAGGGCGAGTACCAGGGCGAGGAGTCCGGCCCCTGCTGCGCTGAGGACGGCGATGCGCAGCAGGACCACGGAGCGCTGAACGTGTTCGAACCTGGCTCGTGCGGTGCTGGCGAGCATCCGAACCTGGGGGAGGCCGCCGCTGTGGGCGAGGTGGGCCGACAGGTCATCGTCGTCCATCTGAGGCCACGCGGGCCAGCCTGGACCGCCGAGGCTCGGGTAAACGGCGGTGAGCAGGTGCCAGATGGCGGCGAGCATGGCCGCTGCGCCGATGCCCGCGGGGATGAGGACCGGCCACGGGACAGCCGGCGCCGTGGCGGCCAGGGCGGCGAGTCCGCCACCGGCGAGGGCGAGCAGCAGGGATGCTGTCTGCTTGCAGGCCCCGATTTCGGAGCGCAGCATTTTGACTGCTTCGGATACGCAGTTATCGGGGGTGGGCTGTAATTCGCTCACGCTGAATTCCTTTCTTCTTTGTGCCCCAAAAAGGCGAGGGACCCGTCACGCTTAAGCGTGACGGGTCCCTCAAATGAACCGACCGCGATGTATCAGAGATCCAGATGACGGCCGGCCGCGTCGATCAGGCCGTCGTGCGCGGTGACGGCGGCGGCGCGCATTCGCTGGAGTTCGGCGGTGGTCTCCGCCGTCCGCATCACGTAGGTCGCCTGGATCGCGGCCTCGGCAGCGGTGCGAACGGCCTGGTCCCTGATCAGCAGCCGGATCCGAACGGCCGGCTCGGTGATAGCGGAGCGGGTGCGGTGCGATTCGTCGCGCAGTTCGGTGGCGCGCTCGTCGGGCTGTCCGGTGATCTGCGCGTCCCGGACCGCCCACATGGCGCGGCGGTGGTCGCTCACGGCCACGGACAGCGCGGTGACCGCGTCGATCCGGGCGGTCCGGCGTCCGTCGGCTGCTTCGGCAGCGCGCTCCAGGCGCCGAGCGCGCTGCTGCATGACGCTGTTGACGAGAGCGCCGAGCAGGGTGCCGACCACGGCGATGACGGCGGCGGTCATGCCGGGTTGCCGTGTGTCTGTGGCTGGTGGCGGGCGCTGGTGATTGGGAGCCAGGGGGCGGGTGAGTCGGCTGTAGGTGCGGAGGAGGCGCCTCGCTCGGCGGCGTCGATCGACTGGGCGGCGCGCTCTCGTTCACCGGCTCGGGGGCAGTCGGTCGGGGTGAGGAGGGAGCGGATTCGCTCGTACTTTTCGGCTGTGGTGTGGCCGTCCCACCGGGCGCGCGGGTCGTCGGCGTCGACGTGCTCGACGTGGTCGAACAGCTCGACATCGCGCGGGTGGATGTGCCATGAGAGGTGCCCGGCCGGGGTGTCGAGGTAGAGCAGGTGCCAATCGGGCTCGTCCATGTCGATGGCGGGTACGAGGACGGCGGGAAGGTCGGTGGCGAGCCAGGCGAGCAGTTGCGCCCGCTCCTGGTACACGCTGTCGCGCTCCTCCTCGGCCTGCTGCGGGCTGAACGTGCTCGGTGCGTCCGGGCCCCGTTCGGCGAGTGCGTCCTCGACCAGCAGTTCGTCGCGCTGCTTGGTCAGCTCGTTGACCCGGGCCCGCAGCTGCTCAACCTCGGTGAGAAGGGCGGGAGCGTCCTGGCAGGCATGGGCAGTGAATTCGGCGTTCTCACCATTGTCGAACTGGCCCACGATGAATCCGGCCGTGTCGATGACGTCCGAGCCGATTCGCATCCATTGGCCAGGGGTTGTGGCCTCGATGCGGGTACGGATGTCCTGCTCGTGTTCGGGTGTGAGTTTGCTGCTCATGCCGTTGTCCCTCCGGTGGAGTTCAAGCCGCGTGCTGCGGCGATGATGTCGGCGTGGTCGAACGCCAGCTCTGGCAGATCGGCCAGTGGCCACCAGCGGGCGCTCCGGGCGTCGGTGCCGGCCTGCGCCGTGGTGTCGGCGGGGACCTGAGCCACGTAGGCGTAGGTCACGTACCTGCCTCGCGGGTCACGACCGGGGGCTCCCCACTGGCCGAGGTAGGTCAGATCACCCGGGTCCACCCGGACGCCGGTCTCCTCGGCCAGCTCGCGGGCCGCCGCTTTCTGGGGCTGTTCCTCTTCCTCACCCGGATCTACGTGGCCGCCGGGCAGCGCCCAGTGCCCCTCGTAGGGGTCCCAGCCGCGCTCGATCAGTAGTACGCGGCCGTCGTCGGTGACTGCCACCACGTCGGCGGTGTAGCGGATGGTCTCGCTCATGTCAGTTCCTGTTCCTGTTCCTTGTTGGGTCAGTCCTGCTGGGGTTAGAGGCCGCGGGCGTCGGCGAGGACGGCGGCGCCGTCGAGCAGCTGCACTGCGGCTCGCCAGTCGCCCAGTTCGTGGTCGTTGGCGTGGGGTACGGACTCCGCGCCGGGGAACTGGCGGCGGATGGCGTCCATGAGGACGGCCAGGGCGTCGCCCTCGGCCCGTGCGGTGGGGGCTTCGGCCCGGACGGCGCCGTACAGGCAGCGGGCGCCGGCCTCATCGACGGTGGTGCCCCGGCTCCAGCCCCCGGTGCGGAGGCGGCGGGCGGCGCGTTGGAGGGTGGCGGCGGCCGGCGTCGGGTACGGCGTCTCGGCTGGGTCGGGGAGTTGGACGGGGCCGGTGACGACGTCGGCCAGGTCCAGGGGCTCGACGGGGATGCGTGAGTCGATGTCCAGGGCGAGGCCGGCCATTTCCAGGCGGACCGTCATCTGCGCATCGACGGCGGCCATGCGGGCCTCAAGATCGAGCGCGGCGGGGGCGGGCTCGGGGCTGTAGGAGGTCGCTGGAGGGCCGTGGGTGGGGTGGGTGGTGGTGGGCACGGATGCGGGTCTCCTGGGCAGCGCAGTGGCCCGGAGAGGCGTCTCCGGGCCGCTGTGGGGTGGGGTCAGTCCTGGTCGGTGGGGAGCGTCCAGAGGCCGTGTCCGGCTTTCACGACGCGGCCGGCCTCGGCGAGTTTGGAGAGGGTGTTGTCCACGGATCCGGAGGCGGGGCCGTCGGGCTGGCCCACGCCGACCTGGGTGCGGATTTCGCGGGTGCGGCGGGGACCGTCGGCGAGCGCGTCCAGGACGCGGTCGGCCAGGTTCCGGGGCGGGGCGGGGGGTGCGGAGCGTGGGGGCAGGGACGGCTTCTTGGCCTTCTTCGGCTGATTCCCGCCGTCGTCGCCGTCGTCGTCCTGGTCGTCGTCGGCGTAGGGGTCTTCCCCGGCCAGCAGGCGCTCGGCGGCAGGCAGGGCTTCCGCGTACGCCTGCTGGAAGATGCGGTCCTCTTCCGGGGTCAGGCCCGGGATGGGCGCCGACTCGTAGAGGGTGATCAGGCCGGGGAAGGTTCGGTTCTCCTTGACGGCCTTGAAGGTGCGCATGGATGCGGCGCGTCCGCCCTGGAACGTCCAGGCGCGGCCGGCGGTGAGCGGTCCGGGCGGGGTCTCCTCTCCGGCCCAGGCTGCTTCCACGTCGTCGGCGGCGGAGCCGAAATGCTTGGGGATGGGGGTGACTTCGGTGCCGTCGGTGACCATGTCGGCCGCCATGTTCTGCGTGATGCTGGAATTCACCCGGCCCAGCCACACGGTGCCGTTCTTGGCGTTCGCCCGGATTTTTTCGGCGTCGCCGAGGTCCCGCACGTGGATGGACTGTCCGGCGAATCGCAGGCCGCCTCCGAATTTCCGGCCGGTCAGCTGGAAATGGGCGATGTTGCCGATGACCCAGTTCTTGTATTCGGACGGGACGTCGGCCTCTTCGCCGAGGACGCGGTTGATTTCGTCCAGGCTGATATTGAACAGGGGCCAGGGGTCGCCGATCTTGAACCCGCCCCAGCCGTTGTCCGCGCTGATGGTTTCGCGGTAGTCGCCGACCGCGCAGGCGGCGGCGAGTGTCGCACCGAGAGCGGCGATGCCCGCCCCGAAGTGATAGACCCTGCCGTTCGCTTCGGGCAGGGACATGCCGTTCTGGGCGTCCGCGACGATGCTGACAACGCCGGAGATGCGTTCGGCGGCGATGATGTGGTTGAGCGTCACGGACTTGCCGGAGCCGGGGGCACCGACGACCAGGTCGGTGACGGCGCCCAGCTCGGGGTCGTAGAGCGGGATGCGGGCGGGGCGGCCGTCGTGCTGGAGCCCGAGCGCGATCCGCCCGTCGGCGTCCATGGTCAGGTCCTCGCGCGTTGCCGCCCGGATGTTGATGAGCGGGTGCTCGCGGTAGACGGTGACCACGCCGCGGGCGACTCCGTCGGCCTCGACCATGACCAGTTCCGGGTCCTTGACCCCCAGGGGCTTGAGGGCGCGGGTGATCTGACGCCGGGGGAGGTGGATCATCTGGCCGTCGGCGGCGTCCACCAGGAGCACCAGGCGGTCGTCGGTCAGCCGGAACTCCGTCAGCCCCATGCCGGGGGCGGCGCCGCCCGGGGCCTCCACCCGCTCCGCCCATACCGTGCGGACGGCTTCTTCCGGGGTGAGTTGGCGCTGTGCCTCCTGGCCGTGCTGGGCGGGGGCGACGCGCACGGCGCGGTATCCGGGGCCTTTGCCGGGGAGGTCGGCCAGGTCCACGCACCCGGGCGGCACGTCGTAGACGGCCGCCACCGTGCGCTCCTTGATGCTGTCGGGCACGGCCTGTCCGGGCAGGGCCTCGATCACAGCAGTGAAATCGGGCGACTGGGCGGCGTTGTGACGGATGTGGGTCAGGCGGGTGTCGCCGGTCTCGGGGGAGGTGGCCCACATCTGCGCCAGGCCGTCCGCGTACTCGTCTCCCGTCAGCGCGACGGGGCGGGGCTGTTGGATTGCGGCGGTCTGCTCCTGGACGACGGCGGGGAGCTGGTCTGTGTGGTGCGCGATGGTGCGCGAGCGGGTCAGGGGGGCTGCCAGCGCTGCGAGAGCGCCGGCGGCGATCGGAGCGGCCATCTCCCACCAGGAGGAGCCGGGTACGAGCAGCGCGGCGGTGTAGGAGCCTGAGAGGCCCAGGACGGGGAGGGCGCGCTGGCAGGACGTCAGGAGCCGCGCGTGGTCGCCGTCTGTGGTGCGGTTCCACAGCCGCCACAGGGTGCCGGCGCCGAGGGCGATGGCACCGGCGTGGATCCAGGGGTTGTCGAGCTGGGGGCCGGCGGCTGCGCCGATTCCGGCGGCGGCGTAGGCGGTGCGTTCGATCGCGGCCAGGCGGCGGGCCGTCTTGGCGGTGAACGGGGCCGGGGCCGGCGCCGGGTCCGGGCTGGTCTGCGGGGTGGTGGTCTTGGTCGGCGTGGCCACGGTGCTCCTCCTGGCGGTGACAGAGCAGAGGCCCGGCCGGTGGCCGGGCCTCTGACGGGGCGGGACGGGGGTCAGCCTCGGGTCCGGTAGAAGCCGGCGGTTGCCTGCTGGACGCCGGAGGCGTTCACCGCCTCGTACACGCCCTGGTACTCCGAGCGGTGGGCCTGGGTGACCGCGCGGGCGGCGGCCTCGACGGTGTCGGCGGCCCCGGCCAGTCCGCCGGAGGCGTCGGCGACCTTCCGCAGCGAGCCGGCCGCCTCGTGGATGAGTGAGCAGAACTTCGGCTCGACCTTGGCGGCGCCGCTCATCTCCGCCAGTCGGTCGGCGGCGGCCGAGTCGTGCTCGATACGCCGCTTGAGGCTCCACAGTCCCTCTTTGAGGGCCAGGGCCTGGGTGGTCAGGGCGGTCATTTTCGCGGCCAGCCGCAGGAACGACAGTCCCCCGCCGATACGGGCGGGCAGGCGCAGCCGGTAGGGCTCCAGTTCACCAGCCATCTCAGTCCTCCTTGTTGTGTACGGGCGCGCTGGGCATCGGCAGCCCGGCATCGACGGCGGCCCGCTGGACGGGCTTGTAGGCGTCGTGCATCGCGTCGTGTGCGACCTCGACCGACTCGGCCGCGCGGAGGCTTTCGGCCCGCATGGCGTGGGCCTTGCGCACGAGCAGGTCCATCGACTCCGCCAGGCGCCGCAGGGCGGCCGAGGTGAGGCGGCCGATGATGTTGTGCCGCTGCCGCAGTTCCTCGGCCAGATCGGTGAGGTGCTGCTTCAGCTCGCCGGCCAGCGTCGCCAGCCGCGCGCATTCGTCGTAGGTGGCGAAACAGTCGTTCCTCGACTTCGCGAGGCCGTCCAGGACGTCGTCGAGGGTCACCTCCGTCATGTGCGACGGATCGACCCCGACCCGGCTGGGCATACGGGCTGGTGTGCTCATGCGCGTCCCCTTGGTGGATGCGGATGCGGTGGTGCCGGGGCGGCGTCCGAGAGGGCGGTGCGGAGCGCGGGGCAGGCCCCGCACACCGGTGGTGACCGCCCCGGCCGGACCGGCCGGGCGGGTGCGGGCCGGGGGGTCGGTGCGGTCCAGGCCCTCGAAGCGCCACACGTCCTCGGCGGTCGCGTCGTACATGGCGTCCTCGGCGCTGTGCCGGTCCCTGCGGGGCGGGGGCATCCAGCCGGTGTCGAACGGGTCGCCGTCGTAGGTGTTGCCGGTCCACTTCTCCTCGTCCGGCGACGGATCCGGCGCGGGGCCCGGCGCACCGTCTGGAGGGCCGTCAGCGGATTTCTCGGTGCCGGGGGGCCTGCCGTCTTTCCCGGTTTCGCGGCGCAGGAACGGCTCGGGCGACTCCCGCCGGGCCTTCAGTCGTTCGTCGGCACGGCGGTACGCCTCATCGCCGACTGCCTTGCCCAGCGTCACCCGCTCGCGCTCAGCGTCGCCCGCGCTCTTGTCCTTCGTCTTCTTCTTGGTCCCGGGGCTGTCGGGCTTGTCCTTGGGGCTGGTCTTGGGGTCATCGGTGTTCTTGCCGTCGCTCTTGCGGTCCTTGCGGTCGGCCAAATCGGCTTTCTGCTGCCGGGCCGCGCGCTGGTTCTCGGCCGTCTCCCGGGCGCTGCGCCGCTTGGCGCGTTCCAGGGCGAGCGCGCCGAGTGTGCCGGGCTTGCCCTTGCCCCCCGCGCCGCCGCCGTTGCCCGAACTGCTCTTACCCGCGCCGTTGGAGCCTTTGCCCCTGCCGGTGCCGTCGGAGCCCTTGCCCGAGGTGCCGCCGGGCCTCTTTCCGCCACCACCCCCACTGCCGCTGCCGCTGCCGCTGCTCTTCGGGCTGCTGCCGCTTCCGGGGCCCTTGCCCGAGGTGCCGCTCTTGGGGCCGCTCGTGCCGCCCGCGGGGCTCTTGTGGGAGGCACCGGCTCCGGGGGACTTGCCGCCGCCGGGGCCGCTGCCCCGACCGGTCCCCCCGGAGCCCCTGGGGGTACCGGAGTTGCTGCGGGGCCCGGTGCCCGAGCCCGAGCGTCCAGGCCCTCCCCCGCCGCCGTGGGTACGCCGGCCCCACTCCTGCGAGGAGGGGACCCGCCGGCCGCTCTTGCCGGACGTCGTGCCGCTCCCGGCCTCGGCCTGGGCCTGGGCGAGCTTGAGCCGGGCCTTGCGCAGCGGCTCGGCCTCGGCCGCCCGCTCGATACGCCGCTGGCGCCAGTCCTGCACGGCGCCGGCCGTCCCGCGCAGCGCGGCGAGCGCCACGGCCAGGATCGCGGACAGCGACAGCGCCCCCAGCCCCGGTGACTGATCACCACCACCGGCGGTGGTGGTGTCGGAGGGCGGTTCGGCACGGAAGGTCGCCGGCACCCGTCCGGGCGCCGGGGGCGGGCCGACGGGCAGGGCCCTCAGCGCGTCGGCGGCCGAGCGCCGGGCCCGGGTCGGAACCGGGTCCGCCCCGTCCCCCGGGGCAGGGGGCGGGGTGGACGGCGGCGGACCGGGCGGCGGCTGGGGAGGGGTGGACGGCGGTGCGCCGCCGGGGAGCGGTGGCAGCCCCGGCGGTGCACCGCCGGGGCGGGGCCTGAGCGTGAACACGTTCCCGCCCGTGGTGTCGGACACGAGATCTCCTCTTGACGGACAGTCACCGGGCGGGGCATCCTCGCGCGTCCGCGCGCCCGTGCGTCCGCGCGCCCGCCTAGGGGCCCACGGAACCGGCCGTCCGCCGTGGTGATGATGATGGTGATGATTACCGGCTGTAGCGCTGGCACCAGTTCTCCAGCGCGCGGGCCAGGTCCTGCCAGGCCGCGCCGGGATCCGCGCCCGGGTCGTAGCGGGCCCCGCGCTCCTCCTCCGCAGCGAGCGCACGGGCGTGGTCCCACCAGGAGGCGGCCACGCCCTTCGGGCCGCGCGCGGCCATCTGCTCCTGCCGGGCCATCAGGTGCCGCAGCCGGTTGGCCCGACGGCGTTCCTCCGGCGTCTGGAGCGGCGCACTCACGCGCTACGCCCCTTCGACCACAGCTCATTGATGCCGCGCATCTGCCCCACCTGCCCGGCCGGAGCCTCCTGCGGCGCCGAGGTGTCCCCGGGAGCCGTAGCGGCGGCGGCGGCGGTGGTGGCCGTCTTGTTCAGGCTCTTGGCCGCCAGCTCCCCGGCCGCCGCCCGGCGGCCGACCTTCTTCGCCGCCCTGGCCTCCCGCTGCCCGGGCAGCGCCGCCACGTGCGCGACGTGCGCCGCGTAGTCGGTACGCAGCCCCACAGCCTCCCGCTCGGCCCGCCGGGCCGCCCTCGACAGCGCCTTCAGACGCCGCTCGATCTTCCGCGCCCGTCGCGGGGCGGACAGCTTCCCGTCCCCGGCCACGTGCTGGGAACGCAGGTGCGCCTGGAACGCGGCCAGCGCGGCCTCGAACGTGCGGGAGTCGTCGGCGTAGCCGTTTTGGATGTCGAACGTCCAGTGCGTCAGCGCCTTCAGGTTCAACAGCCGGTCGTAGTCCTGCGGGGCCGGCAGCGACCCGGCCGGGCTGGCGTCGGGTGCGTTGGTCACGGTGCTCCTCCTGGAAAAGTACAGGTCAGGGTGCGGGTCTGGCAGTCCCACAGCCGCACCCGCACCAGGCGGGGACGGCAGCAGCAGCGCCAGACGCGCGGGAGTACGGCGCCCCGCCTCTGCGGGGCGCCGTACTCCTTCAGTGGCTGCGTGGACCGTCACGTTTGGTCGCGGGCCAGTTCCTCGTACTGTTCGGCGTTCTCCCGGCACAGTCGGGCGGCAGCGGCCGGGTCCGGTGTGCTCCCGGCCGGCGTGCTGCTGATAAGGGCCGTCCACTCATCCGCAGCAGCGTGAGCCTCATCCGCAGCAGCCCTCCAGTAGTTCGATGCCATCGACGTCTCTCCTCTCGACTCGTCGCCCTCTTCCGGGCGTCTGACGTGGTGCTCTGGCAGTCCCACAGCCGCACCCGCACCAGGCGGGGACGGCAGCAGCAGCGCCAGACACACCGGAGGACGACCCCGAACACGGGGCCGCCCTCGCGGCAGTTGGTCAGCTCAGTTCCCGTCGCGCTCGGCGTAGTTCGCGCGCTGCGTCTGGCAGACCGCCAGCTCGACGCGCAGGCGCCTGATCTCGGCGCACGCCAGCGGTACGGCCCGTGCCAGGTCCACCTCGGGGATGGGCTCGTGGCCCCGCGACGTGACGATCAGCTCGGCCATGGCCGTCAGCTCGCCGGGGGCGGGCGCGATGTCCAGGCCCGCCGCGCGGGCGTCGGCTTCGGTGCAGACCGGCGCATCGGGCCAGTTCTCGGGTGCGGTGAGTCCGGGCGTCACTCCCCCTCCCTCTCGCAGGCGCAGGTGCAGCCGCTGCCCGCGCACTGCCGGCAGTCCTGGCAGGTGTCACAGGTCGGGCAGTGCTGGCAGCCCAAGCGCGGCTTGGGCGGGAAGGGCCAGCACTTGCACTCCGAGGGCTGCCACGGCTCCTCGGCGCCCATCGCGAGCTGGCCCGCCACGAGTTCGACCGGTCGGCGGGCCATCACAGGTCTCCCGTCGGGGCGGGGACGGCGGCGAGTTCGGCGCCGCATCGTCCGCACGCACTGCCCGAGGTACCCGCCTCGCCGCACTGGCCGCAGAACGTCATCGCGCACCCCCGGCCCGGACGCGGCGCAGCGCCTCGTCCATGTCGGGGTCGGAGTCGGCCGGGGTGGCGGACGTGGTGCTCAGGCGGAAGATCTCGTCGCAGCGGCATCGCCAGTACAGGCACAGCGGGCAGGGTTCGTCAGCGCCGAGGGGGCGGGTATGGTCGCGCATGCGTTCTTCTCCCTGGAGGGTGAGGACGCAGCGAGGGCCCCCGGGGATCACGGCGTCGGTAGCGCCGCCCGGGGGCCGTCGTGCGTCAAAGGTTGGTCCCGGCCGGGGCCGTCGGTAGCGGCCGATGCCGGGGAGCCGCGCGCCGCGTGACGCGCGGGGTAGATAAGGCGTGCAGCACCCGCGTCCGGGCATGCGGCACCCCCTGGGGGAGGGGCCGTCACCAGGGGAAAACGCGTGTGTGAGGCGCTACCGCCCGCAGCAGTGCGGCGGGGGAGGATGGGGGGATGAGCGACCGTCCGATGCTGACCCAGCGGCAGGCCGCCGACGCGTGCGAGGTGTCCCGTACGACGATCCGGCGCCGGCGGGAGGAGGGCGCATTCCCCAACGCGGTGCTGAGCGAGGGCACGTGGCGTATCCCGGTGGAGGATCTGCTGGCGGCCGGTCTGCGACTGCATGCACCTGCCCCGCCCGACCCCGGCCACGATGACGGCCAGGAGGAGGCCGCGGCCGGGGTCGGGGCGGGTGAGAGCCCCGGCCACACCATGGCCACCCTGACCGAGGTCGAGCGGCTGCGCGCCGAGCTGGCCGAGCTACGGCGGGAGGCGGCCGAGGCCGAGGCCGGACGCCGTGCGGCCGAGGCCGAGGCGCGGGTCCTGCGGGAGATGGACGCGGCGAGGATCGCGCACATCGCCGATTTGCAGCAGGCACTCGCCGCTCTGGCGCCGGCGCCGGAACGGGCCGAGATCCCGGCCTCCCGGCCGCGCCCCGTGTCCGAGGCCCCGGCCAGCCCGGCCTCCCCGGAGCAGCCAGGCGCCGACGGCGGTGCCCAGGAGCCAGGGCCCCGGCGGCGGTGGTGGGGCGGACGCCGCTGACCACGGGTCACGGCGCGGACGGCTCGGCCGCTGTGAGGCCCTGTCAGCACCCTGCGCGGGCGCCTGGGCACAAACAACGACGGGCGGCCCTCCCCGAGCCGGGGAGGGCCGCCCGTACGTCCACGTCCTTGCCGAGGGGTCAGCCCTGGGGGTTGTAGGCGGTGGCGGGGTCGAAACCGTCTTGCAGACGCGCCACTGCTGCGCTGCGGATCTCACCCGCCGCGCTCTGCGAGATGCCCAGCGCCTGTTCGATCTCGGCGAGCGGCACCACGTCGGTCGATACCTGGATGCCGTCGGGGCCGTGCTGTACGCCTCCGGCCGCCCAGATCCGGCGCGCTGTCCAGGACTCGCGGCGCTGCCGGGTGGTCAGCCGCGCGTAGTCCTCGGCCACCACCGCGCGGGCCTCGATCTCGGCCGCCTTCGCCCGCCATTCCGCAGCCCGGTGCTCGGCCACGGCCGCCTGGCTGTTGTGTTCCTGGGTCTGGCGCCGGGCGTAGGCCGCGCGTGCGTCGTTCTCGTCGGCCTCTGCCTGCTTCCGGTTCGCCTCCGCGCGCTCCGCCTCCGCCCTGTGGCGCTCCTTCTCGGTCCGGGCGGCGGCCTGGACGGCGGCCTCGGTGTCCTCGGCCGCCTTGCGCTTCGCGGCGGCGGCCTCCGCCGACTCGAATGCCTCTTCCTCCGCTGTGGCGGTGCGCTCCGCCTGACGGCGGATGCGCTCCGCCTCGCCCCGGATGCGCTCCGCCTCCGCCTCGGCGGACGCCACCTCTGCGTCCGTCTCGTGCTCGGCCGCGGCCAGTTCGCCCCGGTCGCGGATCGCCCGCAGACGGTCTGCCTTGGCCTGCTCCGCCCGGCGCACATCCTCCATGCGGTGGCGCTCCGCCTCGGTCCGCTCGCGCTCTTCGGCCTCGGCCTTCCACTTCCCGGGGAGCGCCAGCGCCTCCTCGACGGTGAAGCCGCGGCCGGCCATCGTCATCGGCAGGAGTTGCACATCGCTCGCCTGCTTCAGATCGCCGCCCAGTTCCTGCTTGAGCCACACCTCGTACCCGCGCAGGTCCTGGTCCCGCTTGATCATCTCGGGGTAGGAGTGCACGCCGGCCAGGCGCATACGGCGGTAGAGCCGGGCGGTGGGCCAGGGGGCCAGGAGCCAGCGGTGGAGGGGGATGCTGTCGGTCTCCAGCCCGGCCGACAGCCGGGCGGCGTGCAGCAGCAGGCGCCGTGCCCCCTCGACCCCGGCGACGAACAGCAGGGGCATCAGCCCGTGCCAGAACGCGGACACCGGGTCCGCCATCAGCGGTTTTCCGGTGCCCACGGTGGCGTTGAGCAGCACGGTGGAGGCCGCCATGCCGTGTGCGGCGAACCGCATCAGCGGCCAGGGAGTGCCCCGGGCCACCATGTACAGCTCCATGGCCAGGAACGCGATGATCGCCCCGTCGATGCCGATGGGCACCCAGGGGGCCAGCCAGTCGGCGAACCCGGCGGTCAGCGCCGCGTCCCGCAGCGTGCTGTAGGAGGCGGCGAACCCGACCCCTGTCACCGGGATCATGCCCACCAGTGCGGCGACGGCCAGGACCCGCAGCACCGCTGTCGGAACGGCTCCCCCGCCCCGCCTCGGGGTGGCCGGGGTGGCCGGGGTGGCCACCCCGGTGGCCGGGGCCGTGCTCGGCGCGGCCCCGGCCATGGCCCCCCTCCCGGTGGCCGGGGGTGGCACCCTGCGGCCACCCCCTGATTCAGCGCCCGGAGCGCCCCGGGAACTGTCCGGAGTGGCCGGGGTGGCCACCGGAGTGGCCCCGGCCGCGTCCGGAGTGGCCCCGGCCGTGGGCACCCCACCGTGCGGGGGACGGCCACCCTTGAGCGTCTGCGCGTCGGTCATTGAGGCATCCTCCCGCACCCGCTCCGGAGCGGCGTGGTGCGGGTCCGGAGTCCGGCGAGCCGTAGCCGGAGCGGGGGGTGTTGTTCCCGGAGCGGGGGGTGGTTCGGTCGTCTGTGCGGTCTGTGCCATCACGGTCTCCCTCGTGCGGCGGGGGGCGGACACCTGCCCGCCCCCCGCCAGTTCGACATCCGTCTCGGACGGCCGCCGGGCCGGCGGCCGCGTCTCACGCCGCCACGACGCCCCGGCCGGGCCGGTCGGCCTGCCGGTCGCGGGCGGCGCGGTGCAGGCTGCGCACCGCGCTCTCGTACGCGTGCCTGGCCCCGGATTTGGAGCAGCCGACCGCGCCGGCGATCCGGGGCCAGGAGCCGCCCCCGGCGCGCAGCCGCAGCACCTGCTGCTGACGCCCGGGCAACACCCCGGCCAGCTCCTCCCACCCGACGGGCAGTTCCTCGCCGGTCTCGGTGCCGGCGGTGGTGGCGGCCGGGTCCAGGACGTAGCCGTAGCGGCGGCCCCACGCCTGAACCGTCGTCAGCGACCGCTCGCAGCGCCGGGCGATCACCGGCCAGGACACCCCCGCCAGGCGCAGCAGCAGCGCCAGCCGCACGCTCTCGGGCATCGCCTCCAGGGCCTCGCGCTGGTCGGCCGGCAGCACCTCGAGCGCCACCGGCCGCACCGCACGCTCGACCGCCTCCCGCTCCTCCTGGTGCGTGGCCGGGCGCCCCTGGAGACGGGCGACCGCCCGCCGCACCAGCCGCGTGGCCGTTGTCTCCGCGACACCGAGCAGCTCGGCGACCCGGGCCAGCGGCACCCCGTAACAGCGCTCCACCAACGCCGCCCGCAGCCGGCCGTCCAGCGGTGCGAGCAGCTGCTCACACCGATCCGTCAGCGGGCCCTGCCCCATCTCCCCGACACCCGGCGCCGCCAGCGCCCAGCCCTCCGGCGTCTCCCAGTCGGTCGGCTCCTCAGACCGCTGCGCACGGCGCGCCCAGTGACTCACCGACTGCCGCACCTGGCAGAACAGATGCCGCTGCTCCTCCTCGGAGTCCAGCCGTTCGGGGCCCAGCAGGTCACCGGGGCGCCGGGCGCGGCGGGCCACGTCCAGCCACATGTCCTGGACCAGGTCCTCGGCCGTCGCCAGGGCCTGTGCAGCCGGGGTCCCCCAGGTCGTCAGCCGCGCCCGCGCCGCGCCCACCAGCCGCCGGTGATACAGGCCGGCCAACTCACCCAGCCGCTCCGCCTGCTCGGGCGTGAGGGGCGGTACCTCCTCGTTCGGCCGCAGACGCCGGCCACCCGGCCCCGTCCCCCGGGCCGGACACTCCGCCGCGCCCAGCTCCAGGTACAGCTCGTACTCGGCCGGCGCCCACACCGCCGGATCCCCATGAGCCGCGGAAAACGCGGCCAGCTCCTCCACCACACCGTGATCTGCGACGATCGACATACGTCGGTCCCTCTCTCCATCACCCATGGATCGGTCCGACGGCACCGCCGCAGCGCTCCAACGCTGCGGCCCTGGTGGTCAACCACCAGGCCATGTCTGGGCGCTCCAACGCCTGGACACGGAGCGGTCTCCGGCTCCAACCGGGGGCCGCTCTGGCCGTCGTGAGATAACGTATACGTCAGATCTAGGCATGGCAAGGGTTGACGTATACGCTAGCCTCCCCTGAGTCGATCAACGGAGGGACTGGACGATGGCCGCCAGGTACGAGGAAATTGCGCGTGACCTGCGAGAACGCATCACATCCGGTGACCTCCCCCCCGGAACGCCGCTACCGCTGAAACGTGACATCGCGGCCCAACACGGGGTCAGTGAGATCACGGCCCGAAAGGCGGTCGAGCTGCTCGTAGGCGAGGGGCTGGTAGAGGGCCGCCGACGGGCGGGGATGTACGTACGCGAGCATCCGGACCGAGTGCGTCTGACCGTCCGGCACCGCCAGATCGAGCGGGACGAGCTGGGCTATTACAGCGGCCCCGAGGTGCAGCACTGGCGTGCACTCCCGTACCCGGGCGGGGAGAAGACGCGCGTCCAAACAGCCCCCGCGCCCGCTGATGTGGCCGAGGCGTTGGGCGTCGAGAGCGGCACCCACCTGACGGTGCGCAAGCGCATCATCGGTGACCCAGAGGTGCCGGAGCAGCGCCAGCTCGCCGACTCCTGGATTGCGGACTGGGTGACCGCTGAGCTGCCGTCTCTGGCCGGAGACACCGGAGTGGGCGGCATGTATGACCGCCTCGAAGAATGGGCTCAGAAACCTCTGCACTGGCGCGAGGAAGTTTCTGCCCGAATGCCATCCCCGGATGAGGCCGCCGCGCTCCTGATGCCCAAGGCGGGCGCCCCCTTGCTGCGCGCGCTGCGGGTGACCTACCTCGCCAGCCGAGGCCGCCAGCCAGAGCAGGTCGTGGAAGTCCAGGACATCCGGATGTCCGCCGAGACGTTTGCCGTCGGCTATCCACTGCCCCGTGGCGCCTCGGCGAAGTGGCCCGTCACCCCCGCCAGTAGCGACTACTACCAGGCTCCTGACCAGGAGGGATAAACGCAGCAGGCCCCGCCGAAGCGGGGCCCAATGGCCGAAGCCGGGTGGCCGCCCGACTTCGGAGAAGCACTCTCGGATGAGGAGGTGCGCTCCCTTGAGCGTACGAGATGAACAGCGCGGCAGGCCACAGGGCCAGGACACGAGGAGAGTGGCGGCGGCCGGGGCGGGGGTGGCCCGGTGAGGAAGCGGAGTGGTCGGCCGCCGCGGTTCGCAGCGGTCCCGAATCGGACGATCGATGACGCGGTGCAGCTCGATTTCATGGCTCTGGCGCTGCTGACGATCCTGTTGCGGCACCGCGACGGGTGGGACGTGACGCTGGCGGAGATCGGCCGGAAGTACGGCTACGGCGAAGAGGCAATGGCGGGGGCCATGGGGCTGCTCCAGGCCGCGCGGTACGTGGTCAAGGTGCGGGTCATGCAGCGCAGGGGCAACCGGTGGCGCACCGAGATGGCGGTCTACGACACCCCGGCCACGGACGAAGACGTGGACGACCTCCTGGCGGCGATCGCGGAGGAAGAGCCCGACGCCCAGCGCATCGAGGTGATCCCGCCGACCAAGACCGCATTGGAGCGGGCCGCGAAGCGGCGGAAGAAGATCGCTCCCCGACTCCGGGAAACCCCGGACTCGGGGCCGACCTGGGAAAACGTCGCAAAACCGCAGGTCGCTCCCGAGTCCGGGGTTTCCCGGGACTCGGGGGACCCCGGAGTCCCTAAGAAGACAGTCAGTAAGAACACAACAGAAGACTCATCCCGTCCGTCCGTCCCCACAGCTGAGGTGGGCGCGCGCGAGGCGGATGGAGGGACGGACGGGGGCGGCGGCGTCGAGGTCCAGGAGGAGGCGTCCGCACCGGCCGGTGCTCGGAGCGCTCCCGTGGTGTCGTCACCGGGGGCGGCCCTGCTGGCGGAGGTCGGGCGGGAGCACCCGCACCTGATGCTCGTGGGCGACGCGTTCCGGCATCAGGCGTTGATGGTGACGGGGCGTCTGGAAGAGGGCTACAGCCGCGAGATGCTGTGGACGGTGCTCACCCAGCCGCTGCCCGTCCCGCTGAAGAAGTCGGTCGGCGCGGTCATCTCCTGGCGGCTGAGCAATCTGCCCCAACTCCCCCAGGTTCCGGCCCAGGCGACCGGACCGGCCCCTTCCCCGGGCCGTCTACCCGAGACCCGGCCGACTCCGGACGGGCTCCCGCGCTGCGACTGCGGCCAGTTGGCGGACGTGCGCGATCCGGTGCCCCGGTGTGCGGGCTGCGCCGGGTGGCCGGTCTGTGAGGGCGGCTGCGGCCGGCATCTGCGGGACGGCGGCACCTGCCCGGCCTGCGAGTGGGCCGCGCAGATCCGGGTCGAGCCCACGGCCGAGGGAACGTGTCCCGGGGTGGGGCCGCATCGAGGCTCGTGCGGGCGGGAGATCCAGTCCCTGGGCATGTGCGGACGCTGCCGGATCCAGGCCGAGCACGAGCGGCTGCGGGACGCCGACCCGGACCTGGCCGCCGCGCTCGACAACGCGGCGGTGGCGGCCTCACCCTCATCCGCAGTCACAGAGGCCCCGTTTTAGCCGCTGTACGGCCGCCTGAGTGGCGATCACTCCCGGCGCGGGCCCTAACTCGTCGCGGATCGTGATCGTCGCTCAGGGCGCCGCACAGCGCCTCGCGTTGGTCTGGTCGTCAGCCCAATGCCCACAGCTCAGCTGACATGTCCGAGGAGAGTTCGAATGGATGCCGTGACCCTGTATCCCGTGGTCGTCTCCCGCCGTCCGGAGGACGAGGACCATGCGCCGCTCCTGGCCTACCCGGCGGCAGCCCGTCTCATCCCGGCCGGGGAGGTAGCCGCCGGGCGCCGCTGAGTCGGGGCAGCTCGGTAGTCACCATCTTGAGAACGATCAAGGAGTCGAATGCCTGACACCCTCTCGACGTCGCTCCGCGAGGGCGATGACCTGGAGACCATGACCGATCACGACACCGTCACAGCGTGGGTCTTCGACCAGTTCGAGACTGGCGATACCGGCGCACTCGCGGACAACGAAACATTCGACTGGTCGGCCATCGAGTCCGAACACTCCGATCGCGCCCGCACCGTACTCGCTGGTCAGGGCATCGACTGGAACTCAGACACCGGGACAATCACTTGCCCCACCGGAATGGACGCCGAACGGGCCGCCGCCGCGTGGGAGGGCGCAAGGGACGAGGCGAACGAGCGAGTGCTCGACCTGATCGAGGAGATCCGCCAAGGTCTACCTGGCGCCGACGGTGAGCGCACCGCCGGTGACGCCTGGGTCCTCCCGCTGTAGCCCGCTGATACGCGGTTCAGCCGAGGCGGCACCAATCTCCTGAGACAGCACAACTAGAACTTGATCTGGGTGACCTGCTCCGCGAGCTGACCGGTCACCTTCAGGACGGCTTGCCCGAAATCCGTGGGGGCGAGCAGGAGTCCGAGGACCAGCACGATGACCACGGTCATTTTCTCGTCGTTCCGGCTCCGCGCCTCGGTGCGGCGTCGCAGACGCATGATCACGATGAACGCCAGCAGCACCGCCAGATTGATGGACAGCACCCGCGCCCCCTCCCCCTCGTCGGCCAGATCCCTTGTAGGGCACGCGGCGACGTTGTGGCAGGGCGTGCGGGGGTGGTTGGCGCTGATCAGTCCACCAATGACCTGAACCGCGCCAGGTGCCGGCCGGTGGGGCGCGCCGAGGCGGGGCCGTCTCGCACAAGAATTCGAACATGTGATCTAGTCGGGGTATGGCGACACCCCTCGATCCCGTCCCGCGCGACCTGGTCGTGCTCCAGCAGGACTGGCACCGCACCTACGCGGCGCTGGCCGCAAGGCCGCGGGATGCGACGCGGCTGCGGCGGCGTCTGCTGCGGCTGTCGGTGGCCCTGATGTGGCATCCCGCCTGGGGCAGCGGGTGCGGGCGGGGCGCTCGCCGGGTGGAGGTGTGTCGGCAGGCCCGCCGCGAGCAGGCGCGGGGGTGAGCATGTGGCCCCCGGACGCGGTCGAGGCCCGCCCCTGGAACGGCGACGGGCCCCGGCCGGCCTACCGGTTCTACCCGCCGCTGGGGCCGCTCCTGAGTATCCGTGTGGGCGGGCGGTGGCGGCCGGCGGTGGTGCGGGGGCGGGAGGACCGGGAGGACGGCACGGTGGTCTACCACGTGGAGATCACCCTCACCCTCCACGACGGCGTGCGCGGCACGGTGGACCGGGCCTACGTGTGGGACCCGGCCGCCATGCACCCCGCACCGCCGGTCCGGGGCTTCGGGCCGTAGCCCCGTACGCCGGCTCCGTTCTCAGTCCGGGTCGGTACCGGTGCCCAGCGGCCGGCGGTGCAGCGGGGTGCCGCGCGGGGTGCCCCGTGGGATCGGGGTGGAGGGGAGGCGTTCGGCGGCGAGTGGGGCCCGCGGTGCCTCTCCGGCCGGGCTGTCGGAGTCGGTTGGTCCGGTGCCCAGCGGGCGGCGGTGATCGGTCACCGTCCGATTCTCTCCCCGCACCGACCGTCGTCACCGCCGACTACCCTTCCTGTGCATGGGGTTGGGGCATGAGGACAGCAGCCTGGTCCAGATGGCGCACCAGGCGGACGAGGACGACGGCGTGTGCGTCGAGGTCACGCTCCTGGTCGGCGGGACGCAGCTGCGGGGCCGTCTGGTCTCCGAGGTGCGGTACTGCCAGATCCAGGCCGACACCGTGCGGCGCGGCAACGCGTCCCCGGTCGGCGAGGCGTACGACGTACTGACCGGGCAGGCCCGCCAGCGGCGCGAGGAACGGCAGCACGCACGGGCGACCCGTCCCCATCTCCCGCTGGATCCCCCGCACCTGATCTACCTGGTCGAGTATCCCGACTGGGCGCGCGCCTGGTGCCTGCCCCTCGACAGGGTGGACGCCTGGACGATGGACGCGCTGACGGTGGACCTGCCCGACGCGTGAGAGACGGCTCGGCCGCCGGATGCGGACATGAAGGGCTCTCCCCTGAGCGGGGCCGTTTTTATAACCGGGGGCGCCCCGGGGCCGCGAGCAGCCGTCTGCATGGGCTGGGGGCGCCGGGGTGCAGATTCGCACCGCCGACCGGGCGATTTCACGCCATGCGGGGGTTAGATTGCTGCATGTGATCGAGTAGCAGCGGAGGGGCGCCCAGGGGCTGGGGGCGTGGGGGAGCACCATGAGCGACGCACACGAGACCGGAACCGGGGCGGGCGAGCCGCCTGCCCGGCAGCCCCTCCCGCCCGAGGTCCCCGCACCCGAACCCCCCACCCCCGCCGAGGAGTCGGCAGGTGCGGCGCCCCTGCCGCCGTCCGGCCAGGAGCCGGGCGGGGAGTGGTGGCGCGCCCCTGACGCCGACGGCGACCCTGCTCCGGAGGCCGCGCTCCCGCCGCAGGCCCCGCCGCCCCCCACTGACCCGCCCACGGCCGGCACTGCCGACGGTGCGCCCGCCTCCGAACCGCAGGAGCGGCAGGAGCCGGCGGCGGGGGGCGGGCCGGAGTGGTGGCAGGGCGACCTGGTACGTGACGAGATGCGCGAGGGATGGGACACGGCCTCCGTCGAGGCCGGCGTCGCCGCGCAGGAGCTGAGCCACCAGCTCCAGCACGCGGCCGGCGCCATCTCGGACGCCGTCGCTGGGGTGGCCTACCCGGCCGCCGCGCGGCGCGGCCTGGACATCCGCTGGATGCGGCTGTCCATCAACCTCCCCTCCATCGCCGTCTCGCTGCTGGTCACCTGGGGCGGGAAAAGTGCCACGGACCGCATGGTGGCCAGCGTGGCGGAGGACGGGATTTTCGCGCCGTTGGGCTGGGTGCTCCTGGTCGTGCTGCTGTTCGGCGTCGTGATGGTCCTGCCGATCGGCGCTCCCCTCGCGGCGGCTCTCGGGGGCCTGGTGCAGGCCGTCGCCAGCGGGCTGATCGCCGCTGTGCGGCGCGGCTGGCGCACCCCGGTCATCGGCTACCTGCTGCGCCTGGTGGTCGCGGTGGTCGTCTGGGCTTTCATTTTCGGCGTCACCGCTCAGGTTTGGCGCGGCGTCGTACACCTACTGACTGGAGCGTGACCTCATGAATTCGACCGGTGCGGCAGCCGGGGGGGTCGGTGCGATCGCCCTCGGTCTGGTCGTCCTGTTCTACCAAATCGGGCAATGGCGCGGTGGTGACCCGACCCCTAAAGTCCATTTTTTTGCGGGTCTTGCGATGGCGGCGCTGCTTTTCCTGGGCGGCGGGATCCTCGGCGCGATGGGCGGGGCCGCCGCCGCGCTGGGGAATGGCGTGGGCCGTTTCGCACTGGAAAATGCGACCGGTGCCGCTGCGGCGGCCGGTGACCGGCCGCCGCTGACCGGAGGGGAAAAGGTGGGCACGTCCGGCGCGATCGCCGGGCTGGTGCTGCTCGCTTTCTACCTCGGGTTGATCAAGTCGGGCCGTCCCGATCTCAAGGCCCCGGTGATCCGGGGCAGTCTGGTGGGGGTGTGGCTGGGGGCCTCGGCCGGACTGATCGGCATGGCCATGGGCATGATCCGCACGAGCGGCAACACCGTCGGCGACATGCTGCTGCACAGCATCTGACCCGGGGCGACATCGTGGCCGGGAGCATCGGGAAAGGGGCGCGGCATCTGCGCGGGGAATGGGACCGCTGGTGGACTGCCGACGACCAGACGGACACCCATATCGCGCACCGCGTACTGAATGACCAGTACCGCATTTGGCAGCGCATTCATCAGCGCACCAAAAGCGAAGTGCACCAGAATATCGGTCTGCTGAAACAGCAGCAGAAACAGGCCACGTATATGCAGATGCAGCGCATGCAGATGCAGAAACAGATGCGCGGCCGGGGCTACGGCGGATACGGGCTGATGGGGATGGGCGGCGCGTCCCCCATGATTTCTTATCGCATGATGCAGTGGGCCCAGCTCCAAATGAAAATCAACCAGCAGGAATTCGAGTTCACGGAGCTGACTCCCGGCATGCTGGAGATCGGGCGTGGCCAGCTGCGTGCCCGCCGCCACCGCGCCGCCGCCGCCACCGCGCTGGGTATGGCGGCCGTGTGGGGCCTCATCGGGTGGGCCTCCCCCGTGGCCGCCGCGCTGCTCCTGGTCGTGGCCGCCGCCGTGTCCTCGGCCGCGGCCTGGTCGGCCGGCCGCAACCCAAAACCGCGCCGACCGCCGGTGCCGCGCCTGCTGTTCGTACCGAAAACGGTCCCGGAGCACACCGAGCCGGCCCAGGAGCCGGAGCCGGAGCCGTTCCCGATCCGGGAGGCCGGCCGCGACCCGAAGCGGGCGCAGGAGTCCGTGCGGCTGGCGTTGGCCAAACACGGCGCCAAGATCACGAACGTGGCCGTTCCGGAGCAAACGGACTGGGGCTGGAGGGTCCGCCTCGTCTCCGAGGGCACCCTGGCCGAACTCGTGCGGCTCCTGCCGAAACTGGCGCCGACACTGAGGGTGGGGGAAAACCGGCTGACGGTGCAGCGCACCACCCCCGAGGACGCGGCAGACCTCACCATGCGGATCCTCACCTCCGACCCGTTCGCCGAGCCTCTGCCCTACCCCCAGCGCTCCCCGGGATCGTGCACGATCACCCAGCCGGTGAGTCTCGGGCTGTCCCTGGAGGGCGAGACGACCCCGGTGGTGCTGGCCGGGCAGCACGTGATCATCACGGCGAACACCGGCGGCGGCAAAAGCGCGCTGACGCAGTGTCTGGCCGAGTACGCGACCGCCTGCCGCGACGCCGTGGTCGTCGATATCGACCCGTTCAAGCGGGGGCTGCGCTCGCTGTCGCAGGCGGCGGTACGCAGCGCGCGCACCGCCCAGGAGGCGGAACCGCTGCTGGAGGAACTGGTGGAGCGGGCCCGAGCCCGTATCGCCTCCCTGCCTCCCACCCAGCCGATGTGGCGCCCGACCCCCGACGCCCCAGCCATCGTGGTGTTCCTAGACGAGTTCCCCAAGCTGAGCAAACGCGGGCGAGAGCTGGGGATCGATCTGCTGCGACTGGGCCGTGAGGCCATGGTCACGGTGGTGATCTGTACGCAGGACGCCAGCGAGGACGCGATGGGCGACGCGATCGCAGACGTTCCGGGAGTGCGGATCCTGATGCCCTGCCGGGCCGCTGATGTGCCCCTCGTGATCGGCCAGTCCGATGCCGTCTCCAGAGGGTGGCTGCCGCACCTGCTCGTGCCCTCCCCGGATGAGAAGGACCCGGCGGACGCGGGCCGCTTCTACTGCATCACGCCGCAGCACCGCGAGCCGATCCTGCGCTACGTCTCACCCCTCCCCGCCCAGGAGGCCGACCGCCGCGCCCGCGAACGCGTCGCCGCCGGCCTGCCCCGCCTCGACCCCGCCGTCCCCGCCGCTCAGGTGCCGGACGGGACGCCGGAGATCGCGCGCATGCTGCTGGAGATCTTCGCGACGGAGGGTGATCCCGAGGTGCTGTCGGTCGCGGTGATCGCGGACCATCTGGTGCGGCGGGACCCGGCGGTGTGGGGCCGGTGGGAGGACAAGGACGACCGCACCCGGCGGCGGCTGATCGGCTCGGCGCTGCGGCAGCACCTGAAGAAAGCCGGGGTGCCGGTGGAGCCGGAGCGGATCACGACCGAGGACGGGCGGCTGATGGTCTACCGGCGCGCCGACCTCATCAAGGCGGCGTCCGCGTGAGCGTGCTGTGTGCCCCGGCTGTGCCAGCGGTGTGCCGAACGGCGCCGGCCGTGTGCCAGGGCCTGCCCTCGTGTGCCCAAAAGCCCGGCCGGTGTGCCGGATCGGGCCCGATCCGTGTGCCGCTGCGCCCGGCCCGGGGCAGACCGTAGACACACCTGACCTGCACTGACACACCAGGCACACGAAAATCGACCCCCGGGGGTGGGGCCCATGACCAGGCACAATCCCAATACACACGCGCGGTCGGCCGCCGACGCGCTCGGTCGGCTGCTGCGCGAGGTGCAGTCCGGCCGTGCGGGCTGGGACCACCCGCACACCGCACGCCAGGCAGCCGAGGACCTGGCCCGTACCGCCGAGGGCCTGGCCGGCGCCGCCCAGCAACTCGCCGCCGCCCTCGCCGCGATGGAGCACACCGGCCTGGCCCGCCCGCGCGGCGCCGCCCGGCAGGATGCGGACGCGCTGCTGCGTGCGGGTCAGGCCGCCACCACGGCGGCCGGCCATCTGCGGCAGGCTCGCCGCGCCATGCACTGACCGTCACCACGCCGCGTCGTCCTCTGTGCTGACCGTGCGCCACCGTGCACCTCCTCGGGGGAGTTGGGCGGGGACGGGCGGTGGCCATGACTGAGACGATGAGAGCGGACAGCTAGGAGGGGAGGCCAGATGCGGCTCGCTGGACCGTGTGACAACTTGACGGGGCCGGCCAAGGCGCTGTGCGAGGGGGGCGATGACAAGGGCGGCGGTTCCGGCGGCGGGGGCGGCGGCAGTGCCGAGCCGCCGTCGAGTCTGGACCCGTTGCAGCAGCTCGCGCACGAGATGGCCAAGGCCGCGTCCTGGTCGGCGCGACAGCTCGGCAAGGTCGTGACCGACCGCGATACGGTCGATCTCACCAACGGCGGGTTCCTGCGCCAGTACGCGATCGTGTTCGCCGCCGCCACCGTCCTGGTGCTCCTGCTGTGGCTGATGGCGGTCGCCAAGCGCGCGGTGCGCGGGGTGCCGTTCACCGAGGCGTTCACCGAGGCCATCGGCCTGCTGTGGCTCGCGGTCGGGGCCACAGCTTTCACGCCGCTGATCCTCTACACGGTCATCGGCGCCGCCAGCGCGGTGACCGACGCCCTCGCGACCGGCTTTGGCACCGAGCCCGGCGGGCTGTTCAACTCGCTGGGGAAGGCGCTGGAGAGCAGCAAGGGCACCGGGGACGGGGGGCCGGTCATCCTGATCGTGACCAGCCTGGCCACCATCGTGCTGTGCGGGGCACTGTGGCTGCTGCTGGTGCTGCGGGCCCTGGGCCTGTACGTCGGCGCGGTCCTGGGCGTCGTCGTCTACGCGGGACTGGTGGACAAGGACCTGTGGGGGCATGTGCGCCGCTGGGCGGGCGTCATGATCTCCCTCATCCTGATCGAGCCGATCGTGGTCATCGTGCTGGGCCTCGCGAATGTTTTCGAGGCCGAAGGTGACGTCGTCACGGGTCTGGCGGTCACCCTGGTCGCCCTCGGCGCCGCCATCTACATCATGAGCAAAGCCCCCGGCGCCGGCGACGCCATCAAGGTCGCCCGCGCCACGGGTCGCGCCGCCGGCGGCGCGACCCGTGCAGTTGTCGGGTCCGGGGGCGCGGCGGCCGGCGTCCAGCACGGCATCCAGACCCACGCCGGCCGCCCCGCCGCCGCAGCTGCGTCCGCGACCGGAGGCGGCGGCAACAGCGGCGGGGGCGGGATTTCCGGTGGCATGACCGCACACAGCCAGCGCCCTGCGAACCGCCCCACCGGGGGCGGCACGAAGGGCAGCGCCCCGTCTCCGCCCCCGCAGCCGCGGAAGACAGACGACAACAAGTAGTGCAGGCATGAAGCGGCCCCGGAGACGACTCTCGGGGGCCTGCTCTCGTGCTCGGCCGCTCAACCGCCCAGTTGGGTGAGGATCGGCGGTGTGCGTTCCCCCCGGATGGTGGTGAAGGAGAGCACCGCGTGCCCGGCCGACAAGTCGTTGGCCAGCTCGGAGGCGGACCAGCGTTGGCGTTGCTCGCGTTTGACGGTCACGGACTCGGCGCTGACGTACCGGCCCGTCGCGATTTTCCGGACACCGTGCATGAACTTCGTGAACGGCTCATCGCTCACCAACTGCCGGTTGGTGACGGTACGGGTCTCTACCCACTCGGTGCCCCACACCTCGGCGAACCGTTGTGCGTCCCAGGTGGAGACGCCCGCGCACACCATGCGGCACCCGACCGCCCCCAGCAGGGGGCCGCGCAGGTGCTCGGGCACCTCGTCCAGGCCGCGCAGCGTCAGCATGGCGCCGGCGTTGACCGACCGCAGCCGCTGGAGTCCGCGCAGCGCCTGGGGGGTGACGACCTGCGCCGCGTCGTCCATGACCAGGCCGGCGAACAGCGACTGGTCGGCGCGGGCGGCGGCGCACTCGGTGAACTGCGCCAGGATCAGCCGCGCCAGGACCCGGGACGCTTCCGCGTGACCGCGCTCGGGCAGGACGATCCGCGCCCGCACCGGCCGGTCCAAGCTCCGCACCGAGAATGGGCGGTGCGTGGCGGGCGGGGCGCCGGGCGCGGTGAAAAAGCCCTCGAAGGCCGGCCGGTCCAGGAGCGCGACGCGGTCGCCCATCAGCGCGCGGATCTCGCCCGCGCGACTGGCCTGCCGCACAAGCGCGTCCAGCTCCCGCACCCACACGGCCGCCCGGCCGCCCTTGGCCTCCAGCGCGCCGCGCAGCTCGCGCAGCGCCTGGTCGTCCTCCAGCAGCTCGCGCAGCTCGGGCACGTCGGGGAAACGGCCATGGAGGGCTTGGAAGGGGCCGACGAGTTGCGCAAGTACGGTGGCCGCCCTCCGGCTGTCCCCGCCCCCCTGCGTGGTGGTCAGATCGCCGACCAGGGCCTCGGCCAGCATCGCGGCGGCCTCGTCCGGATCATCCACCCCGCCGTACAGGTCCAGCCCGAACGGCGAGCCCGGGTCCCCGAGACGCACGACGACGTCGTACGCCTCGTCGCCCCCGCTGCTGCTGCCGGAGGTGACGGAGATGACGGCGGCCTGCCCCGACAGCGCCTGGAGGCAGAGTGATTCGACGGTCGGCCGCACCAGCCGCGAGGTTTTGCCCGAGCCGGCCGGGCCGACGACCAGGGCTGAAGTGCCCAACACGCCGGGGTCGAGCGCTATGCCGGCGCCCCGGTACTCGTGCGCGTTGCGGTCGGAATCGACCGCGGTGCCCACGTGCACCTGGCGCAGCACCAGGTCGTGTCGCGTGACGCGGGCGGGCAGGTCGCGCTGGCGGGAGCCGTGCGGGCAGGCGGCGGCCCCCTCGGCCACCACCGCCCGCCCGAACGCGTCGCCGCGCTGCTGAGCGCGGGCGGCCTGCCAGGCCCGTGCCAGCCGCGCCTGATCAACATCCGACATGCGGCCCGCCTGAAGCTCCGCAGTCAGCCGCTCCGCCGCCTCGACGGCGCCGGCCGCGCGCAGCTCGGGCCACAGCGCGGGATCCTCGTGCGGCGGGGGAGGCGGCGGCGTACGAGGCATGGCCGGCACCACACCCTCCGGGCCGCGCAGCCGCGCCCCGATCCGGCGCAGCAGCTCCGGCCACTGCCCCAACCGGCCGAAGAAGACGACGATGCCGCCCAGCACCAGGGCGTAGTAGAGGTAGGCGCACACCACGTACGACATGTCGTCCCGCCAGCTGTCGGGCACCAGCACCGCCAGCGGCCAGATCCAATAGGAGCCCAAGTAGCCGTTCCACAGCAGCGACCACAGCAGCCACCCCACCAGGAAAGACACGGTCGCGGCGACCACGATCTGCCGAGTGGGGGCGCGATCCGGATCCAGCTCCGGACGCGCCTGGTGGCCGCAGCGCCAGATCCCCGGCCGCGCCTCCGGCCGGGGCGCACGCAGCCACGCCACCAGCGGCGGCAGCGCCGCCGGGGGAGCCTGCGCGGGCACAGGCGGCGCCCCCGGGGACGGCGGCGCCACAGGCGGCGGAGGAGGATGCCCTCCACCCTGCTGGCCCTGCTCCTGCGGATCCCCGGTTCCCATACCTGCCCCCTGCCCTGCCCTGCCCTGCGCTGATGTCGCGCGCCCAATCTATCGGCGCCCCCGGCCAGCGCCGAGAGCTGAATGCGCCCCTGAGAAGGGCAGTTGTCCCGATGAGCCGGATCTGCGGGCGAGGAGCGGTGCTGGGGCGGCATGGATCGGAACCGCCGGGAGTCGCGCGGTGGCGGGTCGGACCGACGCGCGGGTACTGGGCTCAGGCGGTGCCGGAAGGGCCTTGTGGCACCGCCTGTTCGGTGGGCTGGTCCAGTTGCTGCTGGCGCCGTCGCTGCTCGTTCCGCAGCTTTTCTACTTCCTGAGTGAACTGGGCGAGCGCCTGGTCCTCCTGGCCGGCCGTGAACCTGCTGTACTGCCCGACTCCGAGGGCGTGCGCGTTGGCCTCCTCCTCGATGGCGTCTGCGGTCTGCTGGAGGAAGTAGCTGCGCTCGCGATATTTGAAGTAGCCGGTGAACGTGCTGGCCAGGGCAACGCAGAACCCTACGGCGATGACCACGATGGTCTGCCAGTTCCACTCCCTCGTATCCAGCGCCGCAACGGTGGTCACCGTGGTGGACCCGGCCATGACCAGGGACTGAAGGCTGTTGTGGACCCTGCGGTACTTCCGGCTCTCCGCCTGGTACTTCGCGATGATCTCTGCGACATCCTCGCGGTACAGACTCCTGCGCTCCTTCAGCGGTGCCTGAGCCAGAGAACTCCATCGTCGAAAAGCCGCCTGGTTCAGTTCCAGACGATCCCGCAGCTCCGAGGTAGACAACCCATACCGGTCCTCAACCTGTTCGACAAAAGGGGCAAAAAATTCGCCCAATCTGTCCGTCTTCCATAAGTGAACGTAGCCCGTGATCAGTAAGAACAGGATCGAGAGCACGAGTGGCATGACCAATACGGCCTGGCCGGTGACCCGCCACTGATGCTGATCCGAAAAGATCGCGTTCCACGCCACCAGGCCAGGAATACACAGGGCCACGACGACAGCCGCTGTCCGCACCATACCGATGCGTTTTACCTTCCAGGCGAGGTCGCGCTCATCCTCCCGGACACTCTGCTGAAGCCTCCTCAGCGCGTCTTCGGGACTGGACAGATTCCCCGAACCAGGCAACTCAGCTCCCATCTCCCGTACCGTGTCCCGCGATTCTGCCGAACAGCGGATCACCACGGGGTGGGCTCCCCTACTTCACGGCCTCCCGCTCCGGTCCAGAACCCAGATGTCGGTGTGGGTCAGGGAGCGACCCGGCATCATCGGCGTATGGCGGAGCGGTGGGTGGATGTGACCCTGCATGGCGGGCCGTTGGACGGGATGACCACGGTCGTGGACGCGGACGACCCGGAGCCGGGAGTGGGCATCATCGCGGAGGGGTGCGCGTACCCGGGCGGACGGTCCTGGTACGAGCCGGATGCGGACGGGCGGTGGGTGTGGCGGGCTGACTTGCCCTGGGACGCGTACTAGACAAGCCGTGGTGACCGGACCGGCACGTTCCGTATTTTTTTCGGGTTACCGGTTGCACGCCAGCGCTCCGGCGCACGCCTTACCGGGCAGAGGATGCGACACGCACCTTCGAAGACCCGGGCGGACGAAGGGTCTTCGCCAGCCCGACGGAGGGGATTCCCGGGTCCGTGACCATTCAACTTGCGAGTGATCTGCTGACGGCCGCAGTCGGTCTGCGCGTCTTCGGACGAGACGCCTTGAGGGTGCTCCGCCGTGCCGCAGCCACCGGCGTACGAGTCGGTGTCCACGAACTCCACCGCGATGTCCCGTGCCGTACGACGGGAGGCCGCAGGTGAGCCAGGACCGACACGAGCACCCCGTCACCGGCGTATTGCCCATGACCGATCTGCCTGCTGACTTCCGGGCATTCCATCAGCTCAAGCGCGGCGCCTATGTGCACTGGGCCGAGCTGTACCTGGGCAACCGCACCGACGCCGAGGACGCCGTCGATGAGGCGTTCGAGCAGCTCTACTTCGGCTGGAGCAAGGTCCTCGCCCACGAGAACCCCCACGCCTACGCCTGGCGCGTGGTCAAGAACCGCACCATCGACCACGCCCGAGCCCGAGGCCGGCGGCCGGTCCTGACCGACTACGCGGCCTTCGAGACCGTCGCCCTGCGCGAAGCGGTTGACCACATCGGAGCACTGGAGCAGAACCTGGCCATCTACGCCGCCATCCGCGCTCTGCCCGAGCGGCAGCACGACGCCATCGTGCTGCGCTACGTCCTGGGCTACACCACGGGGGAGGTCAGCGACCTGCTGGGCATCACCATTCCCGGGGTCCGCTCCACCATCCGCTACGCGCGGCACCGGCTCAGGGAGTCCCTGGGGCTGGAACAGGAAGAAGGAACACGATGATGACTGCCATTGAGCGCGCACTGTCGCAGACCCGTATCGACAAGCGCCCCTACAAGGACAGCGACGTCACCCGGGCGGAGGCCCGGCTCTCCTACAAGATCGCCTCCAACACCTTCCGCGGCGCACTCAGCTTCGACGATCAGGTGCAGCCGGCCATGGACGCCGCCGTGCGCGGCCGGGACGGCAGGCGACAGCCTCCCCAGAACGCTTTCCTGCGCCAGCTCCAGGTCCTGTCCGAGACCGTCGTCGCCCAGGACCTGCACCCGCTCCAGGACTTTCTGGCCCACCGCCTCCTGGAGCCCGAGGGCGCTCTCGTCCTCGGCTGCGTCCTGCACCTGGCCTCCAGAGAGGACAGCGCAAGGTTCTGGTGGCAGTTCGCCGCCGGCGCCGGAGACATCGGCGGCGCTTGCTGCCTCTACCTCCACCACATGGGCCACGGCGAACGCATCGAGGCAGACCTGTGGCGCCACCAGATCGAGATCGGCCCCGCACACGTCCCCGCGCGCCCGGAGTTCGTCTCCCGCCAGGACCTGCTGACCACCCTGCGCATCCTGGAGGTCCTGCGCGCAGGCGAGGAAGGGCCGCACTTCACACCCGCCGTCTCCGCCGTCCTGGCCTACGTCCCCGACGCGGTCAGCGAGATCGAGGGCCTGGAGCTGCCGCTCCCCGAGCCCGGCTTCCCCGACCGCATCGAACAGCTCACCGCCAGCGCCTGAAGTACCGCCCCACCCGCGCCGGCCCGTCCTCGGCGTGCCTGAAATTGGGCAGCGCGGGCGGGTGGGCGTGTCAGAGGCCGGTCATAGGCTCGCGGGCATGGCTTCTGTGATTGATCCCGAGAGACATGCTGACAAGATTGTTTAGAGGCACACCCGTCGCCCGACCCGGTACCGCGAAAGAATCACGGGCCATCCACTTGTCATGCCCTAAATTAGGGCGTAGCTTGGTTGTCGTGAGGTCAGGGGAACAGCCCCAGACCACTCCGTAAGAGACTCGGAGCGAACGATGAACACCACCGCCGCCGCACTCCAGGCCAACGTCACCGTCGCCACTATCCGCACCTGGTGCCGCTACGGAGCCGTCACCGCCGTCAAGCAGGCCGGCCGCTGGATCATCGACTCCGCTTCCCTCGCCACCCGCATCGCCCTCGGCGCACTCAAGCGCCCCGCCCGCAAGGTCGAGTTCACCAGCGAGACCATGACCGCCATCGGCGGCAACCGCTGGCAGAAGAACGGCAAGGACCGCGTCTACATCAACGACTGGGCCGAGTTCGCGGGCATCGAAACCAACCGCTACGGCACCGGCAACATCAGCTCCGCCTTCTACCAGGGCGAGCGCATCTCCAACCGGCAGGCGGGCCTCCTCCTCGGCTCCATCAGCAAGGTCTGGTTCGACGCCGCCGACGGCAAGGTGCACTGCCGGTACGGCTGGAGCGAGTCCCGCGTCGCCGACCGCGAGGAGGTATGGGAGGCCGTCGTCGAAGGCATCCGTACCGCCATCTCCGCCCTCTGACACACCTCACCCGGCCACAGGGCCAACCACACGGAAGAGAGACAGCCATGAGCGAGCACTACACCGCCTGGGTCACCAACGACACTTCCTGCCTGGAAGGCGAGTTCATCGACCTGGTCGTCCTCGCCGACGACATCTGCGGCTACGAGACTGACCAGAACGGGCTCGAAACCGACACGCCCGTATGGACCTCCGTCGGTGATCCCCTCATGCGCGCCGAGACGACCGTCTCCGCCCGGGAGGAGTCCGGCGCCGACACCGCCATGGCGCAGGCGATCGACCTCCTCGCCGCGGCCGGGTGGGAGAAGGCCGGAGACTGGCAGGCCGTCACCACCGGCTATACCGTCGCCGTCCAGCGTTCCTGACCCACCACGCCCCCGGCCGACCGGCCGGGGGCGCACCCCTGCCACCAGGAGACATGACATGACCGGCTACAGCGACCCGCCCGGCATGCCGGAGGACGAGCGCATGACCGATGCCGAGTTCCGCATGGTCCGCGAGTTCCTCGGCCTGACCGGGGACTGGCTGGCAGCCCACCTCGGCGTCAATCCCCGCACGCTGCGGAACTGGGAGCAGGGCCGCTCCCCCGTGCCGGACGGTGTCCGCCTGGAGATGGAGGATCTGGAGCGGCGCACGGGCGAGTTCATCGGCGGTGCGGTGGAGAAGCTGATGGACCTGCCGGACCCGGGGCTCGTCACCTACCGGGACGACGCCGAATACCACGCTGCGCACCCCGAGGTCCCGTTCCCCGCGAGCTGGCACCGGGCCGTGTGTGCCCGTATCGCCCTCGAAGTGCCCGCGCTGTCCATCGCCTACGCCGACAGCGTCAGCCAAGCCAAGGCGTCATGAGCCTCCGTCCACGCGACATGCCGAAACTCCGTGACCAGACCCTCCGACACCTCGACGACCCCACATCCAACCTCCGGGCGAAAACCGGGGACGAGAACGCGACTGGCCTGGACGGACTCGCCAGCCATTTGCGTGTCGGGGGCCTGTACTGGGTCGCCCCCGACATGGCCGCACTCGCCATGTCCTCCGGATCCCAGCTCGCCGCTGCCCGCTGGGCTACTGCCGACCGCCCCACCCCCTGCGGGCTGATCATGTTCGACGGTGGTATCGGCCACTTCGATGCCCGGGGTGTCCAGATCCCCATCGAGGCATGCGCCTGGGGCCCTTACGAGGGCGAGTGCATGCTGTGGCTGCTTATGTCCCGACGCCGCCTCGTTGCGGAAATGGCCCGTGCCAACCTGCGGCTGGACGAAGAGCAGGCACCGCCCCTCCTCCCCGTGCACGGCTTCACCGTGCCGGTCACCACCCAGCCGGCTCCCCTGGCCGACCTCGACCCGAGCGTGCCCCTGCCCGTGATTGCTGCGCTGGCCGCGTCCTGGTTGCTGATGCAGCAGCCCAACCTCATCGACCGAACCCGCGAGCGCCCCGACAAGTCGGTTCGACGCTCCTACGCGCGGGCAGGCCGCGAGGACCCCGAAGTGACTGTTGTTGATCTGCGACGGCAGTACGTGCCCGATACCGCCGATCCCGACTCTGGTAGAGACGGTCGCCATTACCGGCACCGATGGGTCGTCTCCGGCCACTGGCGCAACCAGCCCCACGGCCCCGGGCAGTCCGAGCGGCGGCAGACGTGGATCGAGTCGTATGTGAAAGGCCCGGACGGCGCCCCGCTCCTCTCCACCGAACGGGTCAATGTCTGGCGGCGGTGAGCTCGCCCCGACGCCCAGGGCGGCCGGCGCGTCGTCGCCCGCGGCCATCGTCATGTGCCGCTGCTGGGCATCCATTCGTAGCTGCTGCCACCACGCCAGTCGATGATGTCGATGATGGGGCCCGCCCCGATGGCGGGCCCCACGTTCTCGCCGGGCTCAGTCGGCGATGTCGGTGCTGACCTTCGTGGTCGGGCACTGGACGGCCCGGCCGTCGAGCGCTGTCTTCTCTTTCTGGTCGATGGCGAGTTTCCAGCGGGTCTTGGTGGCGACCCAGTCCGCGAGGTACTGGCAGGACGCGCGGTGGGAAGGCACCCACCAGTCGCTCGGGTCCTTGTCGGCCTTCTGGCGGTTGTACTTGGCGGTCACCGCGACCAGCGACCGCTCGGACCCGAGATCATTGGCGTACCGCTCGCGCTTCTTCGCATCCCAGCCCGAGGCTCCCGAGTCCCACGCCTCGGCGAGGGGCACCATGTGGTCGATGTCCAGGCCGCGCGCGTTGTCGGTGTCCGCGTCCTCGTAGTAGGAGTGCCACCGGCCGCCGGTCAGTGTGCAGCCGGGGCCGACGGTGGGTGCTTCGGTGGCTTCGGCGATGAGGACTTCCTGCCTCGTGTTGCAGCCGTCACGGTCGGCGTCGATCCAGTGGCGGAAGCTGGTGCGCTTGTAGCCGGTGCGGTTCTCGGTGGCGAGGGGCAGGGAGTCGATGGCGCGCTGCACCGGGAGGTCGATGTGCTGGGGGGCGGGCTCGGCCACGGCGGGGGCTGCGGCGGTCAGCAGGGGGAGGGTAAGAGCGGCGGTCAGCAGGCCGCGAGTCATAGTGATCACGGTGCAGTGGTATCGCCCCTCGCACCCACGCGCCGGGCCTGCAAGGGCAGTTCACCCGACAGGGGAAGCGCGACACGACGGGGGCTGGGTGGCGCGGTCCTCTGGCCCGCCGGGTGGCCGGCGATGAACCTCAGCTTGTTCAGGGCCTGGGGCTGCTCTCGTGGTTGGGGAGTCTGGCCGATGTGTGGGTGGTTGGGGCCCGTCCCCGGGGCGGCGGGCCGAAGGCGGGGGCCGGGCCCGCCGCCCCGGGGTCAGACACGAAGGGCAACCACGGTAGCGATCGCTGCGATCACGGCTACCGCGAGCAGCGCGGGGTCGGTGATGGAGGGGTGTTCGTGTGCGATGTAGGCCGCCATCCCCGCGAGGGCGAGCGTCGCCAGGATGAGAGCGAGAAGGTCAGTGCGCATCAGAAGTGGTGCCTTCCTCGGTAGTTGGGCCGAGTGGGCCCGTGGACGAGGAAGAGGATCGGGGACGCGGGGGTTAGCCCCGCAACTCTCGCGAATTTGAGCATTGATGCAGGTCAACGCGCCGATCGCGGGGGCGTTCGGATATTCGCGGGGGCTTGACGCTCTTGGGGGCTGCCGTATACCGGGCCAGCGCATTTGTTCGGGGGCGAGCGGTTGTTTCTCGGGTGACCGTGGATTGGTTCGGCGGAGCGTTCGGGCGACCGATGGATAAGCCGTGGGACGGCTGACTGACTGTCAGGTGGGCCCGGGTCGGGGCCCGTGCCCGCTCCGGCCGGTGGGCTGGTCCTCGCCCTGGCCGCGCCCGCAGAGGGGCCAACACCGCGCCCCTCTGCGGGCGTCTGTGCAGTTCAGGGCGGGGGCGAGCGGCACGGCGAGGAGGACCAGGACCACGGCCCCGGAGGGGCGAGCGGGGGCGAGCGGAGGGCGAGCATCCGCCGGGGGGTGGTGGCCCGGGACCCCAAACACTACACAGCCTAATATGTGATGCAGGAGGTGTGCCCCCGATCCACCAACGGTACATGTGCATCACGTGTCGTGATCGACCTGATCGGCTAGCCCGCAAGCCTGCTCGCCGGCTAGCCGATCACCCTCGCCCCCTCCCCCTGCTGCCAGCCCCACCCCCGCAGCGCAGCGGAGGGGGTGTGCCTGAATCCCGGATGCTACACAATCCCGCAGGTGATGCACCATATTGAGGCACCCTCAAGGCCGGGGAGCGTAAGCGGACCGGCCCCCTGCCCGCGCAGCGGGCAGACCCCTCGCAGCGCAGCGGAGAGGGGCACGGCCGTGCAACGGCCGCACCGTTCGCGCTTGCGCGAACGGTGACACTCCGTTATGCCCGGCGCTCCGCGCCGGGTCTCACTCCTGCCCGCGCAGCGGGCAGGTACCCGCTCCGCGGG
>NZ_BAAARJ010000038.1:0-32259 GCF_039532135.1 Streptomyces axinellae
GAGTGGTCCCCTTGAGCTGACCCTCACCCCCAGGAACACCACTGGCCACACACCTGGGTTTCTGATGGCCACCAGCCTGGACACTCAACGGCCACCTACCTGGGCATCTCAATGACCGTTGACAGAGGAGAAGACCACCCACGGCACGGCCGACGGCCGTAAGGCGTGCCTCCAGCACTGCCTGACCTACACGGCCACGCAGGCGATCGTCGCCGGGGCCGGCGCCCGCGCGCTCGGCATCCGGGTGCACCCGGCCGCCGCCGCGGCCGCGCTCGCCATCTCCTTCGGCACCCACTACGCCGCGGACCGACGCGTCCCGGGCAAGGGCCTGCTGGAGAAGATCGCCACCAAGACCGGCAAGGGCGCCTTCTACAAGCTCGCCGACTTCGGCATGGACGGGGCCTTCCACCTCGACTCCGCCTGGCACCACGGCTGGGAGACGGTCGCGGCCGTGGTCGCCACCACCAAGGCCATCACGCGGTGACCGGCCGCACCCGTACCCGCCTGGACCGGGTGCGCGCCTCGGTCGGCATTGCCCAGCTCGCCCTCCAGCAGATCGAGGACGACCTGAGCGCCGACGACGACGCCCTCCGAGCTCGCCGCGATCCTGCGCGAGCTCCAGGAGGACGTTGACGTCCCCGGCGGCCTCATCCCGATGCTCGCGCAGCTGGTCCGCCTGAACTGGGCTGCCCGCTCCCTCGACCCGCAAGGAGACCCCGAATGACCTCGGTGCTGTGCCCGGACCTGCCGGATACTGGCAAGTGCGGCTATTGAAACGTGCGGAATACCTGGCCTGACGCCGTCCTGCGCGGTGAGGGATCGCTTCGTCGTCGGTGCGGCTTGCTGAAGCGACGGACCGGGTGAGCTGTGCCGGCAGTACACGGCGGCTATCTGCGACCGGCTGTGGTCACACATGCCCATGGCTGCCGGGCGAGGGCGATGACGAACAGGCTTCACCGACGCTGGGCGGTGCCCAGATGCCGGCGACCGGTCGTCAGCCCGGGTTCGACGTGCCGGTGACGACGTCCACCGCGTGGCGGCGGTGGGCGGCGAAGAGGGGGAGGGCGGTCTGGGGGTCGCGGGCGCGCAGGGCGGCGGCCAGTGCATGGTGTTCCTGGGGGATGCAGTCGAGGTAGCCCTCGGTGCTGTGGCCGATGCGGGTCAGCAGGAACAGGTGGACCTGGCAGCGGATGGTTTCCCAGGCCGCGGCGAGACGCTGGTGGCCGGTGGCGGCGAAGACGGCGTCGTGGAAGGCGATGTCCAGACGGACCATGGCGTGCGGGTCAGTTGTGTGGTCCATCACGCCGGCCGCCTTCTCGATGGCGGCGAGGTCCTCCTCGGAGGCGTGCGCGATGACCTCCTTGACGGCGAGGTCCTCCAGCGCGCCGCGCAGGCTGTCGAGCTCGGCGACATCCTCGGCGGACAGCGTCGTGACGACGGTGCCGCGGTGCCAGGCGCAGTGCACGAGCCCCTCGCGTTCCAGTACACGCAGAGCCTCACGCACCGGCCCCCGGCTGACCTGTAGTGCGCCGGAGAGTTCGACCTCTCGCAGCGGTGCCCCAGGGGCGTAGGCGCCGCTGAAGATCGCTTCCCGGATCCGGTCGGCGACTTCGTCGGCCAGTCCGCGGCGGCGGGCGGGGGCCACCGCGCGATCACCTGTGAGTTGCGTCTTCTCCATGTCGCAATGTTAACATTCTGGCGTTGTCGCAATGTCAACATTGAGACAAGTGGAGTGGCCGGTCATCCGGCCAGGAAAGAGACGGTTCCCATGAAGGTATTCCAGATCGGTGCCGCCGGAGGTGTCGGCAGGAGGCTCGCCGGCCTGCTGTCCGGGCGCGGCGACGAGGTGACGGGCATGCACCGCAGCCCGGCCCAGGCCGACACGATCCGTGCGGCCGGTGCGACGCCGGTGACCGGCGACCTGATCACCGACTCCGTCGAAGATCTCGCAGGCAAGCTTGCCGGGCACGACGCGGTGGTGTTCTCGGCCGGCGCCCACGGAACCGGCATGGACAAGACCACGCTCATCGACGGCAAGGGCCTGGAGAAGGCAGCCGCCGCGGCCGAGACCGCCGGGGTCGCTCGCTTCGTCCTGATCTCCGTGTTTCCCGACGCCCTGCGCGGCGACGGAGCGTCCGAAGGCTTCGAGCACTACATCAAGGTCAAGAAGAGTGCGGATGTCCATCTCACCCGTACCGGCCTTGGCTGGCTGATCGTCCGCCCCGGCACGCTGCTGGACGGTCCGGGTACCGGCCGGGTCACGGCCGGGCCCGCCGTCGAGTACGGCGACGTACACCGCGACGATGTCGCCGCGTTCAT
Organism: Streptomyces axinellae; assembly: GCF_039532135.1. Taxonomy (NCBI): domain Bacteria; kingdom Bacillati; phylum Actinomycetota; class Actinomycetes; order Kitasatosporales; family Streptomycetaceae; genus Streptomyces; species Streptomyces axinellae. The sequence continues at coordinate 2,320 of NZ_BAAARJ010000038.1, forward strand.
CGACGCCGCCCTGCACGAACCGCGCCTGAGCCGCGTCATCGTCGAGCTGACCTCCGGCGACACCCCCATCACGGACGCGGTCGCCCACCTCGCCGCCTGAACCCGGCGCCCCCACCCACCCCCGCATCCCCCATCAGAGAAGGACAACCACCATGTCTGCGATCGATTCCTACAGCCACGGCGTCTCGGGCGAGCGCGAGTTCGGCTTCGCCCAGGCCATCAAGGTCGACCACACGATCTACGTCTCGGGCCAGCTCTCCCACGATGACGAGGGCAACTTCCTGTACCCGGGCGACTTCGACGCCCAGACCGCCCAGGTCTTCGCCAACTTCGAGAAGGTCCTCGACCACTACGGCGCCACCCGCAACCAGATCGTCTCCGAGACGCAGTACATCGTTGACCTGCCGAAGTACAACCATGCGATGGCTGCCGCCAACCTGGCCTACTTCGGCGACCACCGCCCCACCAGCAGCACCATCGGCGTGGCATCGCTGTTCTTCCCCGGTCAGCTCATCGAGACCAACTTCATCATCGACACCCGTCTGCCCGCCTGATGGCACAGGCGTACTGGAGTTCAGTCTTCACCAGCTCCGCAGACCAGACATGGGCCGTCGTTCGGCGGTTCAACGGCCTGCCCGACTGGCACCCGGCCATCCGGGCGAGCGAGATCACCGGGGGCGGCGACGGGCTCACCCCCGGTGCGGTCCGCCTCCTCACCGGGGCGGACGGCAGCACCTACCGGGAACGGCTCGTGGCCCTGGACGACGTCGGCCGGAAGCTGACGTACGAGATCGTCGAGGCACCGCTGCCGGTCCGCGGCTACCGCTCGACGCTGCACGTCCAGCCCGTCGCCGACACCGGCGGCGCCTTCCTCAGCTGGCACGCCACCTTCGATCCGGCCGAGGGCACCACCGCCCAGGAAGCCACCACGGTCCTCGAAGCGGCCTACTCCCAGGCCGTCGCAGGCATCCACACGATCATCGCCTGACATCTGACGGCGCCCGCCCCATCCGATGTCATCCACCGACCACGAAAGAAGCACCCCGCATGAGCGCCCTGTTCACCCCCCTCACCCTGCGTTCTCTTGAGATACCCAACCGGGTGTGGATGTCCCCGATGTGCATGTACTCCGCCGCCCCCGAAGGCCCGGACACCGGTGTGCCGACCGACTTCCACCTCACCCACCTGGCCTCCCGCGCCGCCGGCGGCGCCGGTCTGGTCATGGCCGAGGCCACCGGCGTACGCCCCGACGGGCGCATCAGCCCCTGGGATCTGGGCCTGTGGAACGACCGCCAGCAGGAGGCGTTCACCCGCATCACCGCGGCCATCAAGGCCCACGGTGCCGTCCCTGCCATCCAGCTCGCGCACGCAGGCCGCAAGGCGTCGGTGGACAAGCCGTGGCTGTCCGACCGCTACCTGACCGAGGACGAGAACGGCTGGCTGCCCGTCGCCCCCAGCCCGGTCGCGTACGACGGACTCGCCGTCCCGCACGAGCTGACCGTGGAGGAGATTCAGCAGCTCGTACATGACTTCGCCGCCTCCGCCCGGCGCGCTCTGGCTGCCGGCTTCCAGGTGGCCGAGGTCCATGGCGCCCACGGCTACCTGATCAACTCCTTCCTCTCCCCTGCCTCCAACCAGCGCACCGACGCCTACGGCGGCAGCTTCGAGAACCGCATCCGCTTCGCCCTCGAGGTCGTCGACGCCGTCCGCGCCGTATGGCCCGAAGACCTGCCGGTCTTCTTCCGCACCTCGGCCACCGACTGGCTGACCGAGAACCCCGAGGACGAGCGCGAGGGCTGGACCGGGGACGACACCGTCCGCCTCGCCAAAGAACTCCAAGCCCACGGCGTCGACCTGCTGGACGTGTCCACCGGCGGCATGGTCCGCGACGCGAAGATCATCGCCGGGCCGAACTACCAGGTTCCCTTCGCCGACCAGGCCCGCAACCAGGCCGGCATCCCCACCGCCGCCGTCGGCATCATCACCGAACCGCAGCAGGCCGAGGACATCATCACCAGCGGGCAGGCCGACGCCGTCTTCCTCGGTCGCGAACTGCTCCGCAACCCCTACTGGGCCCAGCACGCCGCGCTCGCGCTCGGCACCGAGCCGGCCTGGCCGGACCAGTACGCCTACGTCGTCAAGCGCCGCAAGCGCTGACCTGCCCACCCGTACAGCCTTCGCCGCGCCGCCCCCAACCAGGGAAGGCGCGCTGAACCACCGCACTGGGAGATCCCCATGAACCACTTGCAGGACAAGGTCGTCCTCATCACCGGCGCCTCTTCCGGCATCGGCGCCGTCAGCGCCAAGGCCCTCGCCGCCCGCGGCGCCAAGATCGTCGCCGCCGCACGCGGCCAGGAAGACCTCGACCAGCTGGTCGCCGACATCGAGAAGTCCGGCGGCACCGCAGCCGCCCGGCTCACCGACGTCACCGACGCCGCAGACATGCAAGCGCTGGCCGACTTCACCATCGCCACCTACGGGCGTATCGACGTCCTCGTCAACAACGCCGGCCTCATGCTCTTCTCGTACTGGAAGGACCTCGCGCTCGACGACTGGAACCGCATGCTCGACGTGAACATCCGCGGCTACCTCAACGGCGTCCACGCCGTCTTGCCCGTGATGCTCCGCCAGAAGTCCGGCCACATCCTGAACATGGACTCGGTGGCCGGGCACCAGGTCGGCGACGGCGCCGGTGTCTACAGCGCGACGAAGTTCTTCGTCCAGGCCATGACCGAGTCCATGCGCAAGGAACTCGGCGTCCGCGAGGGCATCAAGGCGTCCACGATCAGCCCCGGCGTCATCGACACCGGCTGGGCAGACAAGGTCACCGACCCCGCCGGACGCAAGGCCGCCCAAGAGCTCAACGCCATCGCCATCAGCCCCGAGTCCATCGCTGACGCCGTCGTCTACGCCCTCGACCAGCCCGCCGACGTCACCGTCAACGACCTCGTCGTCTCTCCCACCCGCCAGAACTGGTAAGCGCAAGGCACTCCACACCGCACGGAAGGAACACCAGGCCCATGCCCGGTCTTGTCTCTCCGATCCCCCGCTTCCACCTCGCCGTCCCGGTCGACGACCTGGACGCCGCCCGCCGCTTCTATGGCGAGACGCTCGGCCTGGAGCAGGGCCGCAGCGCCGACACCTGGGTGGACTGGAACCTGCACGGCCACCAGTTCGTCACCCACCTCGCCCCGGCCCGCACCGAACAGATACACAACCCGGTCGACGGCCACGACGTCCCCGTACCGCACTTCGGGCTGATCCTGACCATCGACGCCTTCCACCGGCTCGCCGACCGGCTGCGCGCCGCGGACACCACATTCGTGATCGAGCCCTACGTGCGCTTCGCAGGCGAAACCGGCGAGCAGTGGACGATGTTCCTGCTCGACCCGGCCGGCAACGCCCTGGAGTTCAAGGCGTTCGCCGACGACTCCCAAGTGTTCGCCGCCTGACATCTTCTGTGGGCGGTGGAAGGCTTCCGGACGGGCTGCCCGCCTGACCCGTCGGGCAGCCCCCGTTTCATAGGTGGTCTGGGTCGTAACTGGGGGGCCTTCCCGAGGGTCGGTGCCGCTTTGACTGGCTGCGAGTCCACAGCCGTACTGCAACCACAGACCCCGGGGGCGTGATCGTGAGCGTTCCCTGCGTGCTACGTCTGCCGCGTAGCCGAGCCTTGTGTTGCCGGCGTCGTGGGACCAGGCCACGGCGCAGGAGATGGAGATGCCCAGTACGTCGCTCAACACCGAGGCCGGGATCTGAGCTGCGAGGTCGAGCAGGGCCGTGTTGCGGCTGGCACGAGCGCGGATGCCGATCCTGTTCAGGCATACTGTCAGGTGGCTTCCGGTCATGGGTTGTCCGGCGCGGCCGCCCCGGAAAAGCCACGGACCTTGTGCTTTTTTGTCCCAGCACAGCGACGGTCTGGCGGCTGTCGGCGAGTTCGATGAGCAATGACGCCAGCGGCTCAGGTATCTCCACTGGGCGGGAACCCCTCTGGAGCTGCACCCCTCCAGGTGCAGTGAGGATCTTGTCTGTGGTGAGCCGGGCGATGCGGGATACCGGCTGGCCGTAGAGCACGACGAGGCAGCCGGCCACCCTGTCGGGCAGGGCGAGATCTGCGTCGTGGAGAAGGCGTCTGCTGATCTGCCAGCGCTCGTCCTCTTCAGCGAGTCGCTCAGCGCCGCGTGAAGTACCGCGTGGGGGAACGTGCACCGTGGGTATGTGGCCTCGTGCCGCGGATCACATCAGGAAGCTCCGTGCTTGTATGTGCTTCCGGCCCGTCTGAGCAAGCCATTCGTCGATCTGGGCCTGATCACAGGTCGACAGACTGCTTGCGCGCTGACGCAGCCAGCGTTGCAGAGCAACCGCTGCATAGATGTCGTGCCGCACGGTCTGGCACTGCCCATGCGTGATGGGGCGACGCCGAGCGCGGGACCGTAGACACCTCAGGTGTACCCACGTGGCGAAGCGGCTGATGAGCGCTCGCTCCTGCGAGTCCTCCACATGTTCGAGGAACGCACTCAGCCAGCGTTCCAGCGACGCGAGTTGCTCTCTCGGGCGGGCAGTACTTCGGTGGCCACGAGAGCGGCTCGCAAGTAGGTCACGGCCCTCGATGCAGGCATCTCGTCCAAGGTGGCGTGCGTGACTGGGCCCGTTCCCTGCGCCAGGGTGCGCAGGATCTGCTTCGGCTGCTGGTGGGAGAGCCAGAGCAGCAGCGACGATGCCTTGTAGCCGGCCAGCGCCGCGTAGACAGGCTCGAGTTCCGGACGCAAGTCACCGCTGTGGTTCGCCAGGGCGGCGTACAGCTGCCGTGGGGCTGCGCAGGCGGCGCAGAGCCCGAAGTGGTGCAGGCGTTCGTGTGTTCCGCATTGAACGCAGTGGCGTCGCGACGAGGGGTGCTTGCGGTAGCAGAACGTGCACAGTGGCCCTGCGTCGTTACGGCCGTAGACCCGCATAGTTCGTCCGCAGCCGACACACGGTTCCCGGCGGCGGGCGCAGGATTCGCATAGCCCGTCGCCGTTGTCCAGGCGGACGAACACGGCTCGGACGGAGCTGCACCGTGAGCACGGGGCGTGTGCGCCGCGTGCCCGGCAGGCTGCGCAGCGAGGAGCGTTGGTTGTGGAGTAGTGGCATGGTTTCTGCCGTTTGCAGACCGAGCAGGTCGTGACCGGTGGGCGCCAGCATGATCCGCAGATGGCATGTCCGTCGGCGTCTTTGACGGTCCAAGGCCACAGGCGACCGCAGAGGAAGCAGGCCCTCATGTTGGCGGGATCGCGGCGCATGCACGGGAGACACAGAGGTCCGCCTTCGTGGGTGCGTGTGGCGACGTGCTTGTTCTGGCCGCAGTGGCTGCACGGCTCGTGGCGGCCGGCCTCATAACAGTCTCGGCAACAGCGACCGTCCTTGCTGCGCCATTTCAGGGGCTTTACCAGCCCGCAGACGGCGCACGGAGGGCGGACGATCTGGGCAGCGCCGGCACTGAGCAAGCCATTGATCAGCGAGATCACTGCCGGGGAGCCTTGGGAACCCTCGCCGGTGAGCAAGCTGGGGCGGTGGCGGAGTTGCGAGGCAGCCTTCCGCCGCTGGTGGGCGTGGGGCAGCGCGTTCTTGATGGCCGCTGTGGCGGTCCGTTCATCGAGACCGGTGTCGAGCTGCTTCAGGACCCGGAGGATAACCTCGGTGCCGTCCTCGGCAGGAGGGTGCTTCTGGCATCTGGACAAGCCGTCCTGGTCGTGGCAGAAGACCTTGAGGGACTTTCCGCAGACCGCACACGGCTCGCGGGGCTCACCTCCTGACGTCTTGCGTTTGCAGTGCGAACAGAGCCGGCGTGCCCCGTCCCGGTGTTCCAGCGACGTCGTCCGGCCGCACCCGGCACATCGAGGCAACACCAGGCGTCGTGTTCCGTGAGGAAGCAACCCGCGGATCACCAGCTCCACATGACGTGGGCCTTCGCCCCGGCCACTGGTCAGCAGCTCGGGATCCGCGGTCAGGGCCTGAGCCAGCCGGCGCAGTTGCATACGGGCCGGAGCCACCTGAGCGGCGACCTGTTCGATGATCGCTACAGGGAGCCCAGGCTCCGCTCCGGAACGGCCTCGACGATGGCCTCCATCGGCTGGAGAACGAACGTGGGGGTGCCGGCCGACTCAGACGTCACTTCGGATCACGTGTTACGTGCGCACGGCGCGGGCGAAACTCCCCGACACCACGGTCGAGGTTCGCCCCGGCATCGGAAGCACCAGCTGCCCTGCGTACCGGTGCGGCGGCCGTAACTGGTTCGATGAGCTCATCCATGCGGCACGAGAGGATGTCGATCAAGGCCATCAGTGTCTTCATGCTCAGTCGTTCGGGCTTCTCCGTGACGAGCCGGTACACCTGGCTGGCCAGTTCGGTGACGCCACGCGCGACAGTGGCGGAACTGGTCCCGGAGGCGGCAGCAACCAGAGTGATCCCGCCGTGGCCGATAGCCGCGGCCTCGCTAGCCAGGTAGAGCCGACGGCGGCGCTCGTCGAGATCCGGCAGGATCCGATCGAACTTGGCCCGTAAGGCGGTGATGGGCGGACGCACGGTCATGGTCTACCGTCCCACCAACTCCACCTGAACAAGCACTAATTGAAATACAAGGCCCGGGCCGCACGGAAAACTGCCAGATCGGCACCTTCCTGGCCTGCGCCTCGGCCCGGGGCCGTGCCCTGATCGACCGCGAGCTCCACCTCCCGGTGTCCTGGACCGATGATCGGGACCGCTGGGGACCGCTGCCGGGCCGCCGGCATTGACGACGAGGTCTGTTTCGCGACCAAGAACGAACACTTCAGGCAGATGCTGCAACGCGCCATCGACGCCGGTGTGCCGTTCGCAGGGGTGACCGCGGATGAGGCATACGGGCAGGTCAAGCAGCACGCACGCTTGTGGCTGGAACAGCGCAAGGTCGCCTACGTGATGGCGACCAAGGTCAACGACACGGTCATCACGACCCGTTGCGCCGAGGCCCGGGTCGACGAGCTGATCGCCGCGCAGCCTCGCCAACGCTGGAAGCGATTGTCGGGCGGGGCCGGCGCGCACGGCGAACGCGTCTACGACTGGGCACGCGTCGCGATCCGCCCCTGCGGGGAAGACGGCTTCGGGCACTGGGTGCTGGCCCGCCGCAGTGTCAGCGACCCCACCGAGATCGCCTACTACGTCTGCTACGGACCGGCCTCCTCGCGATTGAAAGACCTGATCAAAGTCGCCGCGGCGAGGTGGGCGGTGGAGGAGTGCTTCCAGACCGGCAAGGGCGAGTGCGGCCTGGACCACTACCAGGTCCGGCTGTACCGGGCCTGGTGCCGGCACATCACCCTGTCGATGGCCGCGCTCGCCTACCTGACCGCAGTCCGCGCCGCAGAAACCGCAAAAGGGGCGACGCGGAGGACGAGCAAGACCTCATGCCCCTCAGCGTCCCGGAGATGCGCCGGTTGATCGGGCACATCGTCGTCACGCCCCGCCACCACACCAACGAACACCGCCTGACTGGTCACCTTGCCGCAGACGCAGTCAGGCCCGCGCCCGCCGCTCCCACTACAAACGCCGGGGCCACAGCTCTCAGCTTGTTCCCTTAACCTCACCGATCACGTTCGGTGAGGTTAAGGAACGAGCCAAGTCCGAGCGTCACGATCGCAGGGGTGAGCTCATGCCTCCAGGGCCAGCGCGGACCGCATGGATGCGCAGGACTCTCGTACGAGATCGGGTAGTTCGCCCGGACGGCAGTCCGGCAGCCAGGCGTCCAGTGCACTGTGCCAGGCGGCCACGAAGAACTCGATGAGGAGTCGCAGCTCGAAAGGGTTGGGTCCGTCGAGACGGTGCGCGATCTCGGCCTGAACCTCGTGGCAGTGCCGCAGCGAGTGTCCGTCGAGGGCGGGCGAGTCGGCGATGAGGCGGAGGGTCGGGGGGAAACGGCGGTACCAGTCGTCGTCCATGCGCTCCAGAGTGGCCAGCATGGCGCTGAGGAGGACGTCGGCCAGCGGTCCGGCCTTCACAGTGCTGTCCAGGGCCTGCAGGTAGGCGGACCAGAGCTGCTTGACGGCGGTGAGCGCCACGTCCTCCTTGGAGCGGTAGTTACGGAAGAACGTCCGCCGCGACACCTCCACCTGTTCAAGCAGCGCGTCCAGCGGCGTGCCGTCGAATCCGCGCTCACCGAAGAGCGTCACCGCAGTGTCGGCCAGCGCTCGGCGGGTGCGCTGCTTCTTGCGTTCGCGCAGGGTGGCTGGCTGCTCGGAGGTAGTCATCGCGAGCACTCTAGCAAGTGCGCCCAGACTGTGCGTATGCTCCAGAAGAGCAAACGCCATACTATGGCACTTTGATTCATCGGCACTCCTTGAAGGGGATCTTCCTGTGCGCGCACTCACCGTCGACCACACCGCACCCGGCCACCTGGCCCTGACCGAGGTCCCCGCCCCGCGCCCCGCCACCCACGAGGCGCTCGTGCAGATCGAGGCCGTCTCGCTGAACTTCGGCGAGGTCCACGGGGCCACTCACCCGGAAACCCCGAACGGCACCGTCCTCGGCTGGGACGCGGCGGGCGTGGTCGTCCAGGCCGCCGCCGACGGCTCCGGCCCGGCGGTGGGCGACAAGGTCGTCACCCTCGGCGCCGACGCCGGATGGGCCGAACTCCGTGCCGTCCCCGCCGCCCTGCTCGGCACCGCACCGAAGGACGCCGACGCGGGCGCGCTGAGCACCCTCCCCGTAGCCGGACTGTCCGCTCTGCACGTACTGCGCCGGATGGGCTCGCTGCTCGGCCGCCGCGTAATGATCACCGGCGCTTCCGGTGGCGTCGGCCGCTTTGCCGTCCAGCTCGCCGCCCGTGCGGGCGCGGAGGTCGTGGCCATCAGCCGGAACCCCGCCCAGGCGGAAGGGCTCCGGGCCCTGGGAGCCCACGAGGTCCACCCCGAACCGGCCGCCGTGACGGAACCCGTCGCATACGTTCTCGACAACGTCGGCGGACAGCACCTGATCGACGCCTTCGCCGTCGTGTCCGCCGGTGGCGCCCTCTTCAGCGTGGGCCGCTCCTCCGAGGCCGACGCGGTGCTGACGCCGGACGCGCTGATCGGAACCGACAGTCGGCACGACCGGTCGATCCGCACCTTCTTCCTCCTCGGCGACCCGGCCACTGACTTCTCCGCGGACCTGACCTGGCTGGCCGGCGAGCTCGCCGCAGGCCGCCTCGACCCGGGCATCAGCCGACGTACCCCTTGGGCCGATCACGCCGAGGCGGTACAGGCCCTGCTCGACCGACGCCTCCACGGCAAGGCCGTCCTCGACATCCAATAAGAGGGCGGTACGCTCCGGCGTTGTGTCTATGGGTAGCTCCGGGGCGATACCGTACGGCGGCCCGCCGCCCCTGCCGAAGGTTCCGGCGAAGGACTTGCGACCCCGGCGTCTTTGGTACGCAGTTGCTGCGGTGCTGGCACTCGTGCTGACCGGGTGCGGCGTCGCCGTCATCGTGATGACAGTGAAGGATGCGGTGGCCTCGGTCGATCCCGACAGGAGTTTCCCTGGCGGCGGTTCACGTACGTTCAGCTTCACCGCCGGGGAGGACAAGGCGATCTATGTCTCCCAGCCCGGGAAGGGCCGGGTCCGCTGTGAGATCCCGCGGATGCCGGCCGGGTCCCTGACCAAGCCGGACAGTTCTTTTCAGCTCACCGCAGGATCCCGTACCTGGGAGCGTGTCTTCGAGGTGAAGCCGGGCAGCACCGGTGAGTACACGCTGACCTGTGCCGCTGAAGGCCAGGCGGAGTTCGCACTGGGCGACAAACCGCGTGTGGGCGCGACGGGGTGGGCGCCATCTTCGGAGCGATCGGCCTGTTCTTCGCCGCGCTGGCCACAGCCGTAGTCATCAGCGCCGTCACCGCTGTCCGGCGCGGGCGTCATCGCCGCCGACTCGCCGGCATGACGCCCCGCCCGCCGCAGTGGGGCCCGCCGCCCACTTTCGGTTCTCCTCCGGCGCCTCCTACCGGGCCGCCGTCCTAGAGGTTGCCGGCAGACCGTTGACCGGGCATCAACGCGAAGAGCGTCGGCGCGCCCGTTGACGTCGGAGGAGAAGGGGTGCTCCCGTGCCTCAACCGCGGTCCCGGGGCGCCCGGGAGCTGTGCTCTGTCGTACCGCCGACGTCACAGGACAGCGACTCGTCCTGGAGCGCCGTGTGATTTTGCGCGGGTGGGGCGGGCGTGCTGCCCAGTTCTGCGGGGCCTGTTCACAGCTTGCCGAGCGTTACCCCGCGCCAGGTCCATCCGGATTTGAGGACGGTGTCCCGCAGAGGGTTCTTCAGCTCCGAGCTGTCGAAACGGAATGTCTCCTCCACCTCCAGCCCGCCGTCCTTCCCGCGTCCGACCGTCCACTGCCATGACTTCTGGTTCACCGGCCCGCGTCCGTATTCCTTCGATACCGGTACGCCTTCGACCCACTGGATCTTCCACTGCTCATCTAGAGCACGGACCTCGTGGTCGGCGGGGTAGAGCCGCATGCGGATCCTGATGCGGCGGCTCAGCTGCCTGCTCGCGAAGAAGCCTTGCCATTCCGGTTCCATGAGCCGCCACTCGGCCACCAGGTGCGCGTCTTCCTGAGCGCCGTACCGCACGACGTAGGGAACATCAGGGCCGTTGAGGCCGAGCAGCGTCGTCTTCAGGTCCTCAGCAGGCTGAGGCGGAATGCCGCTGCTGGGACGTCTTGTTCCGTTCAGCTTGTCGAAAAGACCCATCGATCCAACCTATTGACTCAGGGACTTCCAGAACAACTTCCCTGCTGGGAACGCCTGGGAACGCGGCGCTCTACGAGGCTGCTCCAGTTTCCGGGCGGACGGAACGCACCAATTCCCGGAAGTCCTCCGCGACTGAGGCGTGCTGGAGAGCGGTGGCCGTGAGCGTGAGCCGTATCACCGCACGCTTACGCGGATCCCCGGTGTCCAGCATGGACAGATACACCTGGGACTGGAGGAGGTCGCGGCGGCTGTCACCTGTGAGGGCTGAGAAGGCCATCGTCTGTGCCAGGCCGGGTGCATCGGCCGATCCGACCTCGCTGCGGTCGGTCACCCGGACTGACTCGGCGACTTCCTGCATGCGCTGCACCGAGGCATCGGCGAGGTCGGCCAGGAGGGCATCGTCCGGCCGGTACTCGCCGTCGATGGAAATGTTGGCGGTGAAACCGGCGTCGGACTCGGCGTGTACGGCGACGAACGCTACGCCTGGAGCCCCCACGCTGTCCGGCGGTGCCGGCCGCCAGCTATCGGGCAGCCGGAACTCGAGAGGCAAGGGCAACGCCGTAGGCATCTGGCAGTCTCCATCCAGCGGGCAGGTGGTCAGAACAAGTCCGTGAGTGTGTCTTTGGCCGACCCGGCTACGTCCTTCACCGCGCCGGCGGCATCGCTCGCAGTGTCGGCGACCTTGCCCGGGTCGATGACGAACTCCGCGCCCACCTTCCCTCCGATGATCGGGGAGGCGCCGATCTCGGCTCCGATGTGGAACTTGCCGTCTCCGTCCTTCTCTCCGAATGTGACGTTCCCTTCCACGCCCGCGCCGGCCCAAGCCTCCGCCGTCACGCCGGCACCGATACCCCCGGCTTCCGCGCCTGTAGCCGTGCCCGCCTTGGCTCCGGCGAACGCCTTCCCGCCGAGGCTGAAGCCATCCTCTCCAAGGCCGAGGTCAACCCCGCTCTCGCCGCCGGCGAAGCCTGAACCCCGCCCGTAGACACCGGCGACATCGGATGCGACGCGCCCTTCGCCCAGTGCGCGCACGCCTCCGGAGACTTCGGCATTGCCGTCCAGGCCCGCGTCGCTGATCCCCCCACTTGTTGAGGTCCTGCCGCCTCCGTAGAGGTCGGCGATCCCGGACAGCTTCGTCTCTTCTCTGGTCAGTGTGCCGTCTCCCGTCACGCGGAACAGGTCGCCGTAGGTCTTGGCCATGCCCTGTCTGCCGTAGCCGGGGCCGGCGAGGGAGACGCCGGCATCGGGGCCGGTGGCGCTGAAAGTCCCCTTGGACTGCCACCCATCGGTTTTCGTGCCGGTCTTCTTCTCCGGTCGGCCGGCCTTGTCCAAGTTGCTCTCGGCGTGGGCGTTGAACCCTCCGAGGCATCTGCCGTCCGGTGACAAGTCACTCACTGCGCGAATGAGTGCCCGTTTTACTTTCCGGTCCTCGTCGTCTACAGCCTCCACCGCTTTGGCGATCTTGCCGGTCCATTCCTGTGCCGCCTCAGCTCGCGCTGCGGCGTAGCCGGGGTCGTTGCGGAGGGCCTGTTTGTCGTGCTTGTCGGCCCCGGCGTAGGTGGCGGTCCCTGCACTGTCGATCTTGAAGTGCTTGTCCTCGGCGTCGGCGACGAGGTCTTTCACGGACTTCCTCAGTCGCGCCAGTTCGGTGTGCCCCTGACGCAGGATGCTGGCGACGGCCAGCGCCTCCGTCTTGGCCGCCGCAAGCTCGAAGGCCGTGGTCCCCGAGGTGTCCTGGTGGGCGCCGAAGGACTTTCCCTGCCAACTGCCGTTGGCCAGGGCCCGGGCGACGTGCTTGGTGTAGTCGCCTTTCAGCTCGCCGAAGCGGTCCCCCATGGCCTGCCATGCCTTGGCCACATCCACCATCGATGAGAGGTCAACGGTCATCCCGTCTTGGTAGCTCAGCGTCATAATCCCCCCCCGGGGGGTGGGCCTAAAAGTGGTCGAGGCGGCTTCGGGAAGGAGGCTGTGCCGCGTCCGAGAGGTCAGTCTGCGGTGTGGCTGCGAGGTCCTGGCCGTGGGTGATGTCCCTGTCCTGGAGGAGGTTCTTCGCGCCTCCCAGCGCTTTCAACTCCGCGTGCAGCCTGGCCATCAGCCGGCCCACCTGCCCCTCCCAGACGGGCATCGCCTCCGACAGCCCACTCGCCGTCGCCCACCTCGCGAGTCCCTGCAGCCCGGTATCCGGTTTCAGCGCACTCACCCCCGGAGCCCCCGGGCCCAGAAGCGGCGGCACCACCTTGCCTCCGCCCTCCCCCATGCGGCCCGCGGCATGCACATCGGGCAGCAGATGGTCCTCCATGAATCTCGCAGCCCGCTTCTTGTCGCCTCCCGAACTCGCCAACGTCTCCGAGTCCTTGCCCGGCCCGTCGGCAGCTGCGAGGTCCAACCGCAGCGGCTCTTCCGCAGCATCGCCGGAACTCAAAGCCCAAACCCCCTCGCGTGGGCACCTCTTGTCCGGACGCCGCCGACCGACGCCGGACCGATACCTACGTCCGCCCTGCAACTTGCCGATCGCAATCAGTCAAACACTGACCGTACCCGAAGCCACAAAGGCCGGCTCGACGGAGCCGACCTCACCCCGCCCTCCTCCACCAGAACCGCGAAGAACGCCACCGGCCGACCCACGAGGCGCCGGACACCCCATCACGCTTCGGCAAGGACCGCGGCCCGCAGCCGAACGTACTCGTCGACAGCGGCAGGCACATCGTCGAAGTAGTCGTCCCAAAATCCGGGACGCTGCCATTCGCGCGGCGCCAACGCCAGCCTGCTCCCCCGCAGTTCCGCGACCCAGCAGCCCGGTATTCGACTGCTCATGATCGAGAACATCGCCGCATCCCACACCCCCGGGCTGTCCCGATGGCCCGCGGTGTCGAGCAGCTCCGGAATGCGGAGCAGTACTCGATTCCCTGCAGTGAGGACTTCCAGCACCGGGTACTCCGCTCCGACACGGATCGAAGGGTGCTCGGTCACGGCCTCTCCGGTCGTCGGGCTGATGATTTGAAGGCAGCGCACGATCACAATGGCAGCGTATGCAGCCAGAGGCCGTGCACAGCCCGTCAGGTCCTCAACCGCATAAGCACCCGGCAGCATCCAGGGCGCGGGACGCAAGCGGACTCGTCCTCTTCGAGCCGGCCCACTCCCCCGCCGACAAGCGCCTGACCCCCTCCGACGGTGAAGCGGCGTGCACGGAAACCGCGTTTCGATGCGGCCGGCACGAGGCAGACCGCACCCGTCGCTCCCGCCCGCAGCCGTCGACGGGTGAACGCGCGGTCGGCATCATGTACGAGGTTGAGAGCAGCAATGCCGATGTGCACCACCATCAACAGGCACCTACGACGCGGCTGGCCGGGACACTCTCACTCAGGGATCAGCAGCCCGCGCTCACGCAACTGCGGCACGTCATCTGCCCGTCGAGCTTCCACGACCCCCAGTTCCGCGCACCGTCGCCTGACGAGATCGCGAAGGTCACGCATCATCTTGGTGGGGAGCTGCCCGTCATCGTTGCTTTCGAGGCCGACGCCGGCGGTCAGGAACCCCTTTCGTGCCTTGTCGCCGCTGAGCGTTTCGAGATCGTCCAGGAGTCGGTCTTGAGGTACTGGCGCGAGGGGACGCCCCCAGGCCAACGCTTCACCCCCTGGGCGCAGCCTCCGGGTCAGTAGCGGCCCCCGTACCCGCCCATCGGCGGGCTCGGTGTCCCGACGCCGGACGCGTAAGGCGTGGGTGCCGCGCTCGGCTTGGGCGCTATCACGGCGTGATAATCGCCGACCGGAAGTGCATTGGTAACGTGTCGGTCAGTCGGGTGATCAAGGCGGTTAGTAAGCTTCCGCGTATGGGCTCACCTCACGACCGCGAGAAGGTCGTCTCCAAACTGCCTTCCTGGCTACGGCAGGAACTCAAGATCCGTGCCGCCCAGCTGGGCATCGACATCCAGACAGCCGTCGAACAGGGCATCAATCACTGGACGGGACTCGCCTCCACCCCTGCCACCGTGGACACCGCCGGCGCCAGCCCCTTCTCCACCTGGCTCCCCCAGGGCCAATGGGACACCTTCAAGGCCACGGCCACAGACAGGAAGCTCTCCCTCATCCAAGGGCTCGCCCAGTCGGTCGACGTCTGGCTGCAGAACAACCCCTCCCCCGCCATCAAACGTCCCGAGGTGGTGCGACGCATCATCGTCTGCAACCAGAAGGGCGGTGTAGGAAAGACCGCAGTCGCTGCCGGTACCGGCGAAGCCATGGCCGAAAGCTCCGAGCAACTGCACCCCGTCCGTATCTCCAAACACTTCGCCGCTGCCCTTGAAGGCGTCGCCGACGACCCCCTGAACCTGGAAAGCCTCCCCGGCATCGGACTGCGCGTCCTCCTCGTCGACTTCGACCCCCAGTGCCACCTCACCCAGCAACTGGGCCACACACCGCTCCCGATGGAAGGCGACAGCCTTACCAAACACATGGCCGGCGTGGCCGACGGCCGCCTGCGCGACCTGATCGTCCCCATCCAGGAAGAGCGCTTCGGAGACAGACTCCACCTCCTGCCCAGCTGCACCGACGCGTTCCTCCTCGACGTCAAACTCGCCGGCGTACGAGCCCGCGAAGCAGCCCTGGAACGAGCCCTCTCCCCCATCGAAGCCGAATTCGACGTCATCATCGTCGACTGCCCGCCCAGCCTCGGCCTCAGCATGGACGCGGCCGTCCACTACGGCCGCCGCCGGGACAACGAACCCCCCGGGTCCTCCGGCAGCCTCATCGTCGTACAGGCCGAAGACAGCTCAGCCGACGCCTACTCCCTCCTCACCACACAGATCGAAGACCTCCGCGGCGACCTCGACCTGGAACTCGACTACCTCGGAATCGTCGTGAACCACTACGACGCCCGCCGCGGATACATCGCCACCTCCTCCCTCCAAGCATGGATGGACATAAAGGACCCCCGCGTCGTCGGTGTCCTCGGCGACCTCAAGGAACAGAAGGAAGCAGTCCGCCTCAAGCGGCCCCTGCTCGCCTACGCACCCAGCTGCGACCAAGCCGTCGGCCTCCGCGCACTGGCACGGGAGATCTCATGAGCAAAGCAGACCAACTCCGCGCCAGCACCTCCTTCACGCAGGCCCGACCCGTGAGCGCCCGACGCGCCGCCATCAGCGCCGCAACCGACGTACCAACCGAAGGCGTCCCCGACCCCACCCAGCTTCCCCTCGCCCTCATCAGCCAGAACCCCGACAACCCGCGGGAGGAGCTGCGCAATCTCGAGGACCTGACACAGAGCATCAAGGAACTCGGCGTCGTCAACGCCATCACCATCGCGAGCGTCAGCGCCTACCTGGCCGAACGCCCCGAGCAGGAAGCTCAGCTCGACGAGGGCGCCAAATACCTCGTAGTCGACGGCCACCGCCGGCTGGAAGCATCCCGACGCGCGGGCGAGACCGAGATCCGCGTCGTGGTCGACGACCGCCGGGTCACCACGGACAAGGCGCTGCTGGAAGCCGCATTCGTCGCCAACTTCCACAACGACCAGATGACCGACCTGGAACAGGCGCACGCCCTCGAAAAGCTCGTCGCGTTCTACGGCAGCCAGACCAAGGCCTCCGAGCGCCTCGGCATCTCCCAGGCCACCATCTCCTCGAAACTGTCGCTCCTCAAGCTCTCCCCCGAGCTGCAAGCCGACCTCGCCACAGGCACACGACACATCGAGCATGTACGGAACCTCGGCAAGCTCTCCCCCGACGAGCAGCGCGCCGCAGCAGACGACCGCGCAGCCCGCGCCAAGCAGCGCAGCCCCCGCACCACCGGCACGAAGAAGAAAGAGAGCGGCGGCAATTATCACGCCGTGATAAGCGAGAAGAAGGAGACTTCCGCGAACGGCCGCCATGTTCCGCCACAACCGGCCCCGAGCGAGTCAGCACAGCCCGACCAGCAGCAAGAGGCACCCGCGCCCGCGCACGACCCGGCAGGTGAAGCCGTGCAGGCCCTTGCGGATGCCACTGAAAACCGGCCCGGCGACATGGCCGACGCTCTCGCCCAACACCTGCCGAAGCAGTTCCTCACCGAGTTGCTGGAGGCTCTCCAGGAATGGGACAAGTGAGAGGACATCCACCCGGTGACTTCGTACACGACTCGCTGATCACCGCACCCCGGGCGTCCCAACGCGCTGCGCCGCGTACGCACCAGCCCTTCTCTGCCCGGAACCTGCGGCGTCACCCAGATGTGCGAGCTTTCGTCGTGGACAGCCACAGCCTCTGTGCCCCTCCACAGCAACTACGCGCCTCCTCGTACCAGATGACTTCGACAGACAAGAAGGCGCCGCCCCATGTGCCAACTCCGACAACGAGGGTAGAAAGGTCGCGACCACTGGGTGCGGCAGGCAAGTCGGGGGAGAGCATGGCAGCAGGGCGGCATCAGCAAAGTGGCCGGGTCCGACAGACAAGCGGCCAGATATCCCCGAGCATCGCCGTGGAAAGCCGTCTCGGGTCGTCCTGTGCCCTCTCACCTGTGAGATGTGTGGTTCGGCTCGACTGCGCCTGAGCGCCCAGAGCGCGGAGTGCGAATCCTGTCGGGAGGCCAAGCTCAAACGACGTCGGCGCCGGGCCCAGATGAAGACGGCTATGGCCAAGCGCACGACGGCCACCCTCATCCGCAACCGGAGCGCTGCGGCCGATCGCACGCTCCAGCGAGCACAGCAATGGGAACTGATGGGGGAGCACCCCCCCCGCACGGTCTGGAAGTTCTGGCGAGGCTACGCACAGCACTGGACGAGGTCACCACCATCGACAAAAGTGCTCCGGGAGCGTTTCGAGGCCGGTACCGAACGCGGACGGCAGGCCCGGCCGCCCGGGGAGATCGCTTCCTTCCGCCGACGTGTCTTCACCGACCTGCGGAAGGGACGACGCACCCTCACCGACCTGGCTACCCCAGATGTCACCGACACCGTGGAAGACGCCGCGTTGCTCGAAGCCACACACGCCTTCGCCCTCGCACGCGCTCAGTTCGGACACCGAAGAGTCTTCGAAGGTTTCGAAGCACAGCGCCTGGAAGTGGGGGCTTCGTGGAAGGACGTGCTACCTCATCTGTCCAGCCTGCATGCCTTCCTGGACCGGCAGCCGCTCGATCCGGAACCTGAAGTTACCGAGACCGCAGCTGCAGTGGATACCGCCACGGCGAAGCCGGCAGCAGACAAAGACGCGCTGCGCGGTCACATGATGAACCCCTCACCCCGGTAAGCGGAGCCGACCGCAGGAGGGGGTGTGACCTGCGCTCCCTTCAGCAGAGACCCACGAAGGGGCTTTGAACGCAGATCACGATCGGCACCGAGACCGGTTCCTGCGAACAGGCGCTCGCAGCAGTACGGGCCGCCTACCGCCCGGACGCCCAAGCCGATCGACAGAGCACGGCCGTGACTGATCGCGCGATACTGCTGAGCGAGGAGGACCTGGGCAACGGCTGGAACGAGCAGCTGTTGCTCCGCGTACTCGCCGGGATGACGCCCCGCGCTCGCGAGATTGTCCGCTACATCGCTGAACACGGACCCGTGGCTCCTTTCGACCAAGTCCAGGACCACTTCGCCCACCATGCTCATCCGCCGCTACCTCGTGAGAAGTTCGGCGGCACCATGACCAGCATCAAAGCCGCTGTCCGCCACTGCGGGCCCGAGAGCCGCACACCGTTCCTGCACCGCGATGAACGAGCCCGCACTGACACACTGTCCCCGGCCATCGCCGCTGCGCCGGCCCAAGCGTTTGCGGTCCTCGACGCTCAGCCGGCACTCGCGCGCTGACCCCCTTGAACTCCTATCGCTGAGTAACGCCCCGTTTCCGCGCCGCCGTGGAGGAAGTCGGAGAAGGGCACTTGAGCGCACGCAACGAATCGACCGCCCTCCGCGTTGAGCAACCGTCCGCGAGCGCAACGGAGTTGCAGGCACCCATGACGTGGACCACTACCCACCGCCGCACTCTCCACCGCGGCGGCCCCGAAGGGCGGATCGAACTGCGCGTCGACGACGCGATCGGGCCCGACGGCCGCGAGGCGGCACAACGGTCACGATGAACGGCGTGCTGGCAAGCGAAGCCCGACGAAAGGCTCTTCATCAGCTCCCCGAACTGATGGAGGAGTAGCCGCACCGCAGCTGGGGAGCGCCGTGCTGGAAGTCCTCTCTCGTGCGGGCCAAGCGTGCCGTGATCGAGAGGTGTAGCCACCGCTCCGGGGTGCGTGGCCGGAACAGCCTCGAAAGCACCATGATCGCGCCCGATTTGGCTGACAAGACGGTCCTGAAATCGTGAGGCCCTCTCTGCGGTATGCCGGTCGAGACGTGATCGTCTCCGATAAGTGAACATATGAGGGGGGAACACGTGAAGAGAGCGA
This sequence comes from Streptomyces axinellae, assembly GCF_039532135.1. NCBI lineage: Bacteria > Bacillati > Actinomycetota > Actinomycetes > Kitasatosporales > Streptomycetaceae > Streptomyces > Streptomyces axinellae. Next base: position 21,388 of record NZ_BAAARJ010000038.1, read on the forward strand.
TAGCGCTCGTCGCCGGCTTACATGCTGAGCATGTCCGCCGTCCCGGCGGTGGCCGCGGGGGAGCGGCCAGCCGTTCCGCGGGCGTCAGGGGACCAGCACAGCGAGGCCCAAGAGCCTCAGCAAACCGCAGCTGCCACTACCACGGACACCTGTGCCGAGCTCCCGGAGACCCGGATCTCTCAGGATCCGACCGACAGGCATGTGGTGTGCGCCCGATCGGCCACACCGACTGAGCGTGCACGGATACTCAAGAGCAAGCAACAGCAGATGCGGAACAACCCGGAACCGGCGGCAGAGCCCAGCCGAGTCCCGGTGCCGAGCTGGTGCTACGACCACGTGGACGGCGGCTGGTGGGCGGAGCGGGAACGTGCCTGCCAGGTGCGCACCATGATCTGAACATCTACTCCTACGGGAGTGACGGCACGCGGGAGAAAGTCGGCGACATCGACTACTTCGAGGAAAGCCACGCCTACGCCGAACCCGGGAACTCGACCTGGGGCAGCCAGCTCAGCATCGACAAGTTCGGCGGCTCGGGGCTGAACGGCGGCGTCCTCGTGGCCGGTGACGCCGACTGCCCAGGCATATGCAAGGCCGAGGGCAGTCTGATGTCCCAGTTCGTGGTCGACGAGGGTTACGCCTGGGGTGGGTGGCTCGTCGACTCCGGCGTCCACGACGGGGACAACCAGCTGGTAAGCAAACAGAGCACCGGAATGGAATACCACTTCTTCAGCCCCAACTGGGCAAAGCCAACGGAGCCCGTGACCGTGGCGACCGAACCGCTGTGCTGCGACAACGTGTTGAATCGCGTCACGGCCGGCTGCGTGTTCCCCAAGCACATCCCGACGATGACCTCGATGAAGAAGCTGCCGGCCCTCGCGGACAACATCCGACGGATCCAGAAGGAAGGCCCTCACCATTACGGCCTCAAGTCCGGCGGCAACCCGTTGTCCCGCACGGTCAACGCGAAGATCCGCCTGGCGAACCGGAACATTGCCTGCCCCAAGAGCCGGCCCCGCCCGACAGGCAAGTCGTGCGACGAATACCCCTTCGCCTCAACGAACCAGGGCGCGTCGAAGACCACCAGCCCCGACTGGGGGTGGGCCTTCGTACCCAGGAGGAGAATGATCAGCAGGGTGACCTGATTCTCCGCTTCTACGAGGAACAGAGAATCCTCAACGGCAACGCATTCTGGGTGGAGGTGTAGGAGGAGACATGCCCCGGGAAACGGAGCGGGTGTTCGTCGCCGACGGGCGGTACTCCATCCGCGGAGAGACCTTCGGCGCCCTGCAACGCCCGGCCGCCTCCAACGGCCTGGTGGACTCCGTCTCCCGGGGCAGACTCGCCGACCCCGGCGACTTCGCGATCGTGCGGACCGGAACCGACACCGGAGACATCCTGCTGACCGTGGACGTCCGCGACACCGCCCCCGAGCCTCCCGAACTGGAGGAGTGGGAAGAAGTCGCCGAAGTCAGCCTGACCCTCCCCGGCAAGACCCCCGGCGTACTGACCGCAGGAGACGAGGACGAAGAGAGAGAAGCCAGCGCACTCCCCGACTTCACCCACGCCCAGCCCGGCCCCTACCGGGTACGCGTCCACGCCCGGGGCCGTGACGAAGGCGTCCGCCTCGACGTGCAGGACGAGGACTACCCCGTCGAAGAGCACTACCTCCTGGTGTGGCCCGCCCCGCCAAGCCCCTCATACGTGCACAAATGGACAGATGTCTACGGGGCTGAAATCCGGTCGGCTGGAAGAGCCTGACCTCACCCAGACCGGCGGACACCCGGGTCTCGGCTGGAGCGCAGGCGCCGCCCCGTGCGCGCTCGCAGTAATCCACCCCACCCTCGAACTCCCGGGATCGCCACAGCGGACCCGCCCCCGTCGCCCCTCCGGCCAGAAACACAGCCCCCCGACGGCCCAGCAGCCCCCACCTGCGCACCACCGCGGTGCGGCGACAGCGCCGGTGCGGCACAGTTCCGTCCTGCGGGAAGCATCTCCGGTAGGCGTTCGTCCAGGACGTACGAGCAGCCCGGTCACCGCCACTGGCAGGCCCCCCCGTACCGACATCGGCGCACGGATACCAATGAGCGCCTCCGTCGGAGGTGGTCCGTCAGTCGGCTCGGGTCAGCCAGGTCGACAGGCTGAACAGCCGCCACAGGGTGCGCCAGTCGCGCTCCTGCAGGCGATCCAGGGCTCCGTCGCGCAGGATCCCGGTGCCCTTCAGCGGCCCGTCGACGATCGCCGAGGAGAACCGCGGCCAGTTCTCCACCATCCAGTCCGAGTAGGAGAAGTGGTCGTCGAATCCGACCTTGCGTTCGGTGAATGCCCCGGCCAGAGGAGTCCCTTGGAAGGCCCGGCGTAGCAGCGGCTTGGGGGTGCCCTGCCCAAGGCGGTCGGCCACGGGAAGGCTGTAGATGCCCGCCACGAGGTCGATGTCGAAGAACGGGGAGCGTACCTCCACTTGCCGCGCGATGCCGTTCTCGTCGGTGGCGCGGAAGTTGTCGTACGTCATCAGCCGGAAGAGGTCCAATGCCTGACCGAACAGCACCCGGTCGCCCTCCTCAGCGTCCGCGTAGGGGAACGGCCGCTCCAGCGGATCGGCTGGAACCGGTGCGGCGGCGGCCAGGTCGGGGGCGCCGAAGTCTCGGAGGAACCGCTGCCAACCGGCCGCCCGGTTCCATCGCTCCCAGGCCGAGGAGGCCAGCCACTTCGGGGTGGGCACTGCCTCCGCCTCGGCGCGTAGTGCGGCATAGCGGACGTATCCGCCAAAGACCTCGTCGGCTCCGTGCCCGCCGAGCAGCACGGCGGAGTGGTCCCGGGCGGCGGCGTGCAACGTGTCGTTGTGCAGGACGAGGGGCTCGGCGGCCGGCCCGTCGAGCGTCGTGTTCAGGATGTCCTCGGCACCGTCCAGGGTAGGCATGCGGAAGGGCACCTCGGTCAGTTCCACGCCGAGCACCGGGGCCAGCTCACGGGCCCGGTGGAGGTTGATGTCGGAAGCCGGGGCCAGCTCGGAGTAGACGGTGACGACGGCCGCTGCGCCCGCGCCCCCCTGCGCCGCCCGCAGCACCGCGGTGGAGTCGATTCCGCCGGAGAACCCCACAGCGACCGGCTGGTCCGCCACCAGCGCGCGGCGGTGGGCGCGGGCGAGCAGTTCGTCGATCTCTTCCAGCCCGGCCGGCGCCGGGCGCAGCCCGGAGACCGGCGTCAGTGAAGCGAGTTGTCGTGGCCCGGCGCCCGCGCCGCCAATTCGCAGCACCGCGCCCGCCGGGACGGTCCGGATCTCCCGGTAGGGGGTACGGCCGTCAGTCATCCGGCCCAGGCCCAGGAAGGACAGCAGCGCGGCCTCGTCCCGGTGGAGCAGTCCCGGCGGCAGGGCCGCGGCCAGGCAGCGGATCTCCGAGGCAAAGGCGAAGAAGTCGGGTGAGTCGTAGTAGTAGAGGGGCCGCTCGCCCAACCGGTCGCGGACCAGGGTCAGTTCGCCCGCCCGACTGTCCCACGCGGCCAGCGCGAACGGCCCGCGCAGCTCTTCAAAAGCGTCGGCGCCCCGCTCGGCGTACAGCTCCAGTGCGACCTGGAGGTCCCCCGGTCGCAGCCGCCGGGCCCGCTCCGGCGGCAGTCGCCGGACGAGGTCGCGGTAGTTGAGGATCTCCCCGTTGCCCACCATGACGAGGTTGCGCCGCGAGTCAAGGAGGGGCTGTCGGGCGTCCTCGACGGCGATGACGGCGTGCCGCGCACAGTGCAGGGCCGCCCGTTCGTCTGTGAAGCCGCCGGCGGAGCTCCTGCCCCGGTGAGCCAGGCTCGCGCGCAGCCGTCTCATCATGCCGTCCCTGTCAGTGGCTGAGCGCCGCTTCAGGATGACGCCGCCGATGCCGCACATGCTCTGCTCCTTCCGGTCCCGTGCGTCCGTGCCGGCCGGGGCCAGCGGTTCGGTTCTGTCCGGCTGTCCCCGCGCTGGGGACACTTACCCATGCGGGAGGCGCCTGCGCCCTAGGAGGTGTACACCGCCAGCCCGTTGGTGCGGCCGAGCTGCCGGGCGGCGGCCACCAGGCGGGGCCACAGCCGGGTGAGCCCGGTGAACTCGTGGATAGCGTCGGCCACATAGCCGACGGCCGTCTCGGCCTCCTCCTCCAGCGCGGCCACCCGCACCGCGAGGCGCCGCCGCACGTCGCCGCTCGCCCCGGCCGCCGCCTCCCGGTAGACGGCCACGAACTCCCCCGGAATGTTCTGGACCCCCTCGGTGCCCTTGTGCAGCGCCTCAACGAACAGCTCCGCATAGGCTGCCTGGTCGAAGTGGCCATCTCGCAACACCTGCGCCGGATCGGCCGTCAGGAGGCGGTTGAAGGCATTCCAGTGGCGGCGCAGCACGGTGTAACGCAACTCGGCCCGCGCGTACCACTCCAGATGGGCATCGCTGCTCTGCCGGGCGCGCCACGGCTCGTACACGTGCCGGGCGGTGCGCGCATGGTGATAGACCGGCAGGTCGAGCTGATAGAGCAGTCCCTTTTGGAAGTAGTCGCTGCCCAGGATGCCCACGGCGGGCATCTCTGGAATCCACTCGTGCACCTCCCGCAGGGCCGCGATGCCCATCTCCACAGTGCCGGTGTAATCGCGTTCGGCGTGCTGCCCGCCGTGCAGAGCGGCCCGTTCGGGCCGGTCGGGAAGCTGGGGGCGGGGCGGGTCGGCCGGCAGCCGGCTCAGCGCGTCGATGCGCTCCACGTACGCGGCCGAGCCGTGTTCCAGGTCCCTGCGGTCGCGGGTGGGCCGCCCTGTCAGGGAGGAGCCCACGCAGTAGGGGGCGGGTCCGCTGCCGGCCCGGGCACGGTCGAAGAGTTCAGCTTCGATACGCAGCGGGGAGGCCCCGGTGCCGGGGTCGGTCGCGGTGATCTGGTCGCTGTCGCGCCGGTGCAGCGAGACGGCGTCTTCCAGGGCAGCGATCAGGGCTGCCTTGTTGGGTCCTGCCCCATACGAGCCAGAGGGCTTGACCAGCGCGGTCCCGGCGATGCTCCGGTGCTGGTCCTTGAGGTCGGCGGCAGCGAGTAGGTCGTTGACCAGGCGGCGCCAGCCGTCTGCGGCCAGGACACGTACGCGCGGACCTGCTTCGCGGACCACGGCGTTGCAGACCTCGCGGTTGGCGCGGGAGACGGCCGGACCGCAGTCGTCCACGACGAGCAGGGTGACGCCCGCGCGCGCTGCCTCTGGCAACGCTGTGACCTCGGCGGCGACCGAACGGAAGGCCGCTTCGAAGGGGCGGTTGACAGGCAGGTAGACGACTCGGGCACCGGTGCCGAGGCGCCCGGGGCCGGTAGCGGGGGTGGGCGGTGTGGGCATGGTGGGGTGGCACGACCTCTCGGTGCGGGGCCTGCCGCGCCGGCCCGGTGCCGGGCCGGCGCGGCAGGCCGGGTCGGTCAGCTGACGGACGGCGAGCGCGGGTGGGAGCCCAGCGCGCGGGCGGCGTGCTCGAAACCCGCGGCGATCTCCTCCCACGTCCCGGGGGCGGATCGGTCCGGGTCGATGGCGGGTGCGAACCGCTCCTGGAGCCGCACCACCGGGTCGGGGTGCCGGCGGACAAAGTGCGCCAGATTGCGGCACCACTCCCGGTACATCGCGGCGGTCACAGGCTGGCGGTGCTCGTGGTAGACCACGGCCGCGGTGGTGTAGCGCATCCTGACGCCGTCCTGAACGAGCCGGTAGGCCAGTTCGGCGTCCTCCAGGCCCCAACCGGAGAACTTCTCATCGAACCCACCCACCGTGGCCAGCCGGTCCCGGCCGGCGGAGGCGTTGCAGGTCCAGGCGTGATGCCAGCAGGTCGCCATTTCCGTTAACGGGCGCTCCAGGAGGCGGAAGAGCCGCTCCCGCTCGTCTCCTCGCACCACCGGCGGGAGGGCCTCCGGACGGAAGCCGCAGGCCAGTGCCTCCTGGTCGAACCGGCCCTCGTCCAGCTGGAGGCGCCGCCCTACGACCAGGAGCGCGGGGTCGGCGGCGTGCAGCCGCACGTGCTCGGCAAGGAACCCGGGTGCCACCACCTGGTCCGCGTCCAGTGTGACGACCAGGCCACCGGTGGCCAGGGCGAGACCGGCGTTGCGGGCCCGGGCCCGCCCGGATCGCGCTGTGCGGGGCAAGAAGGTGTAGCGCAGGTCGAGCCGGTCGGGGAATGCGGCGACCATGTCACCCGTGCCGTCCGAGGAGCCGTCGTCGACGACGATCACCTCGTACGTGAACGGCGGCGCGGCCCCCGTTCCGCCGACTGCCGGGCTCCGCTCCTGCGCCCGGCCCTGGTCCTCTTCCTGGCCCTGGTGCTGGTGGATCAGCGACAGCAGACAGGCCCGCAGTGTGCTGCATGCGTTGTACGCCGGGATGACGACGCTGACCCGCACCGGGACGGCCCCGCTGGCCGCCGTGCCACTCGCCGTGCTCATGAGCGGAACACCGTCGCCGGGTGACCGCCACCGGACGGCGCGCCGCACCCGTCGGCCGAGGGGGACCTCGTGGCGGCCGGGTGCCGCTTCTCGACCGCCGCGACGGCCTCGTCCACGGAACCGGCCACCACGAGGTCCCCGGTGACCCAGGAACTGGCCAGCCCGGTGCGGACCAGGTGCTCGTCCATGAACTCCAGCCAGGCCGACCACAGTTCACCACCGGGCGGCTGCATCAGCACGACGGGGAAGCGTTCGAGCCGGTTGGTGTCCTGGTGGACGAGGACCTCGTACAGCTCGTCGAAGGTGCCGACCCCGCCGGGGAAGACGAACAGCGCGTCGATGTCGTGGGTCAGCAGCAGCTTGCGCAAGGCAAAGGTGGCCACTGTGATGGACCGGGCCGGATCCAGGAACGTCTCCGGTTCCTCACCGGGGATCTCCACCCGGACCGCCCGGGACAGGCTCTCCCCGCTGCCGTCCCGGGCCGCCTGCATGATGCCGGGGCCGCCGCCGGTGACCGTGGTCCAGCCCCCGGCGGCCAGCGCTGCCCCCAAGTCCCGGGCCATCGCGTAGGCCGGCTCCTCGCGGCTCACCCGTGCCGAGCCGAAGACCGTGGCGACCCGCTCCTGCGCCAATTCCCTGGAGACCTCGCTCCAGTTCCGTGCGGTCTCCACCTCCTTGGTGAGAGAGCGCAGGGCACTCACCAGTCCGCCGGTGGTGGTTCCGGTCACGGTCTCCCGCCCCATGTGGTCCGCCGCCCCGGCGGGCCCGCTCCGAACGCGCGGACGTCCGGCGCCGCGCGTGATGCTGATGGCGTGCTGCGGGCTGTCCGCGAGGCCGGCCGCGACAGCGGCGGCCACCTCGCGGGCCCCCTCGAACGGTGCGCCCACATCCGGTGCCACGCCCGCGGCCAATGCGGCGCGGGCCAGGTCTGCGTAGGCCGCGGCGTAGCCATCGTCCCGGCCGAGTGTCCGGTTCACCTCCTGTACCTGTGCCGCCTTGTCAGCCTCGGGCGCCCGGGCGTCGATCGTGGCGTACGGGCCGGTCAGGAACTCCCACACGCCCAGCTCGGAACGTCGGGCAAGGTGTTGGCAGATGACCACCTGACTCCAGTTCTGCGGTGGTAGCGGTACATAGGGGCGCCGCGCCCGGGACGCCTCGATCAGCGTGGTCATGCCCGGCGAGCTGAGCACTGCGCCGCAGTCGGCGAGTTCGGAATGGAACTCGCCGCCGGATAACTGCCGGGCTGGGTGTCCGACGTCCAGTGAGAACCGGCCGCCCGCGTGATTCATCGCGATGCTCAACTCACCGGAGATGTCCCGCAGCGCGGTGAGCAGCCGCTGGGCCAGCGCGAGATACACCTGGCCGGAGCCGTGCCCGGCCGGGTTGCTCAGCCCGCCCAGTTGCACCAGCACCCGGCGCCCCGTCCACTTTCCCGGCAGCGCCGGTCCCGGCGCCGTCGGGGCGACGATGCCGGAGACCGGGGTCACTCCGGGGACCCCCAGCGCGACGAGGTTGGCCGCGCTGCCGAACAGGTCTTGGGCGAAGTAGCCGCGGACCCGCTTGAGCAGGCTGTCTGTGGGTATGTCCGACGGCTGCCACATGAATCCCAGACTGTCCACGTAGTAGGTCATGGCCGCCGTGGCGGGGGAGCGGATCAGCTCCGGTGCCAGGACGTTCACGACGGCGTCGGCCGAGTCGGGCCGACCGAGCTCCTCCGGCCGCCGGGGCCGCACCTCTGGCTGCGCGGCGAAGAAGTCCCAGGCGGAGTCCCTTCCGTAGAACTGAATGTCCATGCCCCACTCGTCACGCAGGACCTGCCCGATGCTGTACGCCTTGGAGGCCGGGCCGAAACCGAAGGGCGTGGCAACCACCGCGATCCGGTGGGCCCGGCGGGTGTTCCGCGCGCTCATAGTGCCTCCTTCCGCTCGCCCGGGGCCCGGGCGATGTCCTCGGGGGACCGGTTGAGGAACTCCAGTGCGACCTCTTCGGGTGTCACCTGGAACCGGGAGAAGTGGCCGGTGCCCCAGCGCATGCGCCGCACCCCCCGCATCTCGGCTCCCAGGGCCCGTTCCGTGAGCCAGGCGTGCGGCCCACCGTGGCCGACGACCAGCACCCGCCGGCCGGGATGCCGGGCGGCCAGCTCCTCGAAGAAGCTGAGCACCCGGGTCCTGGCCTGCTCGTAGGTCTCCTCCGTACCCCACTCGCACAGGTCGCTGTTGCCGTGCAGCACGTGCTGGGCTTCCGGGCCGAGCAGGGTCCTGACCTCGTCGAGGGGGACTCCGGCGAGTTGGTGGAAGACCCGCTCGCGCAGGGCCGGTTCCCGGTGCAACGGCAGGCCGAGGCCGTCGGCCGCCAGTTCGGCTGTCTCCTCCGCACGCCGGAAGTCAGAGGTGTAGACGACGTCAGGGGCGAACCGCCGCACCGCCGCCCGGGCCGCTCTTGCCTCGTCCCGGCCCCGTGCCGACAGTCCCATCGTGTAGGGGTCGGGGTAGACGTCGGCAGGGTAGTCGGGGGCGCCGTGCCGAAGGAACAGGACCTCGGCCGTGCCCTCGGCGCCCGTGCTCGCCTCGGCCTCGGCCTCGGCCGGAGGCAGCAGTTCCAGGAGATCCAGCACGTCATCGGCTACCTCCTCGGGCTGCTTGCCGTCGATGGACAGTGTGATACCGCTGGGCCGGAACTGGCCGTGCAGCTCCCGCATCCGGTCCTCGTCCATTCGGGCCAGCTCGGCGCGGGCGGCATTGCGGTCGAGCAGGTCGCCCAGGCTGCCCTCCAGGGTGATGGTGACCAGCCGCATTCCCTTTCTGCGGAAGCGCAGTTCCTGCGCCGAGAGGAAATCGATGTCCTCGAAGACCCCGTCGATCACCGGGACGAAGCCGCTGTCCAGGTAGGACGCGGCAAGGTCCAGGCAGCCCAGCTCGGAGGCCACGAGAGTGAAGTCGCTGAAGTCCCGGGGCTGGGCCATGTAGCGCACGGAGTCGTTGGAGACGCGCACCGAGGGCACGAGTCGGTCGCGGAGCAGCGCGGCGGTAGTCGTCTTGCCGGAGTTCGGCAGGCCTCGCAGCAGCAGCGCGAAGGGTGTCATGCGGTATTACCTTTCCTGGGCGAGGTGGCGGCGGCCGGACGCGATAGCGTCGGCCACCTGCGCGACGGCGGTGTCCGTCACGTACTTCGAGGTCGGGACGCTGAGGATTCTGGAGGCGAGCGCGACAGCCTTCTTCGGAAACGGAGGGGCGCCGGCCGAGCCCCCCAACTCGCGCTGGAAGAGACCGTACTCCAGCCAGGTCTTCTTCCAGACCACCCGAGCGAGCACCCCGCGCGCTGCCAGTGCGTTGCGGAACTCCGTTGCCGAGGAGTCGTCTTGGGCCAGAAAAAGAGTGTGTGAGCCGGCGTCCCCGGCCGGGTGCGCGCTCTCCAGCACGGGCACGTCGCCCAGGGCCGCGCGCAGCCGGTCGCGGCGTTCACGCTGCCGGGCCAGGGTCTCGTCCAGGACCTCTGCCTGATCCATGACGAGCGCCGCCTGAAGCTCCGTCATACGCTGGTTGTCGCCTATGATCGCGCGCTCGTCGTCCCAGTCCGGCAGCCCGCCCTCGTGCCGCACCGCGCCCAGGTCGGCCATGCGGTAGACCCGTTCGACCACGTCCGCCGGGCCGGCGACCAGCCCGCCCTCACCCGCGGAGATCTGCTTGGCCTGCTGGAAGCTGGTCACCGCGACATCCCCGAGGTGGCCGGCGCCGCCGTCGGGGGAACCCGCGCCCAGCGCCTGGCAAACATCCTCGATGAGCGGGATGCCGCGCCGGTCGCACTCGGCCCGTACCTGTCCGGCGGGCAGGGCGTGCCCTTGGACGTGCACGATGAGCACAGCATCGAGGCGGTCCTCGAACCGTTCCAGGGCGTCGGCGTCGGCGCTCAGCGGCTGTTGCGCCCCCATGTCGAGCGGCACCGGTTCGGCACCGACGGCCAAGATCGCCATGGCGCAGGCGATGAAGGCGTAGGCGTTGACCGCGACCCGGTGGCCCGGGCCGATGCCCAGGGCGCGCAGCGTCAGTCGCAGGCCCACGGTGCCGTTGGCCACCGCCACGGCACGCTCCTTGCCGAAGTGCTCCGCGAAATACCTTTCGACCAGGGTGTTCGCCGATTCGCGATCGCTCTCGACGTAGCGGAAGAGCTGCCCATCGCCTAGCACGGTCCGCAGATGGGTCAAAGACGAGGTGTCCTCCTGGGAGAGGTCGAAGAGCTGATGCGGGTTGACGATCCGGGGCCGGTGCGTGGCGGCCGTCGTAGTTGTCATTGTGGCGATCACATCCTCACGAGCAGAGGCTCGGTGCTTCGGAGCCCGCCGGGCACCACGCGTACGGTGCTTCGGCGGAACATGGGCAGTGCGGACGGAGGCAGCGCGTGCATGTGCTGGACCGGCCCGTAGCGCGCCTCCAGCCGCTCGACCTGCGCCCGGGTATCGGAG
>NZ_BAAARJ010000039.1:0-29380 GCF_039532135.1 Streptomyces axinellae
TGGCGTATGCGCTGGGGCTGGAGGGACCGGCGGTGACGGTGGACACGGCGTGTTCGTCCTCGCTGGTGGCGCTGCACCAGGCGTGCCAGGCGCTGCGCCAGGGCGAGTGCGAGATGGCGCTCGCCGGGGGTGTGACGGTCATTCCCGGCCCGGCGCCGTTCGTGGAGTTCTCCCGCCAGGGCGGGCTGGCCCCCGACGGCCGCTGCAAGTCCTTCGCCGACGGAGCCGACGGCACCGCCTGGGCGGAGGGCGTGGGCGTGGTGGTGGTGGAGCGGCTGTCGCGGGCGCGGCGGTTGGGGCATCGGGTGTTGGCGGCGGTGCGGGGGAGTGCGGTCAATCAGGATGGTGCGTCGAATGGTTTGACGGCGCCGAGTGGTCCGGCTCAGCAGCGGGTGATCCGGCAGGCGTGGGCGAGCGCGGGTCTTTCCGGCGCGGATGTGGACGTGGTGGAGGCGCACGGAACCGGCACCCGTCTCGGTGACCCCATAGAGGCACAGGCCCTGCTGGCCACCTACGGTCAGGAACGTTCGGCCGGACGGCCGTTGTGGCTCGGCTCGGTCAAGTCGAACATCGGTCACACCGCCGCGGCCGGAGGCGTCGCGGGTGTGATCAAGATGGTGCTGGCGATGCGGCACGGGAGTCTGCCGCGTACCTTGCACGTGGATGCGCCCAGCGGTGAGGTCGACTGGGGCCAGGGCGGCGTGCGGCTGCTCACCGAGCGGCAGGACTGGCCGCAGGGCGACCGCCCCCGCCGCGCCGCCGTCTCCTCCTTCGGCATCAGCGGCACCAACGTCCACATGGTGCTGGAAGAGGCGCCGCCCGAGCCCGAACGGCAGCCCGACACCCACCGGGAGCCCGCCCCGCTGCCCCTGGTGCTCTCGGCCAAGAGCGCCGAGGCCCTCAGCGAGCAGGCGGGAGCGCTGGCTGAGCATCTCGCCGGGGAGGGAGCCGCGATACCGGCCGGGGATGTCGCCCTCACCCTGGCCGCCGGGCGCGCGGGCTTCGACCACCGGGCCGTGGTGATCGGCCGGGAGACCGGGCAGTTCGTGGACGGCCTCACCGCCCTGGCGCGGAAGACCGCGGCGCCCGGACTGGTGACCGGCTCCGCACGCTCCGGCGACGCCCCGGTGACCGTCTTCCTCTTCACCGGCCAAGGCAGCCAGCGCGCCGGAATGGGAAGCCGGCTGTACGCGGAGTTCCCCCTCTTCGCGGAGGCGTTCGACGAGGTGGCGGCCACGCTTCAGCCGCACCTCGAACGGCCGCTCCACGACGTGGCGTTCGCCGGGCCCGGGACCCCCGAGGCGGAGCTGCTGCACGAAACCGCCTGGGCCCAGCCCGCCCTGTTCGCCCTCGAAGTCGCCCTGTACCGCTGTGTCGAGGACACCGGGCCGCGCCCCGGCTACCTGCTCGGCCATTCCGTCGGGGAGATCGCCGCCGCCCACATCGCGGGCGTGCTCGATCTGGAGGACGCCTGCCGGCTGGTCACCGCGCGCGGACGGCTCATGGGCGGGCTGCCCGAGCGCGGGGCGATGGCCGCGGTCCGGGCCGGGGAGGAGGAGGTACGCGGGGTGCTGGAAGGACACGGCGGCCCGATCGGGATCGCCGCCGTCAACGGGCCCTCCTCCGCGGTGGTTTCGGGAAGCGAGGAGGCGGTACGGGAGGTCACCGAGCACTTCGCGAGCGCGGGCGTCAAGACCCGTCGGCTCACCGTCTCGCACGCGTTCCACTCACCGCTGATGGAACCGATGCTGGAGGACTTCGCCACCGTCGTGCGGGGGCTGCGCTTCCAGCCCGCACGGATACCGGTGATCTCCACCATGACCGGCGAGGTGGTCCGCGGCACCGAGATGAGCGACCCGGACTACTGGGTGGTCCAGGTGCGCTCGACGGTCAGGTTCGAGCGGGCGCTGCGCGCCGCGGACCGGGCAGGCGCACAGCTCTATCTGGAGATCGGTCCGGATGCGGTGCTCAGCGGCATGGTGCCGGACGTCCTCCCGGACGCCGCTGCCCCCCTCCCGGTGCAACGCCGGGACCGCCCCGAGCCGGAAGCCCTGCTCACGGCGCTCGCCCGGGCCCATGTGCGCGGCGCCGCCGTGCGCTGGGAGCAGCTGCTCGCCCACCGGGATGCCCGCCGCGCCGAACTGCCCACCTACGCCTTCCAGCGAACCCACTACTGGCTGGGCGCCCAGCGGTCCGGCCTTGCCCCCTCGACGGCGCTCGCCTTCTGGAACGCCGTCGAACAGCAGGACGTGGACCGGTTCGTCAAGGAGTTCGGCGAGGTGGCGGACGACCCGTCCGACGAGGCGGCCCTGCGGGCCGCCTTGCCGGTCCTGGCGCGCTGGCGGCAGCGCAGCCGGACCGCACGCCCGCAAGGCGCGGCGGGGACCGCGGCGTCCGCCGGGGAGGGCGCCGACGACGCTTCGGCACGCGGACCGGAGGCGCTCGCGCAACTCCCGGCCGAAGACCTCGCCGTCTTCCTCGACGAGCTGGTGCAGGCAGAGATGGCCGTGGCGCTGGGACACCAAGAAGGCCAGAACTTCGATATGGAGCAGGAGTTCATGGACCTCGGCTTCACGTCCCTGGCCGCCGTCGAGATGAGGAACCGGCTCGTCGCCCGGACCGGGCTGGAGCTGCCGGTCTCCCTCGTCTTCGACTTCCTGACTCCGGCGGAACTCGCCGAGCACCTCCGCTCCAGGCTGGCCTGACCCCCTCGGCCGAGCGGAACCCCGACGGGCACCACGCCACAAGCGTGGTGCCCGTCGGGCTGTCCGGGCTGTCCGGTCAGTCTGCGGCGGAGCGCGGCAAGACCGTGCGCAGCCGCTGCCGGGTGCCCGTACCCGGCAGCGGCAGGAGCAGGACGACGCGCAGGTCGGGATGGTCGGCGATCTGCATCGTCGTCCGCTGGAAGACCAGCCGGCCGGCGGTCGGGTGCTCAAGCACCTTCTCGCCCAGTGCCGTGTCCCGCACCTCCTGCTCGGCCCACAGCCGCGCGAACGCCGGGCTGTGCTCCGAGAGCCGCCGGACGCGCTCCGCGAAGCCGGGATCGTCCGGATAGCGCGCCGCGTCCGTCCTGAACTCCGCGACCAGGGAAGGTGCCATCGCCTCCCACTCCGGCAGCGCCGGGTGCGGGCCCTGCGGGGAGACGAACCCGTCCAGGCAGCTGTGCAGCTTCGGGACCTCGCCGAACAGCGCCGCCACCGCGTCGTTGCCGTAGAGGCAGCGCCAGTAGCGGTCGAGGATGTAGGCCGGGCCGGAGGACCACTCATCGACGAGCGAGACCAGGTGCTCCGGCAGTCGCGGAGCCGACCGGCCCGCCCGGCGGGGCGCCGGCCCCGGAGTGTGCCCGGCCAGGCGGTAGAGGTGCGCCTGCTCGTCGTCGTTGAGCCGCAGCGCCGCGCTGACGGCGTCGAGGATGCTCGTGGTGACGCTGATCCGGCGGCCCTGTTCGAGCCAGGTGTACCAGGTGAGCCCGATACCCGCGAGCGAGGCGACCTCCTCGCGCCGCAGTCCGGGAGTCCTGCGCCGGCCGGAGGAAGGGAGCCCCACATCTTGCGGCGACACCCGGGCCCTGCGGTTGCGCAGGAAGTCCCGCAATTCGTCCCGCCGTTGTTCCGACTCTGCTCCTAGGGTGGTGGTCACACCAACAGCATAAATTGCAACTTGGCCCGCGCAATGGGGTCCGGGAGACTTGGCAGGTACCGGCCCGGTCGTTCCGACCCGGGGCGGGCAGCCGAAACGCTGTTCATGCGGCGGCGCGACGGGGCAAAGCTTGCCGGGAGGGGCGCTGGTGCCGCCTCCCGCTGCCTGTCTGTCTGGCTGCCTGCCTGTCGGCACGGCTCGCCGCCGCGCTGAATCAGCGAAAGGTTGTCGCGTTGTCCAGGAAGCAGAAATTGGTGGAAACAGATGCGCCCGTGGGGGAGGAAAGAGCCGCGGGAGAGGGAGCGGAGGAGGCGCCGGCTCAGCCGGTCGCGACCACCGCGCAATGGGCGGCCATGTGGATCCTGTTGCTCGGTGCCTTCATGGGCTTCCTCGACATTTTCATCGTGAATGTGGCCAACCCGTCGATTCAAGCGGAATTGCATGCCTCGTTCGCGGACATCCAATTGGTGCCGACTGGTTACACTCTCGCGTACGGCGCCGGCCTCGTGGCGGGCGGGCGGCTCGGTGACATCTTCGGCCGCCGCCGGGTCTTCCTGGTGGGCGTCGTCCTTTTCGCGTTGACCTCCGTCGCCTGCGCCTCGGCGCAGAGCCCCGGATTCCTCGTCGGCGCCCGGATCGCGCAGGGCCTCGGTGCCGCGGTGATGCTCCCACAGGTGCTGGCGCTCATCCAGGTGACGTTCCAGCGGAATGAGGAACGCAGCCGCGCCATCGGTCTCTACGGCGCGGTCATCGGCCTCGGTGTCGTCGCCGGACAGATCGTCGGCGGATTTCTCATCGAGTGGGACGTCGCCGGCCTCGGCTGGCGGTCCATCTTCCTGGTCAACGTCCCGCTGTGCGTCATCACGTTCGTGGGCGCCCTCGCGCTGGTGCGCGACCGGTCCGACCGGACCCCGATGAAGCTCGACCTCCCCGGCGTCATCCTCCTCGGCGCCGGTCTGTTGGGCCTGGTGCACGGGTTGGTCGTCGGCGCCGAGCAGGGCTGGACGGGGCTACGCGCGGGCGAGGTGGCCGGCGGCGCGGTGCTGCTGGCCATCTTCGTGCTCTGGGAGCGCCGGGTAGCCGAGGCCGGCCGCTCGCCCCTCCTGCCGCCCCGGCTGTTCAAGCAGCGCGGCTTCTCCATGGGCCTGCCCACGGCGCTGTGCTTCTACGGCGTCAACGGCGCGTTCATCTTCCTGCTCGCGTTCTACCTCCAGCAGGCCAAGGACTTCTCGCCGTTGCAATCGGCTCTCACCTTCACGCCCATGGCCATCCTCACCTCGGTCTTCTCCGTACTGTGCGGCAAGTTCGTGGCCCGCTGGGGGGCACGAGTGGTGCCTGGCGGGGCGGTCGTCATGGCGATCGGGCTGGGACTGGTGTGGATCGGCGTGGACCTGATGGAGGGCACCAACCCGGCGGCGGCCCTGATGCCCGGCCTGGTGCTCTACGGCGCCGGCGGCGGAATCGTGGCCACCTCGCTGATCGGGACGGCGCTGTCGGGCGTGATCCCGGAGGACGCGGGTGCCGCCTCCGGCGGCATCCTGACGGCCGTCCAGGTGTCGGAGGCGGCCGGCGTCGCCGGCATCGGTGCCCTGTTCGCCGCGGTCGCCACCGGGGGCGAGGAGGTTCGCGGCTTCGCCGTCTCCGTGGCGGTGCTGGCAGTCCTGTCCCTGCTGACAGCTGTGTTCTTGAACCTGCTGAATGGCCCGGCCGGCGCGGAATCCGAGACCGCTGCCTGACCCCGTGGGCGGCATGCGGTGAGGGGCGTCGGCTGCTCGACAGCCGACGCCCCTCACTCTGCGTCCCGGGATTTCGCGGGCCTCACGCGCCGAAGGGAAAATCCTCCTCCTTGAACGGCGCCAGCAGGTCGAGCCGGTCGTTCGCGGCCCGTGCGGCCAGCAGCGGGCTGAAATAGTCGCGGTAGTTGACGACCTTGCCGTCCCGCACGGTGATCACGATGATGTACTTCATCTCGTACTTCTTGCCGGTACTCACCGTCGTCCCGTGTGCCGTCCATTCCGCGATGACGACCTCGGGGTCGGTTGTCTCGTGAATGTGGACGTGCGGCAGCTCATCGATCAGCTGGTGGTCGGTGTAATGCTTCAGATACGAGCGAATGGTCTCCCGCCCGGCCATGTTGGCCATGGCTCCCGGGGCCGCGAAGGGAATCTCAACGGTCCCATCCTCCGCCCACATGTCGCAGAATTTGTCCATCTCTTTTTCGAGGAGCAGTTCCAGGAGATGCCGGGCGACGTCGGCGGGCTTGGTGGGGGTTTCGCTACTGGCCACGGAAAAGTCTCCAGTACAGAATTCGGCGTATACGGATGAAATGCCCTTGCTGGGCGCCGATACTGTCATTCGTAAACTCTTCCGGTCAACGAAAACCGGATTAACTGGGGTTCTCCGGACGCACGTCCTGGGGGTGTCCCGCCGGCGGGACACCCCCAGGACGTGCGTTTCCGGCACCCATCCCAACTCCCTCGCAGTTCACGCCCTCAGACGCGGCTCGTGCTGAGCAAGCCCCGGTTCGCGGCCGGCAGGTGCTGAGCGCGGAAACGGGTTTCCGACCGGTCTCAGGCGACAAGACTGGACACACCCGGAACTGAACGGGATCGACGGCTGATTCATCGTGAACGCGTCCAACTCGGAGCACGCCCAACTGGATGGTGCTGTCGTTCATGTTCTTCCTTGATCACTCACAGCGGCGGAGTGGGGCCTTGAAGACAGGGCACGCGCCCGAAAACCGGGCGGGCTTCCGGACAGCGCCTCTCCGGTCTCGACTCAGGAGACGAGCCCGCGTCCGCCGAACCTGGCCCAGACGGTCCCGCCTGCCGTTGTCCCGTCCAGCCTCGGCCGGACGGGACAACGGGCCGGCTGCTGACCCTCCCGGGCGAGGGCAGGCCGGGGGTGCGGATCTTCAGGGTGCCGACCCGGCCGCACCCTGCGCCGGATCGGAAGCTCGCGTACCGAGCGCAGCGCCGGGCCAGGCACCAGGCCCGCGGCGGCGAGGTCGAGGCGGGAGTTCATGGCTCGTGAACCGGGCGATCTTCAACTGACTCCGGAACCCGGCGCGTTCGGGACCTGCCTTTGGGAGCATCGAGCCCGGCCCCGCGAACCGAACCAGCCTTGCCGCCTTCGAGGATCGCGGCGCACCTGCTTGGTGACCGCCGCCGTGTCAACCTCCCACTCACGTCGTCTTTTACAGGCCGCTTCGGCGCCGTGGGCACCGGCCGACCGACACGGGTACGGAAACGTGGGGCCACGACCCCATCGGCACCGGGGTGATCGATTGGAGCGGCCGGGGTAAAGCAGTCCAGGAAAGAATCGGGGTAGACAATGTCGTGCTCGAAGTAATCCGCGAAGAGAACACCCTTGAAGAATTCGCGAAGGCGATGCGTGACCTCAGTGGAGAGGGTTGGATCTCGGAGAGTGATTTCGGCGTTTCGGGTGCAGAGTGACCACGCGACTTGCGTCCTGACGGGTTCTTCCGCTGGCCACCGAGGCCGACCGTGAGCAGCTCCGCCGCCCGCTCCAACAAATAAGCACTGTGTCCGCGAGTTCGATGCCGCTCTCGCCCTCTGGCGGCACGAGCCGGCCATTCGCGAGTTCATCAACCGGCCCCGTAAGGAACTCGGCGTTGCCGCGCATGTCGCCTGGCCGGTCCGGCATCCTCGTTTGTGTACCCCCGACAAGGTGTGCGGCCAGCCGTCGAGCGGAGCCCGGTCTGGGGTGGTGGGCGCGAGGGCGACTCTCCGTCACGGGGGAGCGCAAGGGGAGCGCGGGCGCCTTTGGACGGTGCCACGTACGGCGTGACCAGCGGGACCGCGATGTGTGCTCTGATCTGCGAAAACGACACTCCGGGTGACTGCGCAAATGGTGTGGCACGAGCACGACCGTGCTCGTAACGCGTAGGTCAGGGACTCATCATCAAGGCGGGTCCAGGCGGTCGTCGGCCGGTCCGCGAGGGACATCCCAGGGACTCTTCAGGGACTTTTCAGCTCTGTCACGGCGACTTCCGAGGGGCTTCCGCCGTACGGAACAGCAAGCCTGTGACAGAGCTGAAAGGCGTGAATCAACCAGTGAGCGGCAGCGTCCTCAGCACTCGATGACGTTCACCGCGAGTCCGCCCCGGGCGGTCTCCTTGTATTTGACCTTCATGTCCGCGCCCGTCTCCCGCATGGTCTTGATGACCTTGTCGAGGGAGACGTGGTGGCGGCCGTCGCCGCGCAGGGACATGCGGGCGGCGGTGACGGCTTTGACGGCTGCCATGCCGTTGCGTTCGATGCAGGGGATCTGGACGAGGCCGCCGACCGGGTCGCAGGTGAGGCCCAGGTTGTGTTCCATGCCGATCTCGGCGGCGTTCTCGACTTGTTCGGGGCTGCCGCCCAGGAGTTCCGCGAGGCCGCCGGCGGCCATGGAGCAGGCGGAGCCGACCTCGCCCTGGCAGCCGACCTCGGCGCCGGAGATGGAGGCGTTCTCTTTGAAGAGCATGCCGATCGCACCGGCCGCGAGGAGGAAGCGGACGATGGCCTCGTCGTCGGTGCCGGGTACGTAGTGGTGGGCGTAGTGCAGGACGGCGGGGATGATGCCGGCCGCGCCGTTGGTGGGGGCGGTGACGACCCGGCCGCCTGCCGCGTTCTCCTCGTTCACGGCCATGGCGTACAGCGTTGTCCACTCCATGGCCTGGGCCTCGGCCGGGCCCTCGGCGCGCATCTGGCGGGCCGAAGTGGCCGCGCGGCGGCGGACCTTGAGGCCACCGGGCAAGATGCCCTCCTGGGTCAGGCCGCGGCGTACGCACTCCCGCATGACCTGCCAGATCTCCAGCAGGCCCGCGCGGATCTCCTCCTCGGTGCGCCACGCCTTCTCGTTCTCCAGCATCAGCCGGGAGACGGACAGGCCGGTCTCCCGGGTGCGGCGCAGCAGTTCGTCGCCGGTGCGGAAGGGGTGGCGCAGCACGGTGTCGTCCAGCTTGATGCGGTCCTCGCCGACGGCGTCCTCGTCCACGACGAAGCCGCCGCCCACCGAGTAGTACGTCTTCTCCACCAGCGGCGTGCCCGCCTCGTCGTAGGCGAAGAGCGTCATTCCGTTGGCGTGGTACGGCAGGGAGCGGCGGCGGTGCAGGACGAGTTGGGTGCGCTCGTCGAAGGGAACGGTGTGCGCGTCGCCGATCTCGGTGGCCAGCAGCCGCAGCCGGCCCTCGGTGCGGATCCGTTCGACGCGCGCGTCCGCTGCCTCGACGTCCACGGTGCGCGGCGACTCGCCTTCCAGGCCGAGCAGCACCGCCTTGGGGGTGCCGTGGCCGTGCCCGGTCGCGCCCAGTGAGCCGAACAGTTCGGCGCGTACGGAGGCGGTGTGCGCGAGGACGCCCTCGTTCTTCAGCCGCCGCACGAACATGCGCGCGGCACGCATGGGGCCGACGGTGTGTGAGCTGGACGGGCCGATGCCGATCGAGAAGAGGTCGAAGACCGAGATGGCCATGGTGGCGGCTCCCTGCCCTTGTGAGGCGGTGCGTAGTGCTGGTGTGGGCCGGTCGGGCCCATGCGGGCCGGTGTGCCCTGGTGTGGGTGCGGTGGGTCGGTGCGGGCCCGCCGGGCTGGTGCGAGGGCCCGTCGGGCCGGCGGGGGCTGAGCCTCCCCCGGCCCGCGGGCCGGGGGAGGGGCGGGTCTGCTCGCCCTTACTTGCCCAGGGCCGGGTAGAGCGGGTGCTTGTCCGCGAGAGCGGAGACGCGGGTGGCGAGGGCCTTCGACCTGGCCTCGTCGAACTCCGGCAGCAGCGCCTCGGCGATGATGTCGGCGACCTCGGTGAAGTCCTCGTCCTGGAAGCCCCGGGTGGCCAGCGCGGGCGTGCCCACGCGCAGGCCCGAGGTCACCATCGGGGGGCGCGGGTCGTTCGGCACCGCGTTGCGGTTGACGGTGATGCCGATGTCGTGCAGCCGGTCCTCGGCCTGCTGGCCGTCCAGCTCGCTGTTGCGCAGGTCCACCAGGACGAGGTGGACGTCGGTGCCACCGGACAGGACCGAGACTCCGGCGTCCACGGCGTCCTGGCGTAGCAGGCGCTCGGCCAGGATGCGGGCACCGGAGAGGGTGCGGCGCTGGCGTTCCTTGAAGTCGTCGCTCGCGGCGATCTTGAAGGCGACGGCCTTCGCCGCGATGACGTGCTCCAGCGGGCCGCCCTGCTGGCCGGGGAAGACCGCGGAGTTGATCTTCTTGGCGTATTCCTTCTTGGAGAGGATCACGCCACCGCGCGGGCCGCCCAGCGTCTTGTGCGTGGTGGTCGTGACGACGTCCGCGTGCGGTACGGGGGAGGGGTGGAGGCCCGCGGCGACCAGCCCGGCGAAGTGCGCCATGTCCACCATCAGCAGCGCGCCGACCTCGTCGGCGACGCGGCGGAAGGCCGCGAAGTCGAGCTGGCGCGGGTAGGCGGACCAGCCCGCGATGATCATCTGCGGCCGGTGCTCCTTGGCGAGCTTCTCGACCTCGGCCATGTCCACCTGGCCGGTCTCGTCATCGACCTTGTAGGCGACGACGTTGTAGAGCTTGCCGGAGAAGTTGATCTTCATGCCGTGGGTGAGGTGCCCGCCGTGCGCCAGGTCCAGGCCCATGATGGTGTCGCCGGGCTTGAGCAGGGCGAACATCGCGGCGGCGTTGGCCTGGGCCCCCGAGTGCGGCTGCACGTTGGCGGCCTCGGCGCCGAACAGCGCCTTCACCCGGTCCCTGGCCAGGTCCTCGACCACATCGACGTACTCACAGCCGCCGTAGTAGCGGCGGCCGGGGTAGCCCTCGGCGTACTTGTTGGTGAGGACCGAGCCCTGCGCCTCCATGGCGGCGACGGGGGCGAAGTTCTCCGACGCGATCATTTCGAGCGTGGACTGCTGGCGGTGGAGTTCGGCATCGACGGCGGCGGCGACCTCGGCGTCGACCTCGTGGAGAGAGCTGTTCAGAAGCGACATGTGAAGAACCATCCCTGGGAGAGGAGGCGGGCTGGGCGGCACGGAAAGCGGCAGGTGGCGCGGCGGGTCTCAGCTGCCGGAGGCGAACGCGGTGTACTCGTCCGCCGAGAGCAGGCCCTCCGGCTCCTCGGACAGCTTCACCTTGAACAGCCAGCCGCCCTCGAACGGGGCTGAGTTGACGAGCGCGGGGTCCTCCACGACGTCCTGGTTGATCTCGGTGACCTCGCCGGAGGCGGGGGAGTAGAGGTCGCTGACCGACTTGGTCGACTCCAGTTCGCCACAGGTTCCACCCGCGGTGACGGTCTCGCCCACCTCGGGGAGCTGGACGAAGACGACATCCCCGAGCGCCGTCGCGGCGTGCTCGGTGATCCCGACCGTCGCGACACCGCTCTCGGTGTCCGACAGCCACTCGTGCTCCTTGCTGTAGCGGAGCTGCTGGGGGTTGCTCATGGTCCGATTCTCCCGGATGAGATGCGTACGACGGAAACGGTCTTGGCAGGTGGGACGGGAAACACTCTCCCCCGGTCCGCACGGAGCCGGTGGCCGGACGGGGCGTCCGGACGAGACAGCCGCGCGGCGGGCCGCACAGTCGCCCGGCCGCACAGCCCGGCCGCGCTCGCGCTGGGGGGACTGGGGGGATCAGTCGCGCTTGTAGAAGGGGAGTGCGACGACGTCGTACAGCTCGTGGGAGCCGCGGATGTCCACCGCGACGCCCCCGGTGCCGGGCGCCGCGTACGCCGCGTCCACGTAGGCCATCGCGATCGGCTTGCCCAGGGTGGGAGAGGGGGCGCCGGAGGTCACCTCACCGATGACTGTGCCCTTGCCTGCCTCACCGCCCTCGCCCGTCGCGACCACGGGATAGCCCGCACGCGGGACCCGGCGCCCCGCGGCGACCAGCCCGACCAGCTTGCGCGGCGGTGCCGACTCGGCCCGTCCGGCCGCCGCCGCCAGGGCCTCCCGGCCCACGAAGCGGCCCTCGTTCGTGGCCTTCTCGAACTTGACGGTCCTGCCCAGCCCGGCGTCGAAGGGCGTCAGCGCGGGCGACAGCTCGTGCCCGTACAGCGGCATACCCGCCTCCAGGCGCAGGGTGTCGCGGCAGCTCAGCCCGCAGGGCACCAGGCCCGCGCCCTCGCCCGCCTCCCTCAGCGCGCTCCAGACAGCCTCCGCGTCCTCGGGCGCCACGAACAGCTCGAAGCCGTCCTCGCCGGTGTATCCCGTACGGGCGATCAGCGCGCTCCGCCCGGCCACGATGTCGCGTTCGCCCGCGTAGTAGCGCAGCCCGTCCACGTCGAAGCCGGTCAGCTTGCGCAGGATGCCCGCGGCCTCGGGGCCCTGGACGGCCAGCAGCGCGTAGGCGTCGCGGTCGTCGCGCACCTCGGCGCCGCTGCGCTTGCCCGGGCCGCGCGTCTCCACGCGCTCGCGCAGCGCGTCCAGCACCGTCTGCGCGTTGGAGGCGTTGGCCACGACCAGGTACTCCTGGTCGGCGAGCCGGTAGACGATCAGGTCGTCGAGGATGCCGCCGCTCTCGTCGCAGATCATGGTGTAGCGGGCCCGGCCGACGGCGAGCTTGGAGAGGTTGCCGACCAGCGCGTAGTCGAGCACCTCGCCGCACTCCGGGCCGGTCAGGGTGATCTCGCCCATGTGGGAGAGGTCGAAGAGCCCGGCCCTGGAGCGGACGGCGAGGTGTTCCTCGCGCTCGCTGCCGTAGCGCAGCGGCATGTCCCAGCCCGCGAAGTCGGTCATGGTCGCGCCCAGCGCACGGTGTACGGCGTCCAGGGCGGTTTTGCGCGCGGCCGGTTCGTGCGCGGCCGACGCGTGGGCGGCCGAGGGCTCAGGCTCAGTCATTCAGGCTCCCGAAGCTGGGTGTGACGCGGATGTCCTCCCCATCTGTCATCGGAACCTGAGAGGTTCGCCGACAGCTCCCGAACGACTGGAGCCGGGCTTGCACCTTGGGTGGGGCCACCGCGCCACGACGCCTCGCGTCGTACGGTGGCCCGCTTTTCAGATCTGCCTCGCTCGCGCGGTATCGGGGCCTGAGAGATTCAAGGGAGGAACTTGCTCCTTCGGCGCCCCGGTTCACCTGCTGCCGGGGACTCTCCCGCGCGGGCTCGAACGGCCGGTATGGAGTTGGCCCGCACATCATCGCACGGGTGAGCGGGCCCTGGCTGCCCCCGGGCGGGAGGCAGTCACCTTGAATCACATTACCTTTTCTTGACACTCTCTCCGTGAGCGGCGGCGGAGCCGTCGCGTTCGGGGAGGGGTGATCCGTGGGCAGCCCGCACGGTGCCGAGACGACATCGAGGGGACCAGACGCGTCCGGGACCACCCGCCGCGCCGTCCCCCACGACCTGCGGGGGCACGCTGTCCCCCACGACCTGCGGGGGACCGCCGCCAGACGCACGCTGCGCTACACGGCGGGGGACGTGGTGGTGGTCTCGGGCCTGCCCGGCGGCGGCAAGTCCACGCTGATCCGTACGGCCGTGCCCGCGCGCGCCGATGTCATCAGCGTGGACTCCCAGGACACCCGCGAGCGCTGGGAGCGCCGGGTGCGCGGCCGGCTGCCGTACGGCCTCTACCGCCCGCTGGTGCGGATTGCGCACTACGCGGGGCTGCGCCGGGCGCTGGCCTCGGGCGCCGCCGTCGTCGTGCACGACTGCGGCACGCAGAGCTGGGTGCGCCGCTGGCTGGCCAGGGACGCGCTGCGGCGCGGACGCGCGCTGCACCTGCTGCTGCTCGACGTGGCGCCCCAGGACGCGCTGGCCGGGCAGGCCGAGCGGGGCCGCGGGGTCTCGGGGTACGCCTTCCGGCGCCATCTGCGGGCCGTGCGCAAGCTGCGGGCCGCGGCGCTGACGGGACGGCTGCCGCGCGGCTGTGTCTCCGCGGTGCTGTTGGACCGGGGCTCGGCGCAGGCGCTGCGCCGGCTGGTCTTCGTCCCCGCGCCGCCCACGCCGCCCGGGTCGGCGGCTCCGCTCCTCCCGGGGGCCCGCACGCCCCTGACCCCGCCGCCCGGAGGTGGTGGCGGGAGCGCGGACGCCATGAGCGCGGCGGAGGTCGTGAACGTGAGGGACGGGGACAGTGGCGGCAGGGCGCCGGACGCGACCGGGGTCAGCGGCCCTGCGCCGGGCTGACGGGAGCCGGTTGCTGGGGTGCCTGCTGTCGCGGGGCCGGTTGCCGGGGCGTCCGCGGCGTCTGCTGTTGCGGAGCCTGCTGCTGGGGAGCGGAGTGCTCCTTGGGTGCCTGCTGCTGCGGGGCCTGCTGGGCGGGGGAGTGCGGCTGGGCGGTCTGCGGGCTTTGCCGGGACGGCTGCTGCGGCTCGGGCGCCTGCTCCTTCTTCGGCGCCTGCTCCTGCTCCTTCGGCGCCGGCTTCTTCGGCTGCTCCTTGGGCTGCTTGTTCGGTGCCTTCGGCGGCGCGGTGGCGGCAGACGCCGTCTTCGGCAGGTCCTTCAGGTCGGGCGCGGGCAGTTTCCCGCTGTAGAGGGTGGCGGCCAGCAAGTTGGCACCGCCCGCCAGGGCGCGTTCGGCGGCGAGGGTGCGCCGGCGCGTGTCCCCCCGGACGGCGGCGTTGAGTACGGCGTCCACCCGGGTGCGCAGGTCGGCGGCGGCCTTCGCGGTCAGGTCCTTGCCGGAGGCCGCGGCCGGGCGGCCGGTGGCGTCCATGGCGGCGCGGGGCGCGGTGAGCGGCTCGACGGCGCGGCGCATCTGGGTGCGCAGGCGCGCGGCCTGGTCCCGGGGGAGCTTGCCCTCCTTCAGCTTGCTGACCACCGTCAGCACGTGGGCGAGGTGGTTGAGCGGTTTGAGCCCGCTGCGCATGGCCTGGGCCTGCTGGGCGACGCGCGCCGCGGCGGTGGCGGTATCGGCCCGGGGCCCGGCCGGCTGCCGGACCCCGGCAGCACCCTCCGTGCCAGGAGAGGCGGGCGAGGCAGGAGAGGCGGGGGAGAGGGCGCCTGCCACACCTACGGCGCCCCATGCGAGCGAGCCGGCGAGGGCGGCGGTGACAGCGGTGGTGGTGAGCTTGTTCACGCGCATGTGCGGTTTTCCTCCGGTGGGCGTACTGCGAGGCGCAGAGCGGGACGCACACCACTTTTCGGGCGGCTCTTTCTCTCCGCAACCGGAGAGTCGCCGTACGTGTCCGCGACGGCCCGCTCCGGGCCGCCGCGGATCATGGATAGGCTGACCGCATGACAGTTCCGCCGCAGCCACCGCAGCCGCAGCACTTCGGCCCCGGACACGGAGGCGGCTGGCCCGGCAACGAGTTGGAGGAGGCCCTCACCGCCTCCGTCCAGGTCCCCGGCGCCGGTGCCCGGCTGCTGGAGGTCCTGGGCCGCAGCAGCATATGGGTGCCGCTGCCCGAGGGCGGCAGCCGCGAGAGCCGCGAACTGGACCTGCCCACCATCGAGTTGGACGGTGCCGCCTTCGTCCCCGTCTTCAGCTCCGAGGAGCAGTTCCTCGGTGTCGCGGGCTCCCACATGTCCTTCACCATCGCCCCTGCCCGGGAGTTCGCGCGGGGCCTGCCGCCCCAGGTGGGCATAGTCGTCAACCCCGAGGGCACGGTGGGCATGCCGCTTCCGCCGGACGCCGTCGCCCAGCTGTGTGAGAACACCGCCGCCGAACAGGCCGTCGCCGGAGTGGCCCGCGGAGCGCGGGTGCGGCTGTACGAGCCGGACTGGCAGGACGATCCGGTGGCCTTCTTGTCCGCCGCCACCGCCGAGTTCGGCGCGCTCTCCTTCGTACGGACGGCGCGGCGGGCTCTGGCCAGCACCGAGGGCGATCCGCCCGCGCTCTTCATCGGGCTCGAACTCGACCTGCTGGAGCCGGAGTCACGGCACGCGGCCCACGAGGCGCTCGGCCGGGCACTGCACGCCGCCGAGGTGCGCTGGCCCGTACAGATGGTGTTGCTGGATGCGGCCCGCGACCCCGTGGTGGAGTGGATGCGGCAGTGCGTACGGCCCTTCTACACGCGGCCCGGATACGAGTGAGCGCCCGGCGCGGCCGGGCGACGGGGCGCGACTGAGTACCGGAGGAGGACCGAGTACCCGGGCGCGGCTGAGTACGGGGACCCAGCGAGGCCGAGTAGCGGCGCCGGTGCCCCGGCCGCCTCGTAAGCTGGTTGGATGAGGGGGCGGGGCGCCTGCGGGGTGTGTCCGGGTCCCAGGACCGGGGCCGGGCGGAGAAGCGGTGACGGCAGGTGACGACAGGGGAAGGGCGGCCCAGGTGAGCGCGGGTGGAAGCGTCGAGCAGCTCCTGCGGCAGGTGTCGCCGGGGGTCCACGACACCTTCGAGACCTACGAGTCCCTGCTCCAGGCCCTCGCCGGAAGCCGGCTGTGGATGCTGCTGTGGAACGGGCAGGCCGGATCCCCCGACGCGCAGTACGGGAACATGGAGGTGGGTGGCTACGGCTACGCCCCCTGCGTCACCTCCGCCCAGGAACTGGCGGCCTCCGGCTGGAACCGCGCGCACGAGGTCGTCGGCGGCCGGGACATCGCCACGGCCCTCTTCCCCGACCGCTGGGGAATCTGGCTGAATCCGCACGCCCCTGGCGGGGGCCTGGGTATCCCGTGGCTGGATCTGCGGCGCATCGCCGTGGGCCTCGGCCAGCTGCCCGCCGGACCGCTGCGCATCAGCGAACCCACCCTCGACATCCCGCAGTTCTACGCCCAGCTCAGCCAGAACGCGCACCACACCCCGGCCGTCCGCTCGCTGCGCCGGGCCTGGGTGCAGCCCTCGCTGGGCGTGCCGTACCTGGCCATCGGCATGGAGCTGTACGACAACGGCCCGGCCTCCGTCGAGGCCGCGCGGCGCATGATGGCGCAATCCGTACCGGCGGTCCCCGCGGGGCTGCCGGTCTCCACGGTCGCCATGTCGGACGACTACGATCCGGTGGCCATGTGGCTGCGCCGCCAGTCGCGGCCCTTCTTCGACCGCGACGCCCACGCCGGGGCTGCTCAGGGCACGGCTCCGGGCTTCGGATACGGGTATCCCCGCCCCTTCTGAGCACCCTCTGAGCGACAGGCACGCCCCCTCCGTGCGGCAGGCGGACCCGGCCATGCGGCAGCGGTCCAGATCGGGACAAACCACCTGATCGGATACCGCTCAACGTCAACTTCCGTCCGCATAACGGAACATGCCGAGTCACATCACAGTTGCGCATCCTTTCCCCGGTGGGTCTGGCGACTGATCGTGAGCCCGATGAAGACTCCCCAGCCATAAGGCCGCTCGGCCGCGAGACTTTCGGCCGCCCGGCTCGCTCACGAAATTTCGGACTGCTTGCTTGACGGCCGCTACAGCGGTGCGCGTGGACTGGCCGACTTTGCCGGTCGAGAAGGGGTTCCCAACACGATGACGGCACCACTGCACGAGGAGACGTCCGCGAAGACCGCGGTCGCGGAGCCGGCCCCCACCGGTGCCGAGAAGGCGATCGAGGGGCGCAGCCTCGGCCGGATCGCCTGGGAACGGCTCAAGAGCGACAAAGTGGCACTCCTCGGCGGCGCCATCGTCGTGCTGCTGATCCTGGTCGCGGTCTTCGCGCCCGCCATCACGGCGCTCACCGGCCAGGCGCCCGACGAGCGCCACGAAGACCTCATCGACCCGCTCTTCAGCACCCCCAAGGGTGCCTTCGGCGGCATATCCGGCGAACACCTCCTGGGCGTCGAGCCCGTCAGCGGGCGCGACATCCTCTCCCGCATCGTCTACGGAGCCCGCGTCTCCATCCTCGTCGGCTTCCTCTCCGCCGTGGTCGCCGTGGTCATCGGCACCGTGCTGGGCACCCTCGCCGGCTACTTCGGCGGCTGGCTGGACACCCTGATCAGCCGGGTGATGGACATGCTGCTGGCCTTCCCGCAGCTGCTGTTCATCATCTCGCTCATCTCGGTGATGCCCAGCAGCCTCTTCGGGCTGACCGGCACGGGCGTGCGGCTGCTGGTGATGATCCTGGTCATCGGCTTCTTCGGCTGGCCCTATATCGGCCGCATCGTGCGGGGCCAGGTGCTCTCCCTCAGAGAGCGCGAGTACATCGAGGCGGCGCGCAGCCTGGGCGCGGGCCGGCCGTACATCCTGTTCAAGGAACTGCTGCCCAACCTCGTGGCGCCGATCACCGTCTACACGACGCTGATGATCCCCACGAACATCCTCACGGAGGCCGCGCTCAGCTTCCTCGGCGTCGGCGTCAAGCCGCCCACCGCCTCCTGGGGTTCGATGCTGTCCGACGCCGTGCAGTTCTACGAGTCCGATCCGATGTACATGATCATCCCCGGTGTCGCCATCTTCATCACGGTGCTGGCCTTCAACCTCTTCGGCGACGGAGTGCGCGACGCGCTCGATCCCAAGGGCGCACGTTGACCCCCTCCCGGCCAGGGAGATCCCCCAGACCCCGGCTTCGCCATCGTGCGGGCCGTGACCTACACGGAGGTTGCGAGACAGTGAGAACCCCAAGCACATCCAGGCGCAGACTGGCAGCGGTCTCCGCTGTCGCGGCCGCCACGCTGCTCGGAACATCGGCGTGCGGCGGCGGAGGCGGCGACGACGAGAGCGCGGGCGGCGCGTTCAACGCGGGCATCGGCAAGATCGCCAACGCGTCGGACAAGAAGGGCGGCACCCTGAAGTTCATCGGGGTCCAGGACGCCGACTCCTGGGACACCACCCGCATGTACTACGGCTTCGCCTTCGACTTCGCGCGCTACTACAGCCGTCAGCTGGTCAGCTACACCCCGGCCCCCGGTAAGAAGAGCGTCGATCTGAAGCCGGACCTCGCCAAGTCCAAGGCGAAGATCACCGACGACGGCAAGACCTACACGTACGAGCTGAAGGACGGCGTGAAGTGGGAGGACGGCAAGCCGATCACCTCCCAGGACGTCAAGTACGGCATCGAGCGCCAGTGGGCGCAGAAGGTGCTCTCCGGCGGCCCCGTCTACCTCAAGGACGTGCTCGACCCGGACGGCAAGTACAAGGGCCCCTACGAGGGCGGCGACTTCGACGGCATCAAGACCCCGAACGACAAGACCATCGAGTTCCACCTGCCCAAGCGCAACGGTGACTTCGAGCAGATGCTCGCCATGCCGACGAACTCCCCGGTGCGCAAGGACAAGGACACCAAGTCCAAGTACGGCCTCAAGCCGTTCTCCTCGGGCCCGTACAAGTTCCAGTCGTACACGCCCAACAAGGGCCTGATGCTGGTCCGCAACAAGCACTGGGACCGCAAGAGCGACCCGCTGCGCAAGGCGCTGCCGAACGCCGTCAAGGTGACCTTGCTCACCAACGCCGACGAGCGCGACAAGCGGCTCATCAACGGTGACGCCGACCTCGACCTGAACCAGCGCGGCATGGACTCCCAGGGCCGCACCTCCGCGCTCAAGCAGCACAAGGGCAACGTGGACAACCCGCAGTCCGGGTTCATCTCCTACGTGGCCTTCCCGCAGAGCGTGAAGCCGTTCGACAACATCCACTGCCGCAAGGCCGCGATCTACGGCACCGACCACAAGTCGGTCCAGACCGCGCGCGGCGGCCCGATGGCGGGCGGCGCCCTGGCGACCAACATGCTGCCCCCGGTCGTCCCCGGCTACGACAAGAACGACGACCAGTACGGCATCTCCAAGGGCTCGGCGGACGTCGCCAAGGCCAAGGAGGAGCTGAAGAAGTGCGGCAAGCCGAAGGGCTTCAAGACCACGCTGGCCGTCCGCAACACCGACAAGTCGGACATGAAGTCGGCGGAGGCGATCCAGGCTTCGCTCAAGAAGGTCGGCATCGACGTCGAGACCGACCCCTTCGACGGCGCACAGGGCTCCTCCATCGTCGGCAACCCCGACGTGGTGAAGAAGAAGGGCTACGGCATGGTCCTCTACGGCTGGGGCCCGGACTTCCCCAGCGGTCAGGGCTACGGCGTGCCGCTGTGGCACAGCAAGTACATCCTGGACAACGGCAACAACAACTACGCCCTCATCGACGACAAGAAGGTCGATGACGGCTTCGCCGCCGCGATCTCCGACCTGGACCCGAACTCGGCCGCCAAGAAGTACGCCGAGGTCAACAAGGAGGTCATGAAGGGCGGTTACTACCTCCCGCTGACCTACCTGAAGGTCGTCCAGTGGCGCTCCGACCGGCTCACGAACGTCTACTCGGCCAACTCCTTCAGCGGCTGGTACGACTTCGCATCCCTGGGCGTCAAGTAACCGTGACCGCCCCCGACCTCACCATCTGACGGCGCCACCCGCCGCTGGCACGAAGGGCAGGTGAAGGCCGCTACGGCGGCCCGGCCACAGTCTCCTCATCCCGGGAGAGCAGCCGGGCCGCCGACGGCCGAGAGCAGTGCTCATATACCTCATCAGGCGGCTGTTCGCCGTCGCAGTGATGCTGGTCGTCATCATCCTGGCGGTCTTCTGCATCTTCTTCCTGATCCCGAAGTGGACGGGAACGGACCCGGCCACCATGTTCGTCGGCAAGCAGGCCGACAAGGAGGCCATCGAAGGCGTCCGCCAGAAGCTCCAGCTGGACGAGCCGATCCTTGTGCAGCTCTTCGAGTTCTTCAAGGGAATCTTCGTCGGCCGGGACTACACCGGCGGGGGCGACACCACGCACTGCTCGGCGCCCTGCTTCGGCTACTCCTTCCGCACCGAGCAGGAGATCTGGCCCGTACTGACCGACCGCCTGCCCGTCACGCTGTCCCTGGCGCTGGGTGCCGCCGTCATCTGGCTGCTGATCGGCCTGTCCGTGGGCGTGCTCTCCGCGCTCAAGCGGGGCACCCTGTGGGACCGGCTCGCGATGACCGGCGCGCTGGCCGGCGTCTCGCTGCCCGTCTACTTCACCGGCCTGATCTCGCTGGCGGTCTTCGCCTACCAATTCGACCTGGTGAGCAACTCCTTCACGCCCTTCGGCGAGAACGTGGGCAAGTGGTTCAGCGGGATGATCCTGCCGTGGATCACCCTCGCCTTCCTCTTCGGCGCGATGTACGCCCGGCTCACCCGGGCGACCATGCTGGAGGTCATGGGCGAGGACTACATCCGCACGGCCCGCGCCAAGGGGCTCAAGGAACCCGTCGTCATCGGCAAGCACGCGATGCGCTCCACCATGACGCCGATCCTCACCCTCCTCGGCATCGACATCGGCGCCCTGATGGGCGGCGCGATCCTCACGGAGACCACCTTCAGCATCCCCGGGCTCGGCCAGGCGGTGCTCAAGGCGATCAACGAGCGCGACCTCCCGCTGATCCTGGGCGTCACCCTCATCACCGCCACCGCCGTTGTCCTCGCCAACCTCCTAGTGGACCTGCTGTACGGCGTGATCGACCCACGAGTGAGGCTCGGATGACAGAGCACGAGCGCAAGGCTTCCGAAGACACCACGGCGAAGGACGGCTCGCCCGGGGCCGCCGCCGATGAGACTCCCGGCAAGGAGACCTCCGGCAAGGAGACCTCCGGCAAGGAGGCCAAAGGCGCGAAGGGCCCCAAGGGCGCCGGGCCCGCCCAGGTCACCAAGGACCTCCCCAAGGGCGGCGGAGCCTCGGATCTGACCGCCTCGGGCACGGCGACCGGTGAGCCCACGCTGGAGAAGAAGCCGGCCACCGCGTTCCTGGAAGTCCGCGACCTGCGGGTGCACTTCCCCACGCAGGACGGCATCGTCAAGTCCGTGGACGGGCTCTCCTTCACCCTGGAGAAGGGCAAGACCCTCGGCATCGTCGGCGAGTCCGGCTCCGGCAAGTCGGTGACCTCGCTGGGCATCATGGGGCTGCACACCGTCGGTCAGTACGGCCGCCAGCGGCCCCACATCTCGGGCGAGATCTGGCTGGACGGCCACGAACTGCTCAGCGCCCACCCGGACGAGGTGCGCAAGCTGCGCGGCCGGGAGATCTCCATGATCTTCCAGGATCCGCTCTCGGCCCTGCACCCCTTCTTCACCGTCGGCCACCAGATCGTGGAGGCGTACCGCGTCCACCACAAGGTGGACAAGAAGAAGGCCCGCACCCGCGCCATCGAACTGCTGGACCGCGTGGGCATCCCCGAGCCGGGCAAACGTGTGGACAGCTACCCGCACGAGTTCTCCGGCGGCATGCGCCAGCGCGCGATGATCGCCATGGCGCTCGTCAACAACCCCGAACTGCTGATCGCCGACGAGCCGACGACAGCGCTCGACGTCACCGTCCAGGCGCAGATCCTCGACCTGATGCGCGATCTGCAGAAGGAGTTCGGCTCGGCGGTCATCATCATCACCCACGACCTGGGCGTCGTGGCCGAGCTGTCCGACGACATCCTGGTGATGTACGGCGGGCGCTGCGTGGAGTACGGCACGGCAGAGAAGGTCTTCTACGAGCCCCAGCACCCCTACACCTGGGGCCTGTTGGGCTCCATGCCGCGCATCGACCGCGACCGGACCGAGCGCCTCATCCCCGTCAAGGGCTCCCCGCCCAGCTTGATCAACATCCCCCAGGGCTGCGCCTTCAACCCGCGCTGCCCCTACGCGGACGTCCCCAAGGGCGGCATCACCCGCACCACGCGCCCCGAGCTGCACGAGGTGCGGCCCGGACATCTGTCGGCCTGTCACATGGCGCAGGAGGACAGGGAACGCATCTGGAACGAAGAGATTGCCCCCAAGCTGTGAGCGCCGTGAGTAAGGACGACGACCCGATGACGAACTCAGCGAAGTCCGCGGACCCCGGGGCGGAGAGCGGCGGCACGGGCACCCTCACCGAACCGCGCGAGGGGGAGTCCCTGCTGAAGGTCACCGGCCTCAAGAAGCACTTCCCCGTCACCAAGGGCCTCTTCAAGCGGCAGGTCGGCGCGGTGCTGGCGGTGGACGGCCTCGACTTCGACGTGCGATCGGGGGAAACCCTCGGCGTGGTGGGCGAGTCGGGCTGCGGCAAGTCCACGATGGGCCGGCTGATCACCCGGCTGCTGGAGCCCACCGACGGGAAGATCGAGTTCGAGGGCAAGGACATCACGCACCTGGGCGTGAGCGGGATGCGGCCCATGCGCCGCGACATTCAGATGATCTTCCAGGACCCCTACTCCTCGCTCAACCCCCGGCACACCGTGGGCGCCATCGTCGGCGCGCCGTTCAAGCTCCAGGGCGTGCACCCCGAAGGCGGCGTCAAGAAGGAGGTCCAGCGGCTGCTGGAGGTGGTCGGGCTCAGCCCCGAGCACTACAACCGCTATCCGCACGAGTTCAGCGGCGGCCAGCGCCAGCGCATCGGCATCGCCCGCGCGCTCGCCCTCAACCCGAAGCTCGTGGTGGCCGACGAGCCCGTCTCGGCGCTGGACGTCTCCATCCAGGCGCAGGTGGTCAACCTGCTGGACGACCTCCAGGACGAGCTGGGCCTCACCTACGTGATCATCGCCCACGACCTGTCGGTGATCCGGCACGTCTCGGACCGGATCGCGGTCATGTACCTGGGCAAGCTCGTCGAGTTGACCGACCGGCAGTCGCTGTACGAGACACCCATGCACCCCTACACCCGGGCCCTGCTGTCCGCCGTGCCCGTACCGGACCCCCGCCGCAAGGCCGCCCAGGGCCGCGAGCGCATCCTCCTCCAGGGCGATGTGCCCTCGCCGATGAACCCGCCCTCCGGCTGCCGCTTCCACACCCGGTGCTGGAAGGCGACCGAGGTGTGCAAGGTGAAGGAGCCCCCGCTCATCCCCCTGGCCACCGGCCACCAGGTGGCCTGCCACCACCCGGAGAACGCGCCGGACCAGCAGCCCGGCGACACGAAGCTGCTGCGCGAGGCGAAGGCCGCCCTGGACGGCGCCGTCAAAGAACAGGGTTAGGGTCTCTCGTTCGGGTCTTCGTGGATCGGGCCGCGGCGTCGGATGCGGTGCCTCGCGAGGCGGAGGAGCTTCCTCGTACCGGGCGTACCCGGATGCTCCGACAACGCGGCGAGGTGCCGTAGCCGTCGTCGCGGACCCGCGACGATCCACACGAGAGACCCTTGGGTCTCTCGTTTGGATCGCGGGTCGGGCCGATAGCAGGCCCGGCCCGCGAGCGCGGTTCCACGTCCCGGTACAAAGGTGCTCGTGGACACCGTCTTCAGCCCGCCTCTCCAGCACTGGCTGGACCTGGTCGGCATCTTCGTCTTCGCGATCTCCGGCGCTCTCCTGGCCGTCCGCCGCAACTTCGACGTCTTCGGGATCGCCGTCCTCGCCGAGGTCACCGGCCTCGGCGGCGGGCTGTTCCGGGACGTGGTGATCGGCGCCGTACCCCCGGCCGCTTTCACCGACCTGGGCTACTTCCTGATGCCGCTGGTCGCCACCGCGCTGGTCTTCTTCCTCCACCCGGAGGTCGAGCGGATCAACAAGGCGGTCAGTGTCTTCGACGCCGCGGGCCTCGGACTCTTCTGCGTGACCGGCACCCTCAAGGCCCACGAGTACGGCCTCGGGCTGACCTCGTCCGTGGTGATGGGACTGGCCACCGCGGCCGGCGGCGGTGTGCTGCGGGACGTGCTCGCCAACGAGGTGCCCTCGCTGCTGCGCTGGGACCGCGAGATCTACGCCGTACCGGCCGTCATCGGCTCCAGCGCCGTCGCGCTGCTCATCCACCTGGACGCCGTACGCCCCGCGACGGCGGTGGGCGCCGCGGTGCTCGCGTTCGTGCTGCGGCTGCTGGCCCTGCGCTACAACTGGCGCGCCCCGCGCGCCTGGCACCGCCGCAGCGCGCGCCCCGACGCGGAGTAGCCCGGCCGGGCCCCACGGCGCGGCTCAGAACGGGAACTCGCTGCGCCCGTACTGCACCGACAGCCAGCGCACCGTGGTGAACGCCTCCAGCGTCCCGGGCCCCGCCATCGGCTCGTCGGGCACGCCCGAACCGTTGATCTGCGCCGTGCCCCCCACCAGCCGTCGCGCCAGCGCCACCCCCCGGCGCGTATCGCGCGTGTGCACCGCCGTGCCGCGCCCGTGCGGGATGCACCGGGCCAGCCGCACCGCCTCGTCCTCGTCCTTGAACGGCAGCACGACGGCGACCGGGCCGTGCACCTCCTGGCGCAGCACCGGGGCGTTCTCGGGGACCTCGGCCAACACCGTGGGCCGCAGCACCGCGCCACTGGCCCCGCCGGGCGTCAGCGCGACAGCGCCGTCGGCGACGGCCTGCGCGGCCAGCGCCTGGGCCGACTCGGCCTGGGCCGGGCTGATCAGCGGGCCGATGCGGGTGGCCGGGGCGCGCGGGTCGCCCGCGGACAGGGCCGCGGCCCGCGCCGCGAACTCGCGGGTGAACTCCCGCTCGACGGCCCGGTCCACCAGCACCCGGCTGGCCGGGGCGCCGCCGCCCTGACCCTGGTGCACGAAGCGGCTGAAGCACGCGGCCTCCGCCGCGCGGGCCACATCCGCGTCATCCAGCACCACGAAGGCGCCGCCGCCGCTGATGTCGAGCACGGCGCGCTTGAAGTGGCTCGCCACGATGGCCGTCACCTCGCGGCCGGTGCGCTCGGATCCCGCGTAGGCGATGACGCTGGGGACGGGGTGGGTCAGCAGCGCGTCGCCGATCTCGGCGATGTCGGTGATGACGACGTTCAGCACCCCGCCCGGCAGACCGGCCTCCTCCAACAGGTGGGCCAGCAGCGCGCCGCCGGTGACCGGGGTGCTCTGGTGCGGCTTGAGGACCACCGCGTTGCCCACCGCCAGCGCGGGCGCCACGGTGGCCAGGCCGCGCAGAAAGGGGTGGTGGAACGGGCTGATGGCGCCGACGACGCCCACCGGCTCCCGCAGGACGTGGTTCTCCTTGCCCGGAACGGGGGACGGCGGCAGGCACTCGGCGGGACCGACAGCCAGCGCGCCCGCGTCGCGCAGGCACTCGCGGGCCAGGCGCAGTTCGAACTCGGCCCGCGCGCGGGGCGCGCCCGTCTCGGTGGTGAGCGCGTCGGCCAGCGCCTCCTGCCGCTCCTCGATCAGTCGCACCACCCGCTCCAGGACCTCACGGCGGGCGAAGCCGCTGGTCGCGGCCCAGTCGGGCTGGGCGCGCGCCGCGGCGGTGTAGGCGGCGTCGATCTCGGCCGCGGCGGCGACGGTGATCGAGGTGAGCTTCTGGCCGGTGTACGGATCGAAGTCGACGATGTCCCAGGAGCCGGTGCCGGAGCGCCACTCGCCGTCGATGTGCTGGAGGGCGAGGTCCGCGAAGTACGACATGGCTGCTGGCTCCCTTTCGCTGGCCGGAACACAAGTTAACGACGGACAAGGTCCGTTGGAGAAGGGGTCCCCGCATATGAGAGGAGGCCCTCCGGCGCGCCCCCGCTGTGCGCCGGGTCCGGGGCGGCGGCCGGATGGCGGCCGGACGGCGGTACTGGCGGGTCCGGGCCGCTGTCCGGCGGGCCCGGGCGGCGGCCACCGACGTCGGTCCGCCGACGCTGGTCACCGACGCTGGTCACCGACGCCGGAGCGGCGGCCCGGGCAGCAGGTCAGGGACTCTTACCCATGAGTAACCCCCCGGTGTACGGTTCCTGGCATGTTCGACGCTCCTTCTGACGCACCAGTCCGGCCCCGGGGTTCCCAGGGCGCCGTCCGCACCGCCCCGGGCGGCGAGTTCGACCGCGACACCGCGGTGCGCCGACGGGCCGACGGTGCCTGGGAGGCGGACCTGTCGCCGGGCTGGGCGATAGGCAAGGCCCTCAACGGCGGCTACCTGCTCGCCGTAGTGGGCCGCGCCCTGCGCGGGGCACTTCCGCATCCCGATCCGTTCACGATCACCGCGCACTACCTGACCGCCACCACGGCGGGATCCGCGCTCGTGCGCACCAGCCCCGCCCGGGTGGGCCGCACCGTCTCCACCGCCTCGGCCGGGCTCTACCAGACCGACGAGCACGGCGAGGAGGTCGAGCGCATCCGCGCACTGGCCACCTACGGCGACCTCGACGCGCTCCCCGCCGAGGTGCGCACCGGCGCCGAACCGCCCGCGATGCCGCCGCGCGAGCGGTGCTTCTCGGCGACCGACCACCCCGGCGGCGCGACGGCCGTGCCCGAGATGGCGCACCGGCTCGATCTGCGGCTCGACCCGGACACCATCGGCTGGGCACTGGGCGCCCCCAGCATGCGCGGCGAGATGCGCGCCTGGCTCGGCCTGGCCGACGGCCGGGAGCCCGACCCCCTCGCCCTGCTGATGGCGGTGGACGCGCTGCCGCCCACCGCCTTCGACCTGGGCCTGACCGGCTGGGTGCCCACGGTGGAGCTGACGGTCCACGTCCGTGCCCGCCCCGCCCCCGGCCCCCTGCGCGTCTCGATCGTCACCCGCAACCTGGCCGGCGGCTACCTGGAGGAGGACACGGAGGTCTGGGACACCGCGGACCGCCTGGTCGCCCAGTCCCGCCAGCTCGCCCGCACCTAGGCGCCGATGGGTGGGGGCTGTGCCTCCCGGGATGTGTCCGGGAGGCGTCCCGGACACATCCCGGGTGCATGAGGTGCGCGCGGCGGGGGACCCGTCGGAGCGGCACAGGGCGAGGGGTCGGAAGACTCCAGCACCCCCTCCGGCGCGAAGTGTCCCTTTTCGCCCTGTGTGAGTACGTTGGAGGGGAGAAGTTGCTGTCCGAGAGAGAGCGAGCACAAGGTGACGTACGCAGTGAAGAGCACTCTTCCGGAGGAGGACCTCAAGACCGTCGGTGAGGCGCTCCAGGGCACGCTGCTGGATCTCATCGACCTCTCACTGGTCGCCAAGCAGATCCACTGGAACGTGGTCGGCCCCCGGTTCCGGTCCGTCCACCTCCAGCTCGACGAGGTCGTCGACACCGCCCGCAGCTACTCCGACACCGTGGCCGAGCGCGCCTCGGCCCTCGGCATCTCGCCGGACGGACGTGCCTCGACCGTCGCGAACGGCAGCGCCATCTCCACGGTCAAGGACGGCTGGCAGCCCGACACCGACGCGGTGCGCACCATGGTCGAGGCGCTGGAGTCCGTGATCACCAAGGCGCGGGAGCGGATGAAGGCCGTGGGGCCCGTCGATCCGGTGACCGAGGACGTCTTCATCCAGCTCACCGGAGACCTGGAGAAGGAACACTGGATGTTCCAGGCCGAGAACGGTCGTTGAGCCGCCGGGTGGGGACACCTGGCGGGGCCCCCGAGCGCGGCTGACCCGCGCCGCATTCCCGCAGAACCCCGTGAACCCCCGGCTGAAGCGCGAACTCCGGCCGAATTCCGCCGAGCCGCCGCTGAACCGACCCGCAGGGCCCGCCCCCGGGCCCCGGGCGGCCCCGGCGGCTTCGGCATGTTCAGGGGACATCCTTCAGGGGGCATCCCGGAGTCGGCCGCTGTCGGAGCCCGGGCGCGGGGAGGGGCGGGTGAGCCGGAAGCGGGAGCGTCCGGGGCGGACAGGGCCGCCGGAGGTTCCGCTTCCACGCGCCGGTCGTGCGCCCCGGGGCGGCCCGTAGAATCGGGGAACCATGGCTGACACCGCCCACTCCGCCTACCTCGATCACGCCGCCACCACTCCCATGTGGCCCGAAGCGGTGCGGACGATGACCGAACAGCTCCAAATCGTCGGCAACGCGTCCTCCCTGCACGGTGCCGGGCGCCGGGCCCGCCGCACGGTCGAGGAATCCCGCGAGTCCCTCGCCGCCTCCCTCGGAGCCCGCCCCAGCGAGGTCGTCTTCACCGGCGGCGGCACGGAGGCGGACAACCTGGCCGTCAAGGGGCTGTTCTGGGCGCGCAAAGAGCAGTCCGGCGGCGCCCGCACGCGCGTCCTGGCCGGCCCCGTCGAGCACCATGCCGTCCTCGACGCCGTCGAATGGCTGGCCACGCACGAGGGGGCCGACATCGAGTGGCTCCCGGTGGACGTCCACGGGCGGGTGCACCCCGACGCGCTGCGCGAGGCCATAGCACGAAACCCCGCCGACGTCGCGCTGGCCACCGTCATGTGGGCCAACAACGAGATCGGCACCATCACGGACGTACGGGGCCTGGCCGAGGTCGCCCGGGAGTTCGATGTGCCGCTGCACTCGGACGCGGTGCAGGCGTTCGGCCTGCTGGAGACCGACTTCGCCGACTCCGGACTGGCCGCGATGACCGTCACCGGCCACAAGAGCGGCGGCCCCTACGGGGTGGGCGCCCTGCTGCTGGGGCGCGAGTACACGCCCGTCCCGCTGCTGCACGGCGGCGGCCAGGAGCGCCATGTGCGCTCCGGCACGCTGGACACCCCCGCCATCGCCGCCTTCGCCACGGCGGGCAGGCTGGCCGTCGAGCGGCGCGAGGACTTCGTACGCGAAGTCGGCGCGCTGCGGGACGCGCTGGTGAACGCCGTCACCCGCGCTGTACCGGACGCGATCCTCAACGGCGACCCGGACCCGGCCGGCCGCCTCGCGGGCAACGCCCACTTCTCCTTCCCCGGCTGCGAGGGCGACTCCCTCCTCCTGCTGCTGGACGCACAGGGCATCCAGTGCTCGACGGGCTCCGCGTGCACGGCCGGCGTCGCCCAGCCCAGTCACGTGCTGCTGGCCACCGGCAGCGATCCCGAACTGGCGCGGGGCACTCTGCGCTTCTCGCTGGGCCACACCTCTACCAAGGCCGACGTGGAGGCGCTCGCCGAGGCCATCGGTCCGGTGGTGGAACGAGCCCGCAGCGCCGGCCTGAGCTGAGTCGGCGCTGATCTGAGCCGACGCTGAGCTGAGCCGACCGGAGATAGCCTGAGCGGGTCCGATGGGGGGCCGCATATGGCGACGGCCGCATCGCGTTTGTCGCGCGGTGCGGCCGTCGGTAGGTGTGTGGCTGCGGGTGGTGTGTGGTGGTGGTCAGCCGACGCTGATGATGTTGACGAAGGTGCCGGGGCGGGTGGCGCCGGACTGGTCGAGGAGGGAGCCGCCGTAGGGCCACTTGAGGGTGACGTGGGTGGTCTCGTCGGGCGGGGTGAG
>NZ_BAAARJ010000040.1:0-26461 GCF_039532135.1 Streptomyces axinellae
TGCCAAGCGACCCGGCCGGGACGCCGTTCACCGTGGAGCCCCAGGTCTGGGCCACATCCTCGATCACCACAACATCCGGCCCCACGGCTGCCTTGATGCCCGCGACATCGCACGGCAGCCCATACTGATGGACAGCGACGACAGCCCGGGTCCGGACGCCGCAGGCGGCCCCGCTCCCGCAGGGCGACCGCTGCGCACAGCCGCTCCTCGGGGGTGGGGATCCAGCCCGACCGGACGGCGGCCGTCGCCGAACGCGACTCCGCGTATGTAGTACCGCCACGCGTTACGCCTCTGGATCTTCGCGACACTCAGCATCGCCACAGCACATACCGGCTCTGACCAGCAAGAAAGCGTGATCCCGCCCGGCGGGAGACTTCACTGGAACTTCACCGCCGATCCCGTGCGACGGGCACTTTCGGCGGGATGATGTCCGCTCTGCGGACAGCGCCGGGCCTTGTAAAAGCTGCGCATCGGCGGTCGGCCGAGTTGACCTCACGGGATGTTCGGGCGGCTCCTGTGGCGGGGGCACCTCACAGTTGATGCTGGGATACGACTATCAGGGGCCGGTCCGAGAGGCAGGGACCATGCCTTGCGAATGCTGTCGATCAGAGGACGGGCGCTGTAGGGCGATATCCCGAGTGGCTGCCTTCGGCACCGGCCCCGGCGGCGAGGGCGTGGGCTTCCGGATCAGCGGTCACGACGATCGGTCTGCACACCTCCGGGGTGTGGAGAATGGTGTCCATCGTGTCCAGGAAGACGGCCCGGGCGATGTCCCGCCTGGCGGCACCCGTCCACGACCTGGGACGGCTCTTGCCCAGGGCGAACGGCTTGACCGGCAACAGCACGGTCCAGCGGCTGCCTGGTGAGCCGGACATCATCACGCGTCCGGGACCGGGAGCAGCTCCGGGAGGTGCCCGTCGGAGGCCGCGGCGGCCCGCATGCGCTCCTCCGGGACCTCCCCGTACAGCGTGGTCCGCAGCCTGGCCGGGCGCCCCGCCGCCTCCGCCACCGCGACCAGGTCCCGGACCGACTTGTAGGAGCCGTAGGAGGACCCCGCCATCCGGGAGATCGTCTCCTCCATCAGGGTGCCGCCCAGGTCGTTGGCGCCGGACCGGAGCATATCGGCTGCACCCTCTGCGCCTAGTTTGACCCAGCTTGTCTGGATGTTGGGGATGTGTGTGTGGAGCAGCAGCCGGGCCATGGCGGTCACCGCGCGGTTGTCGCGGACGGTGGGCCCGGGGCGGGAGATGCCGGCCAGGTAGACGGGCGCGTTGGTGTGGACGAAGGGGAGGGTGACGAACTCGGTGAAGCCGCCGGTCCGTTCCTGGATGCGGGCCAGGGTGCGCAGGTGGCCGAGCCAGTGGCGGGGCTGGTCGACGTGGCCGTACATCATCGTGGACGAGGAGCGGATGCCCACTTCGTGGGCGGTGGTGATGACCTCGATCCAGGTGGCGGCGGGCAGTTTGCCCTTGGTGAGGACCCAGCGGACCTCGTCGTCGAGGATTTCGGCGGCCGTGCCCGGAATGGAGTCGAGCCCGGCCTCCTTCGCGGCGGTCAGCCACTCCCGGATCGACAGCCCGGTGCGGGTGGCGCCGTTGACGACCTCCATCGGGGAGAAGGCGTGCACGTGCATCCCGGGCACCCGGCTCTTCACCGCCCGGGCGATGTCGAAGTACGCGGTGCCCGGCAGGTCCGGGTGGATGCCGCCCTGCATGCACACCTCGACCGCGCCGACCTCCCACGCCTGCTGGGCGCGGTCGGCGACCTGGTCCAGGGACAGGGTGTAGGCATCGGCGTCGGTGCGGCGCTGGGCGAAGGCGCAGAAGCGGCAGCCGGTGTAGCAGACGTTGGTGAAGTTGATGTTGCGGGTGACGATGTACGTGACGTCGTCGCCGACCGCTGAGCTGCGTACGTCGTCGGCGACCCGGCACAGCGCGTCCAGAGCGAGCCCGTCGGCGTGCAGCAGGGCCAGCGCCTCGGCGTCGGTGAGCCGGGTCGGGTCGTCGGCGGCGGTGGCCAGTGCCTGGCGGATGTCAGTGTCGATGCGCTGGGGGGCCATCCCGGGGGCGGCGGCCTCGCGCAGGGCGCCCCAGTCGCCGTACACCTCGTCGAAGTCGTCGCGGCGGTCGCCGGTGCGACCCTCAGTGTCGATGGTGCGGTGCAGGTCGGTGCGGCCGGAGGCGGTGAACGCCTCATCGGGCTCCTGCCAGGGCCGCCCCTCCACCACCGCGGCCTCGCGGACGAGTCCGGTCTCCGGGTCGGCGAGGGCGGTGACGTGCGGGAGCAGGCGCGGGTCCAGCCAGGGCTCGCCGCGCCGGACGAACTCCGGGTAGACGCAGAGACGTTCCCGCAACTCGAAGCCGGCCGCGAGGGAACACCGGGCTAGTCCCTCGATCTTCGGCCAGGGGCGTTCGGGGTTGACGTGGTCGATCGTGAGCGGGGAGACGCCGCCCCAGTCGTCGATGCCGGCACCGATCAGCCGCTCGTACTCGTCGTCCACCAGGTTGGGCGGCGCCTGGAGGCAGGTGGCGGGGCCCATGACGTGCCGGGCGACGGCCACCGTGGCGACCAGTTCGTCCAGTTCCGCGTCGGGCATGCCGCGCATCGCGGTGTCCGGCTTGGCGCGGAAGTTCTGGATGATCAGTTCCTGGACGCCGTGGTAGGCGCGGGCGACCCGGCGCAGTGCGAACAGCGACTCGGCGCGCTCCTCGTACGTCTCGCCGATGCCGATGAGGATGCCCGAGGTGAACGGCACCGAGGAGCGGCCGGCGTCCTCCAGGACCCGCAGCCGTATCGCCGGTTCCTTGTCCGGGGAGCCGTGGTGCGGGCCGCCGGGCTCCGACCACAGCCTGGTCGCCGTCGTCTCCAGCATCATGCCCATCGATGGCGCGACCGGCTTCAGGCGCTGGAAGTCGGTCCAGCTCAGCACGCCAGGGTTGAGGTGCGGCAGCAGGCCGGTCTCCTCCAGGATGCGGACGCAGATCGCCCGTACGTAGGCGAGGGTGTCGTCGTAGCCGTGCGCGTCGAGCCATTCACGGGCTTCGGGCCAGCGGTCCTCCGGCTTGTCGCCGAGGGTGATGAGGGCTTCCTTGCAGCCCAGCGTGGCGCCCTTGCGGGCGATGTCCAGGACCTCGTCCGGGGAGAGGAACATGCCGTGGTCGGCC
The DNA here is from genome assembly GCF_039532135.1 of Streptomyces axinellae. Classification (NCBI taxonomy): domain Bacteria; kingdom Bacillati; phylum Actinomycetota; class Actinomycetes; order Kitasatosporales; family Streptomycetaceae; genus Streptomyces; species Streptomyces axinellae. Next base: position 3,165 of record NZ_BAAARJ010000040.1, read on the forward strand.
CGGCGCAGCTTGCCGGGGATGGTGACGAAGGTGCAGTAGTGGCAGGTGTCGCGGCAGAGGCGGGTGAGAGGGATGAAGACGCTCTTGGAGTACGTGATCACGCCGGGGCGGCCAGCCGCTTCGAGACCCGCGTCGCGCACCCGGGCGGCGGAGGCGGCGAGGTCGACCAGGTTCTCGTCGCGCGCTTGGAGCAGCACGGCGGCCTCGACGACGTCGAGGGCCGCTCCGTCCCTGGCTCTTTTCAGCGCCCGGCGCAGGGAGTTCGCAGTAGGGGCCACGGTCGGTTCTCCAGATGTCGTACGTGTCCGCGGGGCGAGCGGTTCCGCCTCGCGGGGGTTTTCCTGGTGGTGGGGCGCATCAGACCGGTGCCCGGACCGGCTTGTGGCCGGCGGACGACGGGGACGAGTCGTCCTTCTCGGCCTTGCGCTCGGCGGGTCCAGGGGCCGTGATGCGGCTCGATGCTCCTGGCCCAGGGCGGGGGGTGCTTGACCGGCCAGGTGGAGTTCGCAGTTGGTCCCCACCGGCTGCCGTTGTGCGGTCGTGGCCGGTGGGGACCTGGAAGCGGCTCACTGGGGGAGGGGTTGTCCCTTGGTTTCCGGCCCGACGAACCAGACGGTGGCGATGGCGATGATGTACATCACCACTCCGACGACGGTGGCAGCGGCGGTGATCCCGCCGAGCAGGCTGATGAGCATTCCGGTGCCGAGGGTGACCAGCGCGCCTGCGATGCGCGCGGAGTTGAACACCGTGGAGATTGCGGTGGCGCGGCCCGAGGTGGGGAACAGCTCGGGCATGTAGATGGGCATCCAGGCGAACTGGCCCAGGATGAAGAACCCGGCCACGGCTGCCACGGCCAGTGCCGCCTGCGGGGTGTGGACGGCGAAGAAGAAGACCGGGACGACGGCCGCGGATACGCAGTAGTAGAGGAGCATGGTGGGTTTCCGGCCCCAGCGGTCGGCCAGGTAGCCGAGCAGGAGGTAGCCGGGTACGGAGGCGCCGTTGAACACCAGGCCGGCGTTGGCACCCCATCGGGTGCCCGTCTCGCCGGTGTTCTTGGCGAGCTGGGCGGTGTATGCGGGGATCCAGGCCGACACGGCGTACAGGCCGATGACCGACACGACGGTCAGCACGAGCAGCAGCAGCCCGCGACGGCGCAGGTGGGCGTGGCTGAAGACGGCGGTGAAGGGGGAGCGCAGGAGTTCCCTGTCTGCGGCTGCGACGGTGGTGCCGGCTTCTTGGGCGGCTTTGGCCTTGCGCCGCCGGTCGCGGACCGAGGTCCACATCTCCGGGTCGTGGACGGCCCGCCGTACGTAGAGGACGATGAGTGCCGGGAGCGTGCCGACCAGGAAGAGGTAGCGCCAGGCGTTGTCGCCCACGGGCTCCAGCAGGTACCAGGCCAGCGCGGCGAAGACTGCGCCGACGCCGAAGCCCGACTGAAGTACTGCGGCGGCTCGTCCTCGTGAGCGGTCCGGCCAGAGTTCGCCGATCAGGGTGGTGGCGCTGCCCCACTCCGCTCCCAGTCCCATGCCGGTGATGAAGCGCAGGGTGAGCAGCCACCAGTAGTCGGGTGCGAGTGCGGTCAGGCCGGTGAAGATCGCATACCAGAGGATGGAGAGGATGAGGGTGCGGCGCCGGCCGAGCCGGTCGGCCGCGAAGCCGGCGAGGATCCCGCCGAGCGCCCAGCCGGCGAGGGTGGCCGCCAGCAGGCCGCTGATGTAGGTGGGGAGGTCTGCCAGCTGTGCTTTGGTGCCCACTGCCATAACGGCCGTGGGGCCGACGAGGACGAGGGCGTAGGTCTCGAACCCGTCGAAGGTCCATCCCAGCCAGGACGCGAACAGCGCACGGCGGCTGCTCTTGTCGATGCGGCGCACGGTTGGGGGCGGGCTGAGAGTTCTGGCGGGCGGCACGTCGTTTTGCTGGTCGGACATGGTGCTCTCCTTTGAGCGGTCGCGCGACGTCGTGACGTGCCCGTCGTCAGGCGATGACGTTGATCGGCCTGAGGACGGAGACCTCGACCGGTTCGGCGAGGAGGTCGGGCAACTGAGCGCGGTACGCCTTGTAGTGGGCCGTCGCGCGGTGGGCCTCCAAGGCCGCGGTGTCCTCGTAGCGCTCCAGGAGGACGAAGTCCGAGGCTTCCGTCCCGGTGGTGTAGAGGTCGTAGGAGCGGCATCCCGGCTCGGAGCGGGTCGGGGCGATCATTCCTTCGAGCAGGGCCTGCAGCTGCGCAACGTGGTCTGCGACCGGGGTGAAGCGGGCGATCACGGTCACAGGGTTCTGGTCTGTCACGGGGACTCCTTCGATTCTCGGTGGGGCTACTTGCGCCCGCCACGTGTAAGACGTTATAAAACGTCTTATGAAGCTCGTCAAGGGTTCGGTGACCCCGCTGGCTGTGGCACCCACAGATGCCGCTACGCGCCCCGGCCTGCTTCCGGGTTCAATACGACTTATGACATCTGACATGGGTGATGAGCCCCGCTTCGACCTGTCGGCCGCCGGATTCCGGATCGAACGGGGCCGGACACCGGCGACGACGCAGCTGGCGGAGCAGATTAAGTCACTGATCCTCAAGCAGCAGCTGCCACCGGGAACGCGGCTGCCCACAGAACGGGAGCTGATGACCGAGACCGGTCTGAGCCGCATCACGGTCCGTGCCGCAGTGGGTGCACTGGAGTCGCAGGGCTGGGTGGTGCGCAAGCAGGGGCTGGGCACCTTCGTCTCCGAACCGGTGGACCAGGAGCTGTCCTCCGGCGTGCGCACCATCACCGAGGTTCTGCTCGGACAGGGCGTCACACCGCACATCGACGTCCTGGGCTTCGGGGTCGAAGCCGCTGCGCCCCACGTCGCGCAGATCCTCGGGGAGCCCGAGGTACTGACGATCCGGCGTCGGTACGGGGACGGGGAGAAGCCGGTCGCGCTCGTCACGATCCACCTCCCGACGAGGGTGCTGGAGGCGGCCGGGCCGCTGCGCTCCGGCGAACCCGTCCCCGAGACCACGTACACGATGTGGGAGCAGCGCCTGGGGGTGCGGATCGCACAGGCCCGGCACCAGATCCACGCGGCCGCGGCTTCTCCGGAGGTTGCCGCGGCGCTGGAGATCGACGAGTTGGCGCCTGTGCTCGTCCTGGAGCGGGTCAGCTTCGACCACGACGACCGTCCGCTGGAAGTCGTGGTCTTCCACTACCGCCCGGAGCGCTACGGGTTCACCGTAACGCTTCCCCGCACCGTCTCCGGTGCCCCGGTCGGCATGACCGACATGACAGAAAGGTGACGTCCATGAACGACATCGATCCCTCCGGCGCGGGCCCCGCCTATGAGCCCGGGCCGCATATCGGGCTGATCCTGGCCCTGACCATCCGCGGCCTCGCTGTGGGCAACTATCCCGACATGGTCCGTGCCGCGCAGGCGGCGGAGTCCTACGGATTCGACTCCGTGTGGCTGTGCGACCACTTCCTGACCCTCAGCCCCGACGACTACGTCCGGGACGCGGGCATCACCGCCGGACCCGAGAGCGACGGCGATGCCCAGCAGAGCCGCTCGTCGTCGGTCCCGCTGCTGGAATGCTGGACCGCGCTGTCGGCCCTGTCCCGCGACACCACCACCGTGCGCCTGGGCACCAGTGTGCTGTGCAACTCCTACCGCTACCCCGCCGTGCTCGCCAAGATGGCCGCCACCCTCGATGTCATCTCCGGTGGCCGACTGGACCTGGGCATGGGAGCGGGCTGGTTCCAGCAGGAGTACGAGGCGTACGGCATCCCGTTCCCGCCGACCGGGGACCGGGTCACCGCGCTCGGCGAGTCGCTCCAGGTGATGCGCCAGGTGTGGACCGACCCGCACCCGGCCTTCCACGGCGACTTCTACAGCATCGACGGGGCGGTCTGCGATCCGCCCCCGCTCCAGCAGCCGCATCCGCCCCTGTGGGTGGGCGGCGAGGGGCTGCGGGTCCACCGCATCGCCGCCCGGCACGCCAACGGCATCAACGTCCGATGGTGGCCCGCCGAGAAGTGCGCGGAGCGCCGCGCGTTCCTGGACCGTGAGTGCGAGGCGATCGGCCGCGACCCGGCGACCCTGCGCCTGTCGATCACCACCCTGCTCGCACCGACCGACTCCTCGGCACAGCAGGACGAGCTGCGTGGCCGTTTTGAGTCGATTCCCGACACCGGACTGATCACCGGGACACCGGAAGCCTGTGTCGAGCGCATCCGCGCCTATCAGGATGCCGGCATCGACCACTTCCTGTTCACCATCCCGGACGTCGCGGACTCGACCTATCTCGACGTCGTCGGGGAGCAGATCCTGCCCCACATCAAGCCAGCACGGCACACGCAACCCGCCTGACCCAGCCGCGCGATCACGACGCCAACAACTCCACGAAGGGCTACTCCGTGACCTCCGAGAAGGCCGCACACAACGGGCTCACCACGATCGACGAGGCGTACCTGAGGCCGACCGCCTACATAGATTCCGACCACCCGCTCGTGGTTTCCACCGCACGAGAGCTGACGGACGGCGCCACTACTGACAGTGAACGGCTGGGCCGCATCTACCACTACGTCCGCGACCTGCCCTACGACATCCTCGCCTCGTTCCGCTATCTCGCCCAGGGCGAATCGGCGGCCAGCGACGTCCTCGCCCACGGCGTCGCCTTCTGCATGGGCAAGGCGAGTTCGTTCGTCGCCCTGTCCCGGGCCGCCGGTATCCCTGCCCGCGTCGCGTTCCAGGCGCTCGACGCCCCGGAGATGGAATTCCTCTCACCGCAGGTCCGCACCCTGTGGGGAGGGCCGGTCGGACGGCCACTGCCCTGGCACTCGCTCGGCGAGGCCTTCCTCAACGGCCGGTGGATCAAGCTGGACGCGACCATCGACGCGCCCACAGCGACCCGTCTTGGCAAGCCCTACACCGTCACCTACGACGGCGTCACCGACATCCCCACCGTCGAGGGGCCCGTGCTGCGGGAGAACGGCAGCTACGCCGACTATCCCGCCGAAGTGGCGCGATGGTACGAGCAGGTCGCCCACGAAGTCCTCGAAGCGCTTGCCTCGCCCGCCGCGCACGAGCGGGTCGCCGGCGACGACGTGCTGTGGAGCGGCCCCGATCCGGAGCTGGTCGGCCGCAATTCCGTCGCCTGAGCCGGCCCCGCGACGGGTGCCCCGGGCCCCCGACCGGCGGACATGCCCGCCCTTCGCGGACCATCACCTCAACCCCCAAGGAGTGCAACCGACCATGGCCGTTCGCCAGATCAACTCCGTCAACCCGGCCACCGAGGAAGTCCTGGCCCAGTTCACCCCCCACTCACCGACAACTGTCGACGCGGCAGTCGAGCGGGCATCCCTGGCCGCCAGGAAGTGGCGGACGATACCCGTAGCGGCGCGGGCCGAACACCTCAAGCGGGCCGCCGCGCTGCTGCGCGCCGACCGGGACCGACTCGCCGCGCTCATCACCGAGGAGATGGGCAAGCCCATCGCCGAAGCCGAAGCCGAGGTCGACAAGTCCGCCTGGTGCTGCGACTACTACGCGACACAGGGACCGGAACTACTGATGCACCAGCCCGTGGCGACCGGGGCCACCCGCAGCCACGTCGCCTTCGACCCACTGGGCCTCGTCCTGGCGGTCATGCCCTGGAACTATCCGCTCTGGCAGGTGTTCCGCTTCGCGCCGCCCGCACTGCTGGCCGGCAACGGCGTCGTGCTCAAGCACGCCTCGAACGTGCCGCGCTGTGCCCTGGCCATCGCCGACATCTGGGACCGGGCCGGCTGCCCGCCCGGTCTGTTCACCACGCTGCTCGTCGGCCCTGACGCGGTGCCGGACCTCATCGCCGACCCCCGCATCCACGCCCTGACCCTCACCGGATCGACCGAAGTGGGCTCCGCCGTCGCTGCAACGGCCGCGCACCACCTCAAGCCACAGGTCCTCGAACTCGGCGGCTCCGACCCCTTCATCGTCCTCGCCGACGCGGACATCCCCGCCGCCGCCGCGGCAGCGGTCAGCGCACGCATGCACAACACCGGACAGAGCTGCATCTCCGCCAAACGGTTCATCGTCGAAGAAACAGTCGTCGAGGAATTCACCGAAGCCTTCGCCGCCGGCGTCGCCGCCCTGACCGTGGGGGACCCCTTCCGCCGAGACGTACGCATCGGCCCGCTCGCCCGGTCCAGTCTCCGCTCCGACCTCGTCGACCAGGTCGAGCGCAGCACCGCAGCCGGCGCCCGCGTCGTCACCGGCGGCACGATCCTGGACGGCCCCGGGTACTTCTATGTGCCCGCCGTCCTCGACCAGGTCACCCCGACGATGGCTGTCGCAGCGGAAGAAACCTTCGGGCCGGTGGCCGCCGTCGTCTCCGCGAAAAACCCGGCCCAGGCCATCGACATCGCCAACGCCACCGAATTCGGTCTCGGCGCCGCGCTGTGGACAACCGACCTCGAGCGCGCCGACCGCCTGATTCCCGGCATCGAGGCCGGCGCGGTGTTCGTCAACGGGATCGTCGCCTCCGATCCGCGGCTGCCGTTCGGCGGCATCAAGCGCAGCGGCTACGGGCGCGAACTGGGCGCCTTCGGACTGCGCCAGTTCACCAACGTCAAGAGCGTGTGGATCGGCCCCGCCCACAACGCACAGAGCCACCCCCTCAGCGAATGACCAGCATTCTCCCGTACCGCAACCAGCCGACCGAAGGCGATCGCCCATGACAGTCACTCAGCTGGACCCGTCCCCCACCACAAGAACACATCACGAGAACACCGTCGCCATCGTCGGCGGCACAGGCGCCCTCGGTCTCGGGCTCGCCACCCGGTGGGCCCACAGCGGCGTCAACGTCCGCATCGGATCCCGACGCGCAGACGCGGCGCAGAGCTGCGCCGACAAACTCCCCGGAGCGGTCGGCGGGGACAACACCGCAATGATCGAAGGCGCGGCGGCAGTGGTCGTCGCCGTGCCCTTCAGCGCACACGTCGAGACGATGCGCTCCATCGCGAAAGTCATCCAGCCCGGACAACTGGTCATCGACACGACCGCACCTCTTGTGCCCGTCGGCACCCGCGGCCTGCGCCCCATAGTCCCCTGGGCCGGTTCGGCCGCCGAACAGGCCCAGGCCCTGCTGCCGGACGGAACAGGCATAGTCTCGGCCCTGCAGACGGTCAGCGCCGCCACCTTGCAGGACATCGAGCGCCGGCTGGATGAGGACGTACTGATCTGCGGTGACCACACGGCTGACAAGACCCTGGCCGCGGATCTCATCAACCGCGTCCCCGGGCTGCGCGCCGTCGACTGCGGCCTGCTGGACATGAGCGGTGTCTGCGAGCGGATCACCGCCCTCCTGATCGGGGTCAACCGGCGTTACAAGACCCACGCCGGCATTCGGCTCACAGGACTCCCCGAGCCTCTCGCCCGACCAGGATCCGGCCGCTCCGCGTGACTCGGCCGCAGGCCCGCACGCAGCCCTACGGTGACAGCCAACGGCCCGTTCCGACCACCGCGCAGCCTCTCCGCCCGTGGTCGGCGCGACCGACGCCGCGCGCCCTTCCCGGCCACCGGCCGGAACAGCCCCAGACGGCACAAGCCCCTGCCTGACTGGTGAATGCTGCCAGAAGAAGGAGGTGACCACGACCAGCCGCAGACATGTGTTCCACTGCCTCAACAGGGTCGGGGACTGGCGCGGTGGCTTCCGCTCCGTTTCCAGCCCCCGCCACTTCACACCGTGCGGTTCTCTCGCACACGGCTTTCCGACATCGTTCACCGGCTGGCATGCGCCGTCGCCCTGTGCACGTTTCCGGTGAGGCGGTAGACCCCGAGCCGAGTGATCCATCCGCAGGTGAATCGGGTGGTCCAGTTCTGGCCTCGGAGTCTGTGTCTTCGGCTGGCGAAGATCGCCGGCCGTTCGTGGACGTAGCCGTCGACCGCGTCGAACTTTCGCCCGGAGTTCCCGTTGCGGATCTACGCTGCCCAGCCCGGCAGCACGGGGTCGAGGTCGGCGACCACGGCTGACACCGGCCGCTCGGTCCTCGAGCGGGAGGTGGCTGCGCGGACCTTGTCCCGCAGCACGTTCATCGCTGTGGCCGAGGCCCAGTGTTGCAGGTAGAACCTGCCTCGCCATTTCCACGATTCGACTTTCCGGTGGTGAAAGCCGAGGAAGTCGAAGCCCTGCCCGCCTCGTGTGAGGCAGGTGATGCCGGATTTCTCGGGGCGCAGCCGCATCCCGAGCCGTTCCAGCACACGCGCAGCCAACTGCTGGACCAGCTCGGCCCGTTGTCTGGTCGGCGAGAGGACCACGAAGTCGTCGCAGTACCTCACCAGCACCCCCAGCCGGCGGCCCTCGTCCTGCCACGCCTCGTCCAGGACGTGCAAGGCGATGTTTGCCAGCAGCGGGGAGATCGGTGAGCCCTGCGGGGTCCCTGCCCCGGCCGGGCAGGTCACCCCGCCCTCCAGGACTCCCATCCGCAGCCAAGCCCGGATCAACTTCAGCATCGGCCGGTCCACAACGTGCCGGGCCACAACGTGCCGGGCCACCTGGGCCATGAGCGCGTCGTGGTCGATCGTGCCGAAGCAGTCCCGGATGCCGGCCTCGAAAACCCATTCCCGCCGTTGGTTCGCCGCGACGCGCACGGCCTCGCACGCGTCGATCGCGGACCGCTTGGGCCGGAATCCGTAGCTCGCCTCGGTGAACTGGGCTTCGGAGACCGGCTCCAGAACCAGTTTCGCGGCCGTCATCACCACTCGGTCCGACACGGTGGGAATCGACAGCGGCCGGAACTCCCCCGGCCGCCCCGGTTGGGAATCTGGACCCGCCGCAGCACCGACGGACGATACGTATACGTCCGCAGCCGCTCAGCCAGATGCTGGAGGAATACATCCACCCCCGAGGCCGCCACCGCGTCAACGGTCATACCGTCAACACCGGGGGCTCCTCGGTTCGCGCACACACCGGCCCACGCCCGCCGAAGGACATCCATGCGGTGGACACGGCTGTACAGGGTGAACTCGCCAACCTCGCCGGCGACCACCTCGCCGATGTCGCCGACGCCACCGGGCAAGGCATCCACCGCATCAACGCCAACCCCCGACTGCCATGGTCATTCCTCGCCCACACCGGCCTGACCATCCACCCACCACACCCACCGAACTTACGAAAAGGTCGTAGTGTGATGCGCCGGAAATCCTGATGGTTAGTTGTGCTCTGTTTTCTGGCCGGCGGTTCCGACCTTGGTGAGGTAGTCGGCGAGGGAGTTGAGGATCTCGTCGGCTGTCTTGGTCCAGGTGAGGGCCTGCGGGTTCTCGTTCCAGGTATCGATCCACGCAGTGATGTCGTCTTCCAGTGCCTTCACGGAGGTGTGGACGCCGCCGCGGACGAGCTTGTCGGTCAGCAGGCCGAACCACCGCTCCACCTGGTTCATCCAGGAGGAGCCGGTGGGGGTGAAATGGACGTGGAAGCGGGGGTGTTTGCCGAGCCACGTCCTGATCTCGGCGGTGTTGTGGGTGGCGTAGTTGTCGCAGACGAGATGCACGTCGAGTCCGGCGGGGACCGCTTTGTCGATCCGGATCAGGAACTTCTCGAACTCGATGGCCCGGTGGCGGCGGTGCAGTGCCGATATGACGGTGCCGTCGGCGATGTTGAAGGCGGCGAACAGGCTGGTGATGCCGTGCCGGTAATAGCCGTGGGTACGCCGTCCGGGCATGCCCGGCATCATCGGCAGCACCGGCTGGGGCCGGTCCAGCGCCTGGATCTGGCTCTTCTCGTCCACGCAGAGCACGACCGCCTTCTCGGGCGGGTTGTGGTACAGGCCGACAACGTCGACGACCTTGGCGACGAACTGCGGATCAGTGGACAGCTTGAATGAGTCCTGCAGGTGGGGCTTGAGGTCGAACTTCTTCCAGATCCGCCCGATGGTGGACTTCGACAGACCGGAGTGCTTGGCCATCGAGGCCCGCGACCAGTGGGTGTCCTGACCCGGGGTGGACTCCAGCGTCGCCATGAGCACGTCCTCGACCTGGTCCAGAAGGATCGAGGGTGGCCTGCCTGGACGCGGCTCATCGCGCAGCCCGTCCAGCCGCAAGCGGATGAACCTCGACCGCCAGCGGTTCACAGCCCCGTGCGAAACACCGAGCTCGGCGGCGATCTCCTTGTTCGTCCCGCCGTCCGCGCACCGCAGCACGATCCTCGCCCGCAGCGCCAGGAACTGTGCGGTCTTCGCCCGCCGCGCCCAGCGCGTCAGCTCCGCGCGCTCAGCCTCGGTAAGGACCAGGTCCGGCTTGCGCCGGCCCGGCCGTGGCTCGTCGGCCAGACCTGCCAGCCGCTGAGCCGCAAACCGGGAGCGCCACTTGCGCACCGTCGCCACATTCACGCCCAAGTCGGCCGCCACCTGGGAACTTGACGCACCATCCGCGCAAGACAGGACGATCCGAGCACGCTCGGCCGAACGAGATCCCGCCCCACCACCCGCCCGACGCGACAACTCGACGCGCTCCTCCTCGGACAGCACAACCTCGACAGCACGCGGACCCCGATGCGACACGAAAACAGCCTACAGACTTAAGCCCGCGATTTCCGGCGCATCACACTAGCTAGTGCCCCTCCCGGCAAGCTTCGCCCTGTCGCGCCGTCCGGCACGCACGCTCGCGGCGTTGGCCAAAAGCCCTGGTAGCTCCGCTACAAGGACTTCCGGCCGCCTTGCGATCGCACGCACCGGACGACGCTCCTCGACGGGCAGACATTGCCGGTCACGGCACTAGGTCACTCCTAGGAGGACCGGCGCCGCGGTAGCGACGAACTCGCCACCCTACGGGCCTGCCTGGCCGCGGGGCGCAACGCCGGACGATCCGCCGGTACGGCTGGCCTGCGAGTTCCTGCTTCGCACCGACATCATCTGAAGCGAATGAAACGATAAGAGCTGTTTGATATGAAATCGGCGGATATAATGCTTATGCGAACCAGAGGACAGGACCGGGAGTCAGTGGTGGACGAAGAGCACTCGGGGTCCCAGGAGGTGGAGCCGGACGCACCGAGGCTGCGCATGGCGGCAGCGGCCGTCGGTGCCCTGAGCGAGGCCGAGCTTCTGCCTTTCGTCCTCCATCAGGTGGTGGCTGGACTCGGTGGCCTCGGCGGCGTCGCCCACGTGCGCGAAGGCGACCGGCTCCGGTTGGTCGCTGCATGCGGCTTGTCACCGGGCGCGGCCCGAGCCTGGGACGATCTGCCGCTTGACGTGGCGGGCGGGCGGGAGGATTCGCCGCCGCAAGCGGCTGCTGCACGGGACGACTTGCCGCTGGAAGAGGCCGGAGCCCGGGAGGAACTGCCCTCTGCCGCACGTGCCGGCCCGGCGGTGGCCCTCCGCGAGGGGCGATTGGTCAGGTTGCCTCTCGATCCGTCGCGTCCGCCCCGTTGGAGGGCGTTCCCCCTGGCCGCCGGAGTGATCTGCGTTCCGCTGGCCGGGCCCGGGCACCCGCAGGGTGTGCTGAGCGTGCTCATGGCGCCGCCGGAGCCCCTGTCCGGTTCTGACCAGCGGTTTCTCGGTGAGCTGGCAGCCGCGACCGACGACCGCTGGCTCCATGTCGCCACCGGAACCCTGCCTGCAGTACCGCGACCGAACCCCTTCTCACGCGTCCCGGAGATCCTCCGGGAGATGAACATCGGGCTCTGGGACTGGGACACAGGTGCCGACCGGGTTGTCGCCGACGACACCGCACTGCGGGTCATGGGGCTGAGCCGGGACACTTATGACGAACGGGCCGAAACCTGGTTCTCCGCCGTGCACCCCGACGACGCCCCCGTCACGCGCGCTGCTGCCGAGCACGCCGTGGCGGGCGGTGGCGACTACGTCGCTGAGTACCGGGTGCACCGCCCGGACGGCGGAACGGCGTGGGTCGAAGGCCGCGGCCGCGGCCACGCCGCACCCGGCACCGGAGGCGGCGTGGCCCGGCTGATCGGAACCGTCTGGGACGTCACTCGGACCAGGGCCACGCGCGACGCCACGGAAGAACCCTCGCGGCCCACGCCTGACGGCTTCCTGGCCGGGAACACCGGGGAACCGGACCCGGCGGAGCAAGCCAGCGCGGCACAGAGGATGGAGCAACGCGCCGCCCGGATCGCCGAACTCACCGAAGGACTTGCCCAGGCACTCACCGTCTCAGACGTCGTGAAGGCGATGGCCGTCCCCGTCCTCCCACTTTTCGGCGCGACCGCCCTGGTGATCGCGGCCATCGAGGGGCGGCGGCTGCGCGTGGTCGGGTCCTTCGGCTATCCGAAGAAGTTCATCGACTTGTTCGACACCATCGGTCTCGACGCCATGTCGCCCGCCACGGACGCGCTGCGCAGCCGCACCCCGATGTTCATCTCATCGGCCCGCGAATACGACAAACGATATCCGCACCTGTCCGACCTACGCGCCCGGGGCGGCAAACAGGCGTGGGCGTTCCTGCCCCTGATCGCCTCGGGCCGGTCCGTCGGCTACTGCGTCATCGCCTTCGACACTCCCCGGACCCTGAAGGACGAGGAACGCACGCTGCTGGTCGCGCTGGCCGGACTGGTCGCCCATGCCTTCGAACGCGCCCGGCTCTACGACGCCGAGCACTCCCGGGCCCAGGAACTCCAGCGGGGCCTGCTACCCCAGACGCTACCGGTGCTCCCGGCGGTCTCCGCCGCGGCCCGATATATCCCGGCCGGTCCGGACGCCGAAGCCGGCGGCGACTGGTACGACGTCATCCCCCTGCCGTCCGAACGCGTGGCCCTCGTCATCGGCGATGTCATGGGGCACGGGGTCTCCGAGGCTGTCACCATGGGACGCCTGCGAGCCGCCGTGCGTACCCTGGCTGATCTCGACGTGCCGCCCGACGAACTACTCACCCGCCTCGACAGCCTGGTCAACACCCTCGGCGGCGCCTCCAGCGCCACATGCCTGTACGCGGTCTACGACCCGACGAACTGCACGCTCGCCTTCGCCAGCGCCGGTCATCCGCCGCCGGCGATCCTCCACCCGGACGGGAGCGCCTACTTCCCGCCCCTTGATCCGAGCCCCCCGCTCGGCCTGGTCCAGCCTCCACTGCACACCGTGGAACTCGTGCTGCCCCCCGAGAGCCTAGTGGTGATGTACACCGACGGGCTGGTCGAGTCGCCCGCTACGGACATCGACGCGGGCATGGCAGAGCTCGGCCGTTCCGTCACCGCGGCCGCATCCCGCCCGCCGACGGGTCGCACCCCGTACCCGTCGGGCCCGGGCGACGACTCCGCGCGTCTCGAAGACCTCTGTCACCGAGTCACCGCGAATCTGCTGCCGCTCGGGGAACCGCACCTCGACGACGCGGCCCTGCTGGTGGCGTGCACCCACGCACTGGAGCCGGGCGACATGGCCTCCTGGTCATTGCCGGAGAACCCCCTGGCCGCAGGCCAGGCCCGCAAACTGGTGCGCGCTCAGTTGGGCGACTGGGACCTGGAGGAGCTGTCGATGACCACCGAGCTGCTCGTCAGCGAGCTGGTCGGCAACGCGATCCGGCACGCCGAGGGGCCGTTCCATCTGCGTATGCTGCGCGGCCGGACCCTCATCTGCGAAGTGTCCGACGGCAGCCCGGCCACCCCTCGCATCCGGCACGCCGGCGACAACGACGAGGGCGGCCGGGGATTGCAGCTTGTCGCCGCCCTCTCCCACCGCTGGGGCGCCCGGTTCACCGCAACAGGCAAGTACATCTGGACGGAACAACGACGCCCCGGCGTCCTCGCCCCCGACTGACGAGGAGCAAAACTACGGGCAGTTTTCCTCGTTGGAGAGGAATCGCTGGTCGTCGCTCCGGCCTAGAGTGGCGCTCGCCGCGCCCATGCGGCAATGGCACCGACCCCAGACTCCCGCGCTCCGCGGCGGCGCCGCACCTTGCGGGCCCGCCGACTCCGCCGCCGATATGTGTACGCCCTTTGAGGATTCAGCACTAGTCAGTAATCCAGATCGAGGTAATCGATGTCGTTGATTTCCACTTCCGACAGTCCCATAGCACGACCGCCGCCGTCCTGGAAATACACTTCCTTAAACCCTTCGGCGATGATTCCGCGCATCTGCTGGTCGCTTGCCCCCGTGTTGCGGGCGTCGAAGAGGCGCTGCGCGTACTCCGGGGGGAGGTGCACGGTGAGTCGCCGGAACCGTCCGTCGTCGGTCGTGCCGACGGGTGCGGTGTAGCCGAACCGGGCCCGGGTCTCCACGGTGATTCCGCCCGTGGTGGCGGCCTGCTTCTGCCGGCGCTTGCGCACCAGCGGCTGCCAGCGGGCCCGCACCGCGTCGTCGATCTTCGCGGCGACGTCCGGGCGGGGGTGTTTGCGGGCGCCGCGCCGGTAGCGGTTCACGGAGTCGGCGGTGACCCCGAGTTCCGCCGCGACGGCCTTCGCGCTGCCGAACTGCTTGAGCAGGAACCCGATCTGGCCCTTGAGAGTCTTGGGCGGGTCCTTGGTGAACGCCTCGCGATCTGCCCGCTCGATCGCGTCCTCGATCTCCCCCACGGTCTACTCCCCTTCGTCCATGACGGCGTCGCCGCCCTTGATGTGGCGGGCCGGGTTGAGGCCCTTCTCCATCAGGCCGACCGCCCACAGCATCGACTGGACACCCTCCTGCTTCGCCAGGCCGGGCGTGGGCCCGAGGCGGAACCCGCCCGGCTGCGGCTTGCCCGAGGCGGCGTACGGGAGGAAGTCGAGCGGGCTCTCCCCCGGGCTCGGGTAGACGACGCAGTCGGAGAGCACGGCGAGCGGGTAGAGCCCGGTCATCTTCGCCATGTTGCGGAGCTTGCGGTGCATGTTGACCCGGGCCTTGCTGATGACGGCAGCCCGGATGTCGGGGCGCCACGTCGGCCGCGACAGGGCCGGCCACGTCTCGCCCTCCTTGTAGTGCTTGCCCTGGGGCCGCTCGCGGAGCTTTCCGACGCCGCCCTTCACCGTGGCCTTGATCGCGGACAGGACGGCGGCCAGGCCCGGGTCCTTCTCCTTGTGCTGCTCCATCGCGGCGAGGAACTGGCGGTCGTCCAGGTCCTTGGTGACGCCCATGTCGGCGAGGGTGTCGACGTAGGCGTTCTTGAGGCGGTCGTGCCACGGGTCGAGGTAGGCGCCGGTCTCGCGGCGCAGGTACGCCTCGATCGGGTGCACGTCGTGCCCGAGCTCCTGGGCGTAGGCGAGGGTGTGCGTCTGGTACCAGGCCGGGCCCGTCGGCCGGGAGCCGTCCGGCGTGAACGGCGAGGGCAGGCGCGGGTCCAGCTCGATGTGGGAGAGGTCGGCCAGCCAGGAGCCGGGGATCTTCGGGTTGAACTTCGGGGCGTGGAAGTGGTCCGGGGCGGAGAGGCCGACTACCAGGCGGGCCGCAGCGGCGAGGAACGCCGTGTTCAGGTCGAGGCCGACCGCCCACGGCAGGGTGCACTCCTCATCGGAGAGCGTGTCCACCGACCGGACCCACTGGTACGCCTCCTCGTTCAGGAAGCCGCCGGTCCAGCCGCTGTTGACGACGACGGGGTGCTCCGGGGTGGCCTCCGGCGGCGCCGGGTCCATGGGCTCCGTGCCCAACGAGCCCGCGTTGTAGCCGGACACCCAGTTCCCGGTGGCCGGGTCCTGCACGGCCCTCGTCGGCGGCCGCAGCGCGGTCATCAGCTCCAGGCCGGAGACGGCGGTGGAGCCGCGCGGGGTGATGACCCGGGTCGCGTACACCCCGAGGACGCGGGCGATGTCGGCCGGCTCCATCTCCGCGACGCCGGGCCAGGACCGCTCATCGAGGGCGTCCCAGGACAGGATCGCCAGCTGCACGCACTGCCGCTCGCGGCCCTGCGCCTTGCGGTAGATCCGCGCCCACGGGCCGAAGCCCCGCTGGGTGAGCTGCCACTTGGCCTTCGCCACCTGCTTGACGACCGGGTGGTCCTCCGGCAGGCGCAGGGAGCGGCGCTGCTCGTGGCCCTCCAGGCGCTCGGGCAGCCCGAGCTTCACGGCGGCCGCCGCCGTGAGCACGATCAGCGGGTCGGAGTCCTTGCCGTACCGGTTGAGCTTGGCGGCGCCGAGACCGGACTCGCGCAGCGTCCACTCCACCAGCTCCGGCACGGTGGTCGCCGGGCAGTCCAGGACGACGCCGTCCACTGCGTACGCGGAGCCGTCGCCGTCCAGGACGGCGAGCGGGCCGTGCGGGAAGCGCGGGTCGGTCGCGGGCGCGGCGGCCTTCTTCGCCGCCGGGCGCCGGGACGAGGTCGCCGGGCGTCCGGCCGGACGGGCGGGACGCTCCGGCGCGGCCGGGGCGGCGGGACCCTGCGCCGGGGCGGTCGTGTTGGCGGGCTCGGACGCGGCCGGGCCGGTGAACGTGTCCGGCACCGGGGCGGGCTGCGGCGCGGCGGCGGGAGTTGCGTGGGCGGGGTACTTCGCCGCCCACCCCTTGAGGAGCCGCTGGTACGCCTCCAGGCGCGGCGACTTCGGCTCGGAGCGGCCGTTCTCGTAGTTCTTGACCGTCTGCACAGTCGACTTCAGGGCCTGCGCGAGCCGGGCCTGGGTGATGCCGGCGGCCTCGCGAAGCCGGGCGCGCTCCGCCGGGGGCGGGAGCTGCGGCTCCTCCTCCAGCAATGCGTCGATGTTCGCGAACAGCTCTTCCTCGGACGCCATGTCGATCTCCTCTCGTGCCCTCACCCTAGCAGTCTTTAGCCTAGATATTTAACCCGCTTCTTTAACCTTATCGGAACGAGTTCCCGGTCCGGTGTGGATGTCCGGCGTAGGCGCTGGCTTACAGCAGGCCAGGGAAGGGCTGGAAACCGTCGCGTCACCTGAAGTCCCGGTGGGGAGATATGGCCGGTCGCATGCTCGGAGTAATCAGGGGGTCACGTGGGGTGGAAAGAAGCGTTCGGCGACGCCATGAAGGAACTGGAGGCGATACGACAGCGACTCGCACGTCTCGATGACCCGACGGTCGGGCTGGCCGCACTGCACGGTGACGTCACGCAGAGCCGCCTGAAGATCCTGGAGCAGCTCCAGGCGGGCGTCACCGGATTGCGGGAGGAGAACCGGGAGGTCCGTCGCCGTCAGGACCGGATGATCAGCGACCTGAATGAGACGCGGGGTGAGCTCCGGCAGCTCCTGGACCTTGTCGACGTTCTGGGTCCCTTCGCGCCGCCCGAGGGGAGAGGTGGCACGTCCGGCGGGGGCACGCAGGCCCGTCCCGAGGGGACTGCGCAGCCGCCCGAACCCGAGGCCGGCCACGGCTTGTCTGCCGGCGCCGAAGGTCATCCGTCCGTCTCAACCGACACCGACTCCCAGGGGGGAACCATGGAGAACACGGGGCACCGGCCGCAGCCCGAGTCCGGCGAGGACCAGGACCTCGTGCTGAAGCGCGCCATCGAGGCCGCCTACCAGGGCACCGGCACCTCGGCTGGCCAGCCCTCTGCTGCCACGCCGCACGCCTCCGCCGGCGCAGAGGATCCGCAGGTCGCCCACGGCGTCCTGCTGCTGAAGGCCGCCGGGGTGGCCTCCGCCGAACTGATCGCGCACCGCGATACCTGGGAGTGGCTCGCCGCCCTGGCCGTCGACCACAGCCACTTCCGCACCCCGCCCTCGGTCGAGGACATCAAGGAGGGCCGCGTCCAGACCGTCCTGTCCGGACGGTCTCTCATCGCCCTGCTCATCGAGCTGTGGAAGACCCGCTCCACTGCCACCCCGCTGCAGGGCGACTGGGCACTGGCCATGACGACCTACAACCGCATCGCTGCCGAACTCACCGACGTCACCGGGCAAGGCGAGACCATCCGCATCGTCCTGGACGACGGTCTCCCCCACGAGGCCGGCGACTGACCGGTATCTCGCCGAGAAGCAGACGACGACCGCCTGGATCGATCCGGGCGGCCGTCCTGGTTCGCGAGCTGGAAAGCGCGAGGGCCGCACGGTCAAACCGCGCGGCCCTCGACCGACGTCTGAACCCTGGGGGTATGGCCTGCCTTCTTTCGAGGGCTACCAGGGACGATTCCAGGGTCTTCGCCGCCCAGCGTACCTACGATTGCCCCACCATGCTCAGCACGCCGCCCACCAGCATCGAGCCGCCCGACGACAAGGCCGTCATCGAGCTGATCAGCCCCGACCGGCTGAACCCCTGCCTGACCGCGTGCGCCGGTGACTCCACCGCCGCGCTCGCTGTACCGGTGGAACAGCCACCTCGCCGCGGCGTTCTTCGAACCGCTCGGGCACCTGGAGATCATGCTGCGCAACGCGCGGGATGCACGGCTCGTTGCCCGCCAGCAGCGTCGGGGCCGCACCACCGAGTGGTACATCGACAGGCAGGTCCCCCTCGGTGGCAAGGCCCGCGGCGACATCGCCCAAGCTCAAGAACGTGCTGAGCGGGGCGGCACTGCGACCACCCCGCGTGGGAAGGTCATCGCGGAGCTGAGCTTCGGCTTCTGGCGCTTCCTGCCGGCCCGCCAGTACAAGACCAGCCTGTGGCCCGACCTCGCGGGCGCCTTCCCGCACGCCCCCAACCGTGCCCTGACCACGGTGGAGAACCCGGTCAAGCGGCTGCATCAGTTCCGCAACCGCATCGCTCACCACGAGGGCATCTGGCACCTGCCCCTCGAAGCACGCCGGGACGACATCCAGACCGTGCTCAGCTTCATAGCGCCGCCCGCCGCGACGTGGGTTGCCGACGCCTCCCGCATCGACGACGTCCTCTCCCGCCGCCCCCTGACGCCTCGAGTTCTTCACCCCTCACGCGGTCCTGCCCAGCGGCGCCGTCTGCGGGACCGCGGCCGCCGTCCCGGCCTCCCTCGCCGCGCGCTCCGCACGGGCCCGGCGCAAGGCCGCGGCATGGGAGACATCGGCCTGGTGGCAGCGTTCGGTACGGTCCTGCTCGATCGGGGCCAGACCTGCCGGCCTGGACTTCCACCAGCTCGTTCGGGCCACCGACCTCTCCCCTCCCCAGGTGAGATCGGGGCTGGCTGCTCTGCGGGATCTGGCGGCGGAGAAGGGCCGGCCGCCGCTGATCCGGACCCGGGCCATCGGCTATCAGCTCGGCGCCGACCGGGCCGCGCTGGAGGCATACGAGAGGGCGGTGGTCAGGGAGAAGCTGACCGAGTTCCGCCGCTTCATCACCGGCACCGTCGGCCCGCACGCCGCCGCCCACCCGAACGACAAGTGGGTACGTCACATCGTCGCCCAGCTCAACTCCATCGAATCCACCCTCGACCTCATCGCCAGCTCCTGAAGACTCTTCGGTGGGGCCGCCGGGCGGTTCCACCACGTCGACGACGAAGGCCGTTCCGTCATGCGTCATCGCCGCTACCCCTCGGACACCGCCGATGCCGAATGGGCACTCATCGAACCGTTGCTGCCGCCGCCGGCCTGCGAAACCGCGCGGGGCGGCAGGCCGGAGAAACATCCCCGCCGCGAGATCGTCGAGGCGATCCGCCATGTCCTCGACACCGGCCGCCAATGGCGGGCTCTACCTGCGGACTTCCCGCCCTGGCGCACGGTCTGGGGGTCCATGGCCCGCTGGGCTGCGGCCGGTGTCATCGGGCAGATCCGGGACGCTCTGGCCGGGTGGATCCGTCGGGAGATGGGCAAGGGCCCAAGGGCGGTGGCCACGATCATCGACTCGCAGTCAGTCAAAGCGGCATCGACCGTCGGGAAGGACTCCCGCGGTTACGACCCAGGAAAAAGATCAACGGCCGCAAGCGCCATCTCGTGGTCGACACCCGCGGCCTGCCCCTGATGGTCATGGTCACCCCGGCCGACCTGCACGACCTCCGGGCGGCGAAGGAAGTCCTGTTCCGCCTGCGCCTGATGCACCCCGGGATCACCATCGTCTGGGCCGACCGCGCTTACGCGGGCAAGCTCGTGACCTGGGCCAAGAAGCACCTGAACCTGACGATCAAGACCGTCACCCGGCCGAAGGACTCCTCCGGGTTCGTCCTGCTGCCCCGACGCTGGGCCGTCGAACGGTCCCTGGCCTGGATGATGAACGCCCGTCGGCATGCACGCGACTACGAACGGCTGATCCAGCACTCCGAGACCCTGATCACCTGGGCCGCCATCACCCTCATGACCCGCCCCGGCAAGAACACCCCAGCCCTGCACCTCGCTGCCCGAAGATCAATGGCCTGCCTGCCAGCGGCCTCCCCGCCGGGAGCGTCGGCGAGTACGACGGACGCGGTGATCCGCTTGTCCACCAGCTCCCGGTGGACGCAGAAGGTCTGGGACACCGCTATCACAATCTCCAAGCCGTGCTGACCGACCCGCTCCGCGTCCGGCCTCGGAGATCAGAGGGAACCGTGGTTGGCGCTGAGATTGAGCATGGTCAGGAATGGCGAAACGTACGCCGCCGGCGCGATCGCCTGCTCGAAGCACTCACCGTGCCGCACCCAGTCGCCAGTTCTACGGTGACCTCATGAGCGACGCGAAGAAGAACGAGGCCACGGCCAAAGCGTTCTACGACTTGATGTTCAACCAGTGCCGCCCTGCCGAGGCCATCGACCAGTACGTCGGCGACACCTACATCCAGCACAACCCGCACGTCGGCGACGGCAAGCAGCCGTTCATCGATTACTTCGAGCGCATGGCCGCCGAGTATCCGGGCAAGCGCGTCGAGTTTAAGCGTGCCTTCGCCGACGGTGATCACGTCATCCTGCACTGCCACCAGATCTGGCCCGACGAGGAGTACGCGGGCATCGACATCTTCCGCTTCAACGCCGACGGCAAGATCGTCGAACACTGGGACGTCCTCCAGGTCATCCCGCCCACCTCCAAGAACAACAACACCATGTTCTAGTAGTGCTTCGTTGGGTTCTGGTTCTGGTTCTGGTTCTGGTTCTGGTGCGGGGCAAGGTGCGGCCGCAGGTGGCGCAGGTGCCGGTCCAGCACTTCAGGAGGTCCTGGAGAGCGTCGAGGATCTGGTAGAGGGTGAGGCCGGTGCCTGCGCTTTTGGGTCGTGTCGCCGCAGGGTGAGGAATGCCTGGGCGGCCGTGACGAGAGTGACGTGGTGGTGCCAACCGCGCCAGGAACGGCCCTCGAAGTGGTCCAGGCCCAGGCCGTGCTCGAGTTCGCGGTAGTCTGCTCGATCCGCCAGCGCATCATCGCCCAACGCACCAGGTCAGCAATCGGGGTGGTGCCCGGCAGATCGGTCACCCAGGAGCCGGTCGGCGCATCCGCGTCCTGTGGCTGTTCGACCAGAAGCGTCCGCAGGGGCAGCACCCCCGTCCCACCTGTTGCGTCCCCCTGCCGCTTCCTGAGCGGTCCGGCGGGCCTCCTTACCTGCCGGGCGTACCTCCACAACGGCGAAATGCGAGGTCATGGTGCCTTTACTGCCCTGCCTCCAAGCCACCTCCTCAAAGACGGTGCTGCCATCGATGAACTCGGTCAGCGGGCGAGGGGCCCGGCGATAGCGAGGCAGTGTGGGCGGCCCCAGCCCGCCACAGGCCGCCTGAACCGGCTCGGCCGAGGAGGACTGGGCGATCTCCTTGGCCTCAACGGCCATGACATACGACCAGCCCCTCTCCTCCAACGCGAGACGAAAGGAGACGGCTGCGGCCGTAACCGGCGTCCGCCACCAGCACCGGCACCCGAAGCCGCTGACGTGCCAGCTGATCCAGCAGGCCCAGAGCCAGGCGCGCCTTGGAAGCGTGCTCCACCTCTGCGGGCGCCTGGGCCCGCCGGCGCCGCCGCCGATCCTCCGCCCCTTCGCGGGGAAGGAACAGCTCCCGTTCCAGGGGGCAGGACGCCGAATCGGTTGCGGCATGCACACTCACCGCGACCTGGCAGTTCGCCCGCTTGCCCAAACGCCCCGCAGTACTGGCGGGCCACCCCACCGACGCGGTGCCGCACTTGGGGAACGAGACATCGTCGATCACCCACACCTGCGGCCGGACCACCTCGCACAACCGCTCGGCGATCCGGCGGCGCACCGGCCCCCACTCCCACGGCGACTGGTTCACGAACCGCTGCAACGCCTGCATGTCACCATCGGGCAGACGCTCAGCCATCGGCTGGACCGACTGACGCCGCCCTCCCAGCATCAAGCCCCGCAGATAGCACTCGCCCCAACGACGCTGACCTCTCCGGGGCAGCGAACCGAACACATCGGCAACAAACCGGGCCAACTCACCGCGGAGCCGCTCGACTTCCCCAAACCTCATGCCCCACGCGTGCCCACAAGCAGGGAAGATCACCCAAGGTAACGAAGCACTACTAGTGTGATGCGCCAGCAGTAGCAGCACAGGGTGGCGGCGGGACCCAGAAGGCAGGCGCTTCGTCGTCATCCTCACCGAGGGTGCGGGGGCTTGGATTACGGCGCATCCTTTCTATGAACCCGTCGGTGGTCCGCCCTTCTGGTGGTCAAGCCGGTAGCCAGGCAGCTACCTCAGAGTCCATTCCCTTTCGCCTAGGGAGAGTTCGTGGCTCCCATCCGGGCGGACAGTGAGGGAGTAAGCCTCGGCCCCCGGCTGGCCTGCCTCGACCCATCCTCGGAGTAGCGGTGATCGCTCTGCCCATAGGTCCCGCGGGCCCCGTGATCGAGTCGCGCTGTGTCGTGGCTGCGGGGTGTGATGCGGGCCCACGATTCCGAGTCGGGGTGGACCAGGCCGTAAACCCGCTCGCCCGCGACCTCGACGGAGAACTGGAGGACGTCGGGGTGCGCCAGGGAACCGAGGAGGCTCGGCATTTCCCCGCCGAGGTCGGCTCTCAACTCGATTTCTTCCTGGCGGCCGGTGGCCGTGGCCACCTGGCCGGTATAGGCACGTGCGGGCGCTGGTGCGGCGTCAGTGGATGCGCGTGCGTGCATGAATGCGGCGACGGTCGGCAGGAAGCGGCCCCCGGCGGCGCCGTGGTCGCCGATTGTCAGGGAGACGAGGCCGTAGCCGATGTTGGCGATGATTGAGCCGCCCGGGACGACTTGCTCTCGCCATGCTTTCGGGATGCGGCCGACCCCGTAGGTGGCGATGAGTGCACCCTACGGTGCGTGCTGCGGGCAGCCCTGTGCCCCGTCGCCGACGGAGAGCCTGGGCGTGTAGCCGGTGGCACTGAGGTGTTCGGCTGCGGCGGCGACGAGGGATGGGTCGACGTCGCGGGAGACGACCCGGTGAGAGCCGTAGCGGTGGCTGAGCAGAGCGGCGTTGTACCCCGGGCCAGTACCCAGGTCGAGGACGGGCAGGGTGTCGCTTGCGGGCGCGGTTGTAGGGGGCGAAGGCCGTACCTTGCGCGCGGGTGGTGGCCCGCTTCTGACCTGCGCGGGTATGGGCGCGGGCCAGGCGGGCGTGCAGCATCGCTTCCATCCGAGGTGAGTCGTCGGTAAGGGGCAAGCGGAACATCACCCCGAAGACCGCACGCCGAGGGCGGGTACCCGGCTCCGGCA
>NZ_BAAARJ010000041.1:0-13364 GCF_039532135.1 Streptomyces axinellae
CGGCGCATTCGCGCAGACTTTGCGCGAACACGGGGGAGGAGTCCAGTAGTTCTACGCCCATGCCGGCCCATTGCGAGCCTTGTCCGGGGAAGACGAACACGGTCTTCCCGGGTTCGGCGGGGGCGACTCCTTCCACCACCGAGGCGTGCGGTAGTCCCTGCCCGAGGGCTTCAAGCCCAGCGACTAGTTCTTCGCGTTCTTGGCTGACGATGCCGGCCCGGTGGGGGTGGTGGGTGCGTGAGGTGGCCAGGGTGCGGGCGATCTCGGCGACATCAACCTCGGGGCGTTCGCTGATGAACGTGGCCAGTTGCGCGGCCTGTTGGCGTAGTGCGGGTTCGTTCTTGGCGGACAGCAGCACCGGCAGGCCGGGGGACTCGCCCTGTTCGGGGCGTTCTTCGGCGGGGGTTTCGGGTGCGGCTTCCAGGATCACGTGGGCGTTCGTCCCGCTGACTCCGAAGGAGGAGACGGCGGCGCGGCGCGGGTGGTCGGTGTGGGGCCAGATTTCGTCACCGGTTAGAAGGGTGACGTTTCCGCTGGACCAGTCCACGTGCGGCGTCGGCTCGTCCACATGCAGCGTGCGCGGCAGTACACCGTGGCGCATGGCCTGCACCATTTTGATGACGCCCGCGACTCCCGCCGCTGCCTGCGTGTGTCCGATGTTGGACTTGATGGAGCCCAGCCATAGGGGGTGTTCGGGGTCGCGGTTTTGGCCGTAGGTGGCGAGGAGGGCCTGAGCCTCGATGGGGTCGCCCAGTGTGGTGCCGGTGCCGTGGGCCTCCACGGCGTCGATCTGGTCGGGGGCGAGCCGGGCGTCGGCGAGGGCCTGTTCGATGACGCGCTGCTGGGAGGGTCCGTTGGGTGCGGTGAGGCCGTTGCTGGCGCCGTCCTGGTTGACGGCCGAGCCGCGCAGGACGGCCAGGATGTGGTGACCGTTGCGCTGGGCGTCCGAGAGGCGTTCGACCAGCAACAGGCCGAGCCCTTCGCCCCAGGCGGTGCCGTCGGCCGAGGCGGCGAAGGCGCGGCAGTGCCCGTCGGCGGAGAGGCCGCGCTGGCGGCTGAACTCGACGAAGCCCGCCGGGGTGGACATCACCGTCACTCCGCCGGCGAGCGCGAGCGAGCACTCGCGCTGGCGCAGGGCGCGGGCTGCCAGGTGCAGTGCGACTAGGGAAGCGGAGCAGGCCGTGTCCACGGTGACGGCCGGGCCCTCGAAGCCGAACGAGTAGGCGAGCCTGCCCGAGATGGCGCTGGCGGAGGTGCCGGTGGCCAGATACCCCTCGACGCTCTCCTGCGAACCGAGGAAATTCCGCGCGTAGTCCTGGCCATTGGTGCCGACGAAGACGCCCGTATCGCTGCCGCGCAAGGCCGACGGCAGAATTCCGGCGCGCTCCAGCGTCTCCCAGGTGCTCTCCAGCAGCAGCCGTTGCTGGGGATCCATGGCGAGGGCTTCGCGAGGGCTGACGCCGAAGAAGTCGGCGTCGAAAGACGCCACGTCGTCGAGGAACGAGCCTTCACGGGTGTAGGTCTTTCCGACGGACTCAGGGTCGGGGTCGAAGAGGGCATCGGTGTCCCAGCCCCGGTCCTTCGGGAATTCCGATACCGCGGCGCGCCCCTCGGCCAGCAGGTTCCACAGTCGCTCCGGGGAGTCGGAGCCACCGGGAAAGCGGCAGCTCATCCCGACGATGGCGAGCGGCTCGTGCTCCTTGTCCTCGGCCTCCCGCAGCCGCCGGTGCGCCTGCCGCAGGTCGGCGGTCGCCCGCCGCAGATAGTCGCGCAGCTTCTCGTCATTCACCGTGGTGCTGCCTCCAGCGGAATCAGAATTCATCAGACTTCACCAATTTCAGACTTCACCGATACGGAAACGACGAGTTCGGGAGCTATCTGTTTCTGGGGCGGGATATGGAGCGGATGCGGGGCCGGGCGAGAGGGTTCAGGAAATGCCGAGTTCGTTGTCGAGTACGTCGAAGAGTTCGTCGTCGCTCACCGTGCTCAAGTCGTCCGAATCCTCTTCGGCGGAACCGTCGGCGGCGGCGTGCGAGGTGCCGCCCGTCGGAGTGCCGTCGAGCCGCCAGAGCAGCGAGCGGAGCCGTTTGGCGATCAACAGCCGGGACTCCAGCGTGTCCGGCGCCTGCTGCAACGCCTCCTCCAGTGCGCGCAGTTCGGCCGAAGCGGGCAGCGAGGCCAGCGGATCCTCGGGCAGGACGCGGGTCAGCAGGTACGCGGCAAGGGCCGCGGGGGTCGGGTGGTCGAAGATGACGGTGGAGGGGACCCGCAGCCCGGTCGCGGCCGTCAGCCGGTTGCGCAGCCGGATCGCCGCCAGCGAGTCGAAGCCCAGCTCCTGGAAGGCGCGTTCGGGGTCGATGTCGTGCGCGGAGGCGTGCCCCAGCACGGAGGCGATCTGGCCGCGCGCGAAGTCCAGCAGCGCCGCGCGCCGTTCGCCCTCGGGCAGCCGGGCGAGCCGCTGACCGAGTGAGGGCGCGGCGGAGCCGGTACGCCGCGCGGGCACATGGACGAGCCCGCGCAGGATCGCCGGCAGTGCCTCCCCGCCTGCCCAGCTTCCGGCCGCTTCCGCGGTCTCCGCGGATTCGGTGGCCTCGGCGGCACGTGCCCGCAGCGCCGCCAGGTCCAGGTCGGCGGGCACGAGCAGCGCGTGCCGGACGCGGACGTGGCCTGGCGTGGAGGCGGAGGTGGAGACGGAGGTGGAGACGGAAGTGGAGGTGGAGGTGGAGGCGGTGCCGGGCGTGGGTGTGGGCGACGGCTCCGGCGTGGGCACCGGCATCAGCCCCACCCCCGGCGCCGGGGTCGCGGCCAGCGCCGCGTCGAAGAGCGCGAGCGCGCGCGTGGCGGACAGCGGCCGGACGCCGCTGCGGGCGAGCATCGCCGACTCGGCGCCGTCGAGACGCTCGCCCATGCCCCCGCCCTCCTCCCACAGGCCCCAGGCCAGTGACAGCGCGGGCAGCCCCCGCGTGCGGCGGTACTGGGCGAGCGCGTCGAGGAAGGTGTTGGCGGCGGCGTAGTTGGCCTGACCGGGATTGCCGAGCGTCCCGGCGACGGACGAGAACAGGACGAAGGCCGACAAGTCGGCGGCACCGGTCAACTCGTGCAGGTTCCAGGCGGCCTCGGCCTTCGGCCGCAGGACCCGCGCCAGGCGTTCGCCGTCCAACGACGGCAGCGTGCCGTCGTCCAGTACCCCGGCGGCGTGCACGACGGCGGTGAGCGGATGCTCCGGGGAGACGGTGCCGAGCAACGTCGCCAGCGCGGCACGGTCTGCCGCGTCGCATGCGACGACCCGCACATCGGCGCCCTGCGCGCGCAGCTCCTCGCGCAGCTCATCGGCACCGTCGGCGGCGGGACCGCGCCGGCTGAGGAGCAGCAGATGACGTACACCGTGCGCCGCCACCAGATGCCGGGCCAGCAGGCTGCCGACACCCCCGGTCCCGCCCGTGATCAGCACGGTGCCGTCGGGGGCGAACGGAAGGCCGGACGACGGGGACGACGGGGACGACGGGGAAGAGGGGGAAGAGGGGGACGACGAGGACGATGGGGACAACGGGGGAGGGGTCTGCTCCTCCGCGCTTTCCCGGGGGAGACGTGCTAGCCGGGGAGCGGTGAACGTACCGCGCCGCAAGGCCAGTTGGGGTTCTCCCGTCGCCGTGGCCGAGGGGATGAGGGAAGGCAGGTCCGCAGCACCGTCGCGGTCGATGTCGAGTAGTACGAACCGGCCCGGGTTCTCCGTCTGCGCCGACCGCAGCAGCCCCCACGCGGCGGCAGCCGCCGGGTCCGGCGCCTCACCCGCGTCCGGGTCGGGCTGTACGGCGCCGCGCGTCACGACCACGAGGGCGGAGCCCGCGAACCGTTCATCGCCCAACCACTCCTGCGCCAGACCGAGCAAGGAGGAGAGCAGCGGACCCACGCGCGTGGCGGGGTTGCCGTCCCGGCCCTCTGTCGCGTGCGCGTGCGCGCCCGAGTGCGCGACCGCCTCCGCCTCCGCCTCCGCGAGGCCGGAGAGCGCGGTCACGACGACCGGGGGAGGCGAGACGCCCGCGTCCACAGCTTCGCGCAGGGCGGCCAGGTCCGCGTACAGGGCGACCTCCGGACTCCCCGCGGTTCCCGCGTCCCCCGCGCTCCCCACGTGCACGTGGCCCCCCGCGGATTCGGTGGATTCCACGGCTTCGGGGAGCCCGGAGACCGCCGCCCGCGACAGCGACCCGCCGAGCAGTGCCCAGGGCGCGGACGAGGCGGAGGCGGCGGGAGAGGGGGACGGGACGGGCCGCCACTCCACGTGGAAGAGCGCCCGTGCCGTGTCGTCCTCGTGCGCCCGCAGCCGGGCGGTCGGGAACGCACCCAGCGCCACCTCCTCAACGGTCGCCACCGGGGCACCCTCGGTGTCCGTGAGGGTGACCGAGGCGCTGCCCTCGCCGGTCTCGACGAGCCGTACGCGCAACGCCGTCGCGCCCGAAGCGTGCAGCGCGACCCCGCGCAGGACGCGCGGCAACGGCACGGCGCGCTCCCCGCCGCCATGCGGCGCGGCGGCCTGGCCCCTCGTCGGCTCCGCACCCGTCGTCGGCTCCGCACCCGTCGTCGCGAGCGTGTCGAGCGAGCCGAGAAGCAGTGGGTGCAGCGCGGCATCGAGCAGCGCGGGGTGCAGGCCGAACCCGGCGTCGGCCGTGGCGGAGCCCGGCGCGTCGGCCGATCCGGCGGATCCGGCAGCCCCGGCCTCCGACGACTCGGCCGTCTCCTGGGGCAGGTCCACCTCGGCGTACAGTTCGTCGCCGCGCCGCCATGCCGCGCGTACGCCCTGGAAGAGCGGACCGTGCGCCAGCCCGGCGGCCAGCAGCCGGTGATAGAGCCCGGCCACCTCCACGGGCTCGGCACCCACGGGCGGCCACGCGCTCCCGTCTCCGCCGTCGTCTCCACCTCCGCTCGCCTTGCCCGCGCTCGCCTTGCCCGGGGCGCCGTCGGACCCGGTCACGGCTGCGACGGAGAGCGTGCCGGACGCGCGGCGTGTCCACGCCCCTTCCGGCTCGTCGCTCCCGCTCCCGCCCCCGACCCTGCCCTCGATCTCGCCCTCGCCCTCGCCCTCGTCATCGTTCTCCGTGCGGGTGTACAGGGTGAACGGGTGGTGCCCCGTCTCGTCCAACGGGGCGATCAGCAGCCGTAGTTGGAGCGCGTCGTTTCGGCCGATGACGGCGGGCGCGTGCAGGGTCATCGCGTCCACCCGGCCGCAGCCCACATGAGCTGCCGCGCGCAACACCATGTCTACGTACGCGGATACGGGAAGCACCACCGCATCCTCGATCAAGTGCTCGCCGAGCCAAGGTTGTTGGGCGAGCGACAGCCGGCCCGAAAAGAGCGTGTCCCGCGCGTCGGGGGTCTCGATCACGGTGGACAGCAACGGGTGCCCCGTCGCCGCGAGCCCGGCCGACACGACGTCCGCCGTATGGGCGTTTCCGTGCGCGTGCAGCCAGTACGGCTGGTGCTCGAACGCATACGTCGGCAGCTCGACCGGCACGTCCGGCGGATCGGGGAACACGGCGTGCCAGTTGGGTGTGTGTCCGTGGGTGTGGAGGGTGGTGAGGGTGTGGGTGAGGGTGGTGGGTTCGGGTTGGTGGGGGTGGAGGGTGTGGTGGGTGGTGGGTGGGTTGGGGGTGTGGTCGAGGTTGTGGTGGGTGAGGGTGGTGAGGGTGGTGTCGGGTCCGAGTTCGATGTGGGTGGTGGTGTGGTGGTTGTGGAGTGTGGTGGTGGTGTCGGTCCAGCGGACGGGTTGGCGGATGTGTTGGGTCCAGTAGTGGGGGTTTTGGAGTTGTTGGTGGGTGGCGATGGTGCCGGTGGTGTTGGAGATGATGGGGGTGGTGGGTGGGTGGTAGGTGAGGGTGGCTGCTACTTGGTGGAATTGTTCGAGGATGGGTTCGGTGAGGTGGGAGTGGAAGGCGTGGCTGACGTTGAGGTGTTTGATTTTGTGGCCGCGTTGGGTCCAGAGGTGGGCGAGGTGGTTGATGGCTTGTTGGTCGCCGGAGACGACGGTGTTGTGGGGGGTGTTGAGGGCGGCGATGGTGACGTGTTGGGGGTCGAGGGTGGGGGTGATGTCTTGTTCGGTGGCTTGGATGGCGAGCATGGTGCCGCCGGGTGGGAGGTTTTGGAGGAGTTGGGCGCGGGTGGTGACGAGGGTGGTGGCGTCGGTGAGGTTGAGGACGCCGGCGGTGTGGGCGGCGGTGAGTTCGCCGATGGAGTGTCCGGCGAGGTAGTGGGGGGTGATGCCGTGGTGGGTGTAGAGGTGGTGGAGGGCGGTGCCGAGGGTGAAGAGGGCGGGTTGGGTGTATTGGGTCTGGTGGAGGAGGGGTGCGTGGGGGTGGTTGTGGGGGGCGAACATGATGTCGCGGAGGGGGTGTGGGAGGTGGGGGTCGAAGTGGGCGCAGATCTCGTCGAGTTTGTGTGCGAAGACGGGGTGTGTTTCGTAGAGCTGTGAGCCCATGCCCGGGCGTTGGGAGCCTTGTCCGGGGTAGAGGAACGCGATCTTCCCCGGCGTGTGCGCTGTCCCTCGGGCGAGGATCTCCGGCTCAAGGTCGCGGCCCTCGGCCAGGCTCCGCAGCGCGGCCACCGCTTCCTTCGCCTGGGAGACCGCGAGTCCGGCACGCTCGGCGTGGTGCGTACGGTTCGCCGCAAGGGCGTACCCGATGGCTGCCGCGTCCATATCGGGGTGTGTGACCACGAAGTCGGCGAGGCGCGCCGCCTGTTGACGTAGTGCACCCTCGCTCTTCGCCGACAGCACCCACGGCACGACACGCTCCCCGCGCCCTGCGGAAGCCCCGAGCCCTGCGGAAGCCCCGAGCCCTGCGGAAGCCCCGAGCCCTGCGTAGGCCCCGCGCCCCCCGCCCGTCCGCGCGCCCGCACTTTCGTCCGCGCTTCCGTCCGCTCGGGCGTCGGCCTTGCCGTCCGGCCGGTGCCGGGGCATGGGTGGTGCCTCCAGGATGACGTGGGCGTTGGTGCCGCTGATGCCGAAGGAGGAGACGGCGGCGCGACGGGGACGGCCGGTCTCCGGCCACGGCACCGGGTCGCTCAGCAGGGAGACGGCACCGCTGTCCCAGTCCACGTGCGGCGACGGCTCGTCCACGTGCAGCGTGCGCGGCAGGTGGCCGTGGCGCATGGCCTGCACCATCTTGATGACGCCCGCGACCCCGGCCGCCGCCT
The DNA here is from genome assembly GCF_039532135.1 of Streptomyces axinellae. NCBI lineage: Bacteria > Bacillati > Actinomycetota > Actinomycetes > Kitasatosporales > Streptomycetaceae > Streptomyces > Streptomyces axinellae. The sequence goes on from NZ_BAAARJ010000041.1 coordinate 7,186, forward strand.
GGGCGTGGCCGATGTTGGACTTGACGGAGCCGAGCCACAAGGGGTGCTCCGGGTCGCGGCCTTGACCGTAGGTGGCGAGCAGCGCCTGGGCCTCGATGGGGTCGCCGAGGGTGGTGCCGGTGCCGTGGGCCTCCACGGCGTCGATGCCTGCGGCGGTCAGGTCCGCGTCCCGCAACGCGGCGCGGATGACGCGCTGTTGGGAGGGCCCGTTGGGTGCGGTCAGCTGGCTGCTCGTACCGTCCTGGTTGACGGCCGAGCCACGGACGACGGCCAGCACACGGTGCCCGTTGGCCTCCGCGTCCGAGAGCCGCTCGGCCAGCAGCAGGCCCACGCCCTCGCCCCACCCCACACCGTCGGCGCCCGCCGCGAAGGCCCGGCAGCGGCCATCCGGGGACAAGCCGCGCTGCCTGCTGAACTCGATGAACGCCATCGGTGAGGACATCACCGTCACCCCGCCGGCCAGCGCCAAGTCGCATTCGTCGCCGCGCAGCGCCTGGATGGCCAGGTGGAGCGCCACCAGCGAAGAGGAGCAGGCCGTGTCCACGGTGACGGCCGGACCCTCGAAGCCGTACGTGTACGAGACGCGCCCCGAGGCCACGCTGCCCGAACTTCCCGTGCTGATGTAGCCCTCGAAGCCGGGGGGCGCCGGCTGGAGCCGGGCGCCGTAATCGTTGTACATGACCCCGGCGAACACTCCGGTCCGGCTGCCGCGCAGCGAGTGCGGGCGGATCCCGGCGCGCTCCAGCGCCTCCCAGGTGGTCTCCAGCAAGAGCCGCTGCTGGGGGTCGATGGTCAGCGCCTCGCGGGGGCTGATGCCGAAGAAGGCGGGGTCGAACTCGTGGGCGTCGTGCAGGAAGCCGCCCTCACGGGTGTAGCTCCTGCCCTCGCGGTCCGGGTCGGGATCGTAGAGCGCTTCGGTGTCCCAGCCGCGCTCGGCGGGGAAGGCGGACACCGCGTCGCGCCCCTCGGCCACCAGCTCCCACAGGTCCTCGGGGGAGGCGGCCCCGCCGGGGAACCGGCAGGCCATGCCGACCAGCGCGATCGGCTCCCGGGCCCGCTCGGCGGCTAGCCGGGACTCCTGCCGGCACCGCTCGGCCTCCCGCTTGAGCCGCTCGTTCTCCAGAAGCGACGCCCGCAGGGCCTCGACGACCTTATCGCCCGTATTCCCGGCGGCCGTCATGAGTTCACCGTTTCGAGATGCGCCATCCGCTGATACCGCAGCCTTTCTCGCATCGAAAGATCCGTCGTCCGGCTCGTCATCGTCGGCCACGCTGCTAAAGCTGCCCTAACCCTGTGCTTTTCGGGTGGGACGGGTCTGCCGCCTCGACCCCTGCCGTTCGTCCGGCCCCCGCCGGAAGAAGCCGCCCCCGGGAGAAGAAGGCGGGGATTAGCGGGCCTTTAGGCGCGCGCGTGAAGGTGTTGCGCCGAGTGCGTGCTGCTGGGGAACAGAACTCAACCACCGCGTACGGACCGCCGGAACCGAACCTCATCAGGAGCTGAGAATGACCGCAGAAGACCGGGAAACACGGAACGCGGAGGCCGGTTCCAACGGAGCGGGCCCCGTCGCGCAGGAGGCCCTGGACTCGGGGAAGCTGGCCTTCCAGGGCGAGATGCCGATGGCCAGCGCGCTGGAACCCCGCCAGCTGGCCCTGGCCGCAGCGCTCGCGGCGGGCATCTTCACGCCCGGCGTCGATCCGGTCGACGAGGTACTGGAAAAGTGCGTCATCGTGGACGGGCTCACCGAAGTGATCGAGAAGCTCGCCGTCAACGAGGGCAGTAAGAACGGCTCCACGGATTCCGGTGACTATGTGGACGGCTTCTTCGACAGCGATGGAAAGCGCGTCGGAACCGTCACAGGAACGGCCGTGATGCTGGCCAAGGAGCCGCACATCTGGCAGCACCACAAGAGCGTCACCGAATTCGAGGACGGCACTTTCGAAACCACCGGCGTCATCGACGGCACGGCGATTCTGCATGGCCTGACCCAGGTATTCCGCGTCGTCGGAAAGACCGGCCGCTACGCGGGAAAACAGGGCTTCATGACCCTGACCATCAAGGACCCCGCACAGCGTCCCCCGCACTACCACACGGTTTTCGCGATGGCCTGAGAGAGGGCCTTCGCGCGGTCGGCGCCCCGGGGTTCCGGGGGTCGCCGGTCCGCGGGGGGAAGATGCGCAGCGGCGTCACCGGCCAGACCGGTGACGCCGTTTTGTGGTTGTCCGGGGCGACCGAATGGGCCCCGGCGCCCACGTCCGGACACCGATCCGCAGGGGCGTTCCCGGCTGCGGATCCAGTACGGGCCCGTAGGAGCACAACTGCTGGCCGGAATGCGCCAGGCCGTCACCGCGCTTCTGAGCGAAGGCAACAACGTCATCGTCGATGAAATGCCGATCGACACCACCATCGTGCCGGCCTGGCGTGCCGCCCTGGCCGGATACCGCGTGCTGTGGGTACGGGTGCGTGCCCCCCCTCGCGGTGCTGGGGAGCCGCGAGGCGGAACGCTTCCCGGAGAAGTTCCGCGGCCTCGGTCGAGGACACTACGACATCTGCGACGCGGAGCAATTCGACCTCGTACTCGACTCCTCGAAGCTGGAGCCGTCCGAACGCGCCCAGCGTGTCGCCGGCGCCCTGAAGGCATGACCCGCACATGACCCGCATCTGTCGAACCACAACGATCCCTGGCGGCTCGGCGATCGGCGAGGACAGCGGAAGCTGAGCCTGCGCCCCGCTCCGGAACCCCGCGCCGAGGCCGTCCCGACCCGCCGCTACCCGGAGCGGGCCGGGCACCGACGCGGGCCGGACAACGACGCGGAAGTCCGCGCCCATCGCCCCGTCACACGCCCCCACCCCCGGCCCCGTTTCCGGCCCCGTTTCCGCTCCCGTTCCCGCCGCCGTTTTCGCTGCCGGAGAGGGCCAGGGCGATCAGGTCCGCGACGTCGGCCTCCTTGATGGTGTCGGCCCGCTCCTGCGCACCGCCGTCGCCGCCGGGCTCCTCCTTGTCGCTCTCGCTCGTGGCCTCCCCGCCGGCCCGGGCCGTGTCGGCCAGCCGCAGCAGTGGGCCGAGGAGTCCCGCCTCGCGGAGGCGTTCGAGCGGGATGGAGGCCAGAGCACGGTGTACGTCCTCTGCTTCCGCGTCCGGGCTCGAACCGGCATCCGAGCCCGCGCCGCCGTTTCCGTTCGGCTCCCCGGCCGGGTGCGGCAATCGGGGATCCAGCTGTTCCCGCAGGTAGCGGGCGAGCGCGGAGGGGGTCGGGTAGTCGAAGACGAGGGTGGCGGGCAGGCGCAGCTCGGTCGCCGCCTTGAGCCGGTTGCGCAGCTCCACCGCGGTGAGGGAGTCGAAGCCCATGGCCATGAGCCCCTGATCGGGATCGACCGCGTCGGGCGAGCCGTGCCCCAGGACCAAGCCGATCTGGGAGCGCACGAACTCCAGCAGAATGCCGTCCCGTTCCGCCTCCTCCTGGCCCCGCAGCCGGGTGAGCAGGGAGTGCCGCAGCGCGGCGGGACCACTCCTCGGAATGGTTCCGCTCAGCGACGGGGCCGGGGTCCGTACGAGCCCCCGCAGCACCGGCGGCAACATCCCCTCTCCCGCCAGCTCGCGCAGCGCGGGCAGCCGCAGCCGGACCGGGACCAGCGCCGCGCTGCCGGGCAGCCGCAGCGCCGCGTCCAGGAGTGCCAGGCACTCCTCGGGCGGCAGCGCGGCCAGGCCGTTGCGTGCCATTCGCCGCTCGTCGGCGCCGGACAGGGCCGCGGCCATGCCGTCGGACGACTGGTCCCACGGGCCCCAGGCCAGCGACAGCGCGGGCAGCCCCCGGGCATGGCGGTGGTGGGCGAGGGCGTCCAGGAAGGTGTTGGCGGCGGCGTAGTTGGCCTGCCCGGGCCCGCCCAACGTGCCGGCCGCCGAGGAGAACAGGACGAACGCCGCCAGGTCCGTCCCCGCCGTCAGCTCGTGCAGATTCCACGCCGCGTCCGCCTTCGGACGCAGCACGCTCCGCAACTGCCCGGACGTCAGCGATCCGAGGGTGGCGTCGTCCAGGACACCCGCCGTGTGGAAGACGGCGGTCAGCGGGTGCGCCGCGGGCACGTCGGCCAGCAGCGCGGCCAGCTGCGCCGCGTCCGCCACGTCACAGGCCGTCAGCCGCACTTCGGCGCCGGCCGCGGCCAGTTCGGCCCGCAGTTCCTCCGCGCCTTCGGCCGCGGCCCCGCTACGACTGGCCAGCACCAGATGACGCACGCCGTGCGCCGCCACAAGGTGCCGCGCCACGAGGCTGCCCAGCGCACCGGTGCCGCCGGTGACCAGCACGGTTCCGGCCGGGTCGAGCGGGGCGGCCGGGGCGGACGGGGCCGTGGTCCCGGGTCCGTCGTCGGCCCCGTCGGCCCTGTCGGCTGTCCGGGTGTCGGTGCCGGCGTTCGCGGCCGGGGCCAGGCGCGGCACGTGCACCACCCCGTCCCTGAGCGCCACCTGCGGTTCGCCACAGCTCAACGCGGTCCGCAGCGCGGCGCGGGAGGCGGGGAGCCCGTCGGTGTCCACGAGCGTGAACCGCCCCGGATTCTCGCTCTGCGCGGAACGCAGCAGCCCCCAGACGGCGGCCGAGGCCAGCGACGGCACCTCCTCGCCGCGCTCCGCGGCGACGGCACCCTCGGTGACGACCGCGAGCCGCGCCGCCGCGAAACCCTCGTCCGCCAGCCACTGTTGCGCCAGCGACAGCTGCGCGCGGGCAAGACCGTGGACGAACTCGTGGGCACGGCCGTGGGCGTCGGGCCCGTCTTCATGCGGCGCGGGCGAGGACGCGGACGCGGACGAGGGCTGAGCGTCGTGCGGGGCGTACGGCTGCTCGGCGGGCAGATGTACGACGACCGTGCCGGGGACGGGCTCCCCCTCCTCCTCCAGCGCGCGGGCCAGCGCCATGAGGTCCGCGTACGCCCCCGCCGACCCCTCCACGGCCGGACCCTCACCGAGGACGACGAGGCGACCCCCCTCCTCCCGGCCGGGCTCGGCGACCGGCACCCAGTTCAGCTCGTACAGCGTATTGGCGCGTTCGCCCAGGCTCGCGCGCAGATGTTCGGGCCGCAGCTCCCGCACGGCCAGCGTGCCGGTCAGCACCGGCTCGCCCTCGGCATCGGTGAGGACCACCGAGGCCGCCCCGTCCGGCATACGCCGAAGATGCGCCCGCAACGTCGTGGCCGATCCGCTTCCACTCCCGGCCTCGGGCTCGGCCCCGGCCCCGGACGTGGCTCCGGCCGCCGCCGCTGTTGCCGTGGCATGCACGGTGACCTCCGTCCACTCGTACGGCACCCGCACGGCGCCGGCTTCGCGGGTGGCCGGGGCGAGGAGGGCGAGGGGGTGGAGGGCGGTGTCGAGAAGCGCCGGATGGAGTGGGCGGAAGGGGTGGGCCGAGGCGGTGTCGGGTGTGAGGGGCTGGGGAAGGGCGAGTTCGGCGTAGAGGTCGTCGTCGCCGTGTCGCCAGACGGCCGTGAGCCCGCGGAAGGCCGGACCGTAGTCGAGACCGTCCGCCGCGAACTGCTCGTAGAGCGCGTCCGGCTCCACCGGGGCCGCGCCCGTGGGGGGCCAGGGAGACGGCGCGGAGAGGGCGGCGGCGACCGGCGTCGCCGCGGTCAGGTCGGGGGACGTGACGATGGTCCCCTGCGCGTGGCAGGTCCACGCCAGGTCCGGGTCCGCACCGTCTCCGAGCGCGGGAGCGGGGTCCCGCCGGGAGTGGATGGTCAGCGTGCGCACACTTTCCCCGCCCTGGTCCTGGCCCGCTTCCGGCTCCACCGTCGACTCCGAGTCCGCTGCTGCTTGCGCGTTCGCCACCGGTCCGAGCCGCACCTGCACGTGGACGGCGCCCTGTTCGGGAAGCGCGAGCGGCGCGTGCAGCGTCAGCTCGCGCAGGTGCGAGCTGCCAGTGTGGGCGGCGGTGTGGAGGGCGAGGTCGAGGAGTGCGGTGCCGGGGAGCAGGGGGGTGCCGTGCACGGCGTGATCGCCCAGCCAGGGGTGCGCGGCCAGCGAGATGCTGCCGGTGAACAGGTGGCTGCCGTCCGGCAGTTGAGTGGCCGCACCCAGCAGGGGGTGACCCGCGGCTTGAAGTCCGGCAGATGTGACGCCCGAGGTCGGGCGGGGGCTGTGGATCCAGTAGGGCTGGTGTTGGAAGGGGTAGGTGGGGAGGTGGGGTGTGTGGGTG
>NZ_BAAARJ010000042.1:0-11464 GCF_039532135.1 Streptomyces axinellae
GCCCGCGCCCGCCGGGCCGCCCACAGCGCCCGGGACGCCGCCCGGACCGTCGGCCCAGCCCTCGTGGGCTTCGGGGCCGCCGGCCCCGCCAGGCCCGCCCGGCGCCCCCACGGCCGCCGAGTCGGGCCCCGAGCGCACCCGTCAGCAGCCGATGCCCGACGCGCCGCCCGAGGGCGGTCCGGGGCAGCCGCGGCAGCCCGCGCAGCCGCTGGACCTGCTGGCGCAGCTCACCAACACCCCGCCGCCGGCCCCGACTCCGCTGCGCACCCTCACCCGGCGGGTGAAGATCTGGACGCCGCTGGTGCTGCTGCTCGCGGTGGTCTTCGTCGTCGTCCAGGCCGTGCGCCCGCTGCCGGGTCCAGAACTGTCGATGACGGCCGCCGACAGCTACGCGTTCCAGGGCTCCGAGCCGTCCATGCCCTGGCCCTCGGAGGGCCAGGCGGTGCTGGAGGTCGATGGCCTCGGCTCGCTCGGCTCGTACGGCAAGCCGAAGCCGACGCCGATCGCGAGCGTCGCCAAGGTGATGACCGCCTACGTGATCCTGCGCGACCACCCGTTCAAGAAGGGCAGCAAGGGCGCGGACATCCCCGTTGACCAGAAGGCCGAGGACCAGGCGGCCCTCAGCGCCCAGAACGAGTCGACGGTCGAGGTCAAGGCCGGTCAGAAGATCTCGCAGCGCGAAGCGCTGGACGCGCTGATGATCGCGTCCGCGAACAACGTGGCGCGCCTGCTGGCGCGCTGGGACGCGGGTTCGGAGCAGGCGTTCGTGAAGAAGATGAACGCCGCCGCCAAGGACATCGGCATGACCAACTCGCGCTACACCGACCCCAGCGGTCTGACGGCCTCGACGGTCAGCACCGCGGCCGACCAGGTGAAGCTCGCCAAGAAGGTCATGGACTTCCCGGTCTTCCGCGAGATCGTGCGGCAGCCCTCCTACGTGGACGGCAACGGGAAGACCCAGCCCAACTGGAACCGGCTCGTCCCCCTCGATGGCGTCGTCGGCATCAAGACCGGCACCACCACCAAGGCGGGTGGCAACCTGGTCTTCGCGGCGGAGAAGGAGATCAACGGCACCAAGCAGTTGATAATCGGCGCCATGCTCGGCCAGTACCAGCCCTCGATCCTGGACACGGTGCTCGGCAACAGCAAGAAGCTGATCGACGCCGCCCAGGACGTGCTCAGGTCCCGGAAGGTCGTCACGAAGGGCGACGTCGTCGGCTACGTCGATGACCAACTGGGCGGCAAGACGCCCGTGGTCGCCACCAGGGACGTCTCCGCCGTCGGCTGGTCCGGGCTCAAGGTGAAGCTGGGCCTCACCGACAAGGGCAAGTCCATCCCGGACGAGGCCAAGGCCGGTACCAAGGTGGGGACCTTGACCGTCGGGGACGGGCCCGGTCAGGTGAAGGTGCCCGTCGCCCTCCAGGACGACCTCACCGAGCCCGGCTTCGGGGCGAAGCTGACCCGCGTCGGCTGAGCACCGGCCGGACGCGCAATCGAGTGCCGGCCGAGCACACCGGCCGAACGCGCAACCGAGTGTCGGCCGAACTGGCCGGCCGAACGCGAACCGAGCGTGGGCCGCGCGCCGGACGAGTACGGCGGACCGGTGCCCGCCGGTCGCGGCCCCGCCCCTCTCCCCTGGCGCAAAAGCCTCCGGGAGCCAGGGGCGGGGCCGACCGGCGGGCACCGGTCCGGTAACGTCTTGCGGATCTGAGTGACCGAGCCGCACGGGGACGGGGAGAAAGCGCAGTGGCCACTGTGCGTCCACCGCAGATGCCGGCGTCCGGGACCGACGCCGGTTCAGGTGACATAACGGAACGCCCGGGCAAGAACCGTGCCACGGGCGGCGTCCGCGCGTCCGTGCCCGGTCAGCGCCCGCCCTCCGAGGAAGCCACGGAAGAGACCGACCCGGCCGGTGGCGGCGGTACGGAGGACGGGGGCCGCAAGGCCGGACGCTGGCAGGGGCGCTCCCGCCCGTTCCTCGTGGCCGCGCTCGCCATGGTGGCGGCCACGGTGCTGCACCTGGTCTGGTTCCGGTTCTTCGCCAGCAGCGGCGGCGACCTCGCCGCACAGGATGCCTGGGCCGAGTTCGCCGGACAGCACCCCGGATCCGCCTACAACCTCGCCTGGTACGGCGGATTGCACCCCGTCTCCTACAGCGTGATCTCGCCGTATCTGATGGCCGTCCTCGGGGTGCGCTCGACGCTGATCCTCTCCGGGGTCCTCTCGGCCGGGCTGCTGTCGCTGCTGCTGGCGCGCACCGTACCCAAACCGGTGATCCCCTCGCTGTGGGGCGCCGTCGCCTTCGCGTGCAACGCCGCCTCCGGGCGGGTCACCTTCGCGCTGGGCATGGTCTTCGCGCTCGGCGCCGTCGCCGTGGTATGGACCTGGCCCAAGCGCTGGCGCGGCCCCCGAGCGAGCCGCCAGGCGCGGTACACGCGCGCCGCGCTGGCCATCTTGCTGGCCGCCCTGGCGACCGCCGCCAGCCCCGTGGCCGGGCTCTACCTGGAAGTGGTCGCCGCCTCGCTGCTGCTGGCCCGGCGACGGGCCGCCGCGTTCTCGGTGGCGGTGCCGCCGCCGCTCGTGGTGGTGGCCAGCATGCTGCTCTTCCCGTTCCAGGGCGTGCAGCCGATGCCGTTCGTCTCGCTGATCTTCCCCGTGCTGGGGGCCGTAGCGGTCGTGCTCCTCGTCCCCAGGACGTGGGTGGCCGTCCGGGTCGGCGGCGCCATCTACGCGCTGGGCATCCTGCTCACCTGGGCGATCCCCTCGCAGGTCGGCTCCAACGTGGAACGGCTCGGCCTGCTGTTCGGGGCGGTCGCGCTGCTGGCCGCGGCCCCGGTCGTGGTCGGGAGCGGCTGGCGCGCCTGGCGGTCCCGCAAGGGCCTGGCGATGGTGCTCGCGCTGATCGTGACGGTCGGCTGGCAGATCGCCAAGCCCACCTGGGACGTGATCCACACGACGCCCGACGCGGCCTGGAACCGCGAACTCGGCCCGCTGATCCACCAGCTCAAGAAGGTGGACGCGCACCGCGCCCGCGTCGAGGTCGTCCCCGTCAACAGCCACCGCGAAGCGTCCTCACTGGCCCCGTACGTCAACCTCGCGCGCGGCTGGAACCGGCAGGCCGACACGGAGCGCAACCCGCTCTTCTACGAGAAGCGGCTCTCGCCCGAGCGCTACCACGAGTGGCTGCGCCGCTGGGCCGTCCACTACGTCGTGCTCCCCGCCGATCCGCCCGACATCGCCGGCGGCATCGCCGAGGCCCGCCTGGTGCGCGAGGGGCAGCCGTACCTGAAAGAGATCTGGTCCGACGAGAGCTGGCGGCTCTTCCGCGTGGACGACGCCGTGCCGCTGGTGGACGGCTCGGCCTCCGTCGAACAGGCCGACGCCGAGGGCGTCACGGTGCGGGTGCGGGAGGCGGACAAGGTACTCGTACGAGTGCCGTACTCGCCGTGGCTCGGGCTCGTGGACAAGGACGGGGAGCGCATCGCGCCACCCTCGCCCAAGGGGGAGAACGTGCACGGCTGCCTGCGCGAGGCCGCGCCCACGTTCGGCGGACCGCCACCGGAGGGCAAGGACGAGCCGGTGCTGGACACCTGGACCGTGCTGGACGCCCCCCGCGCCGGCGTCTACCGCATCGCGGCCCCCTACAAACTGCCGCGCGGCACGGCCTGTCCCGACGACGACAGCCACGGCGACGGTCAGGGCGACGGCGGCAGCGGCCGGGACGGCGGCAAGAGCGGCCCGGACACGAAGCGCTGAGGCCCACCGGGCCCGGGAGAGGTCCGGGCCCGGAGAGCTCCGGGCCCGGCGGCGTCGTCGGGTGACCGGCGGACCGGAGCTACTGCTCCTCGGCTCCCGTACGGCCGCCCGAACCGTAGGGCCGGGTCAGCAGCTCCAGCACGTGGCCGTCGGGGTCGAGCCAGTACACGCCCCGGCCTCCGTCCCGGTGGTTGATCTCGCCCGGGCGCGAGAGGTCCGGGCCGGGGTAGTACGTCAGCCCGGCCTCCTTGATCCGGCCGAAGGCGGCGTCGAATTCCTCGTCGGACACCAGGAACGCGTAGTGCTGCGCCACGATGGGCCGTTCCCCGGAGTCGGCGAAATCGAGCGTGACGTCGTTGGCCAGCGGCACCGGCAGAAACGGGCCGAACTGCGGTTTCACGTCGAGGTCAAGCAGCCCGGCGAGGAATTCGGCCGACCGCTTCTTGTCGGTGGCGTGCACGATCGTGTGGTTGAGGTGGATCGGCATGGCGGTATCTCCTCTGGCTCGGCGTGTCCGGACCGGTCACCGGGTTCAACTCCCGGTCGGCAGAGAGAATTTCACCCGGCGGCCGGGACCTTGGTCGTACGACCCGCCGGAGGGCGGCCGGGCGGAGCACGACGAGCCGGGGCGGATCAGCCTTCGAGCGCTGCCGGGTCCATCCACATGACCTCCCAGATGTGGCCGTCCGGGTCACGGAAGCTGCGGCCGTACATCGAGCCGTGGTCCTGCGGGTCCGCGTGGGGGGAGGCCCCGTTGGCGAGTGCGCGGTCCGCCAGTTCATCGACGCCCTCCCGGGTGTCGGCCGAGAGCGCCACGATCACCTCGGACGAGCGCGCGGTGTCGGTGATGTCCTTCTTCGAGAAGGACTGGAAGAACGGTTCGACCAGCAGCATCACGAAGATGTCCGCACTGACGATCATGCACGTGGCATTCTCGTCCGTGAACTGAGGGTTGAACTCGAAGCCCAGGGTGGTGAAGAAGTCTGTGCTGCGGTTCAGGTTCTCGACCGGCAGGTTGACGAAGATCTTTCTGGACATGTGCGGCCTCATCTCTGGTGGTATGCCACGACTTGGTGTGGCTTCGTTCTCCATGGGCGGTGAAATCCTTACAGGAAGAGAGACCCGGCGCGGGACGGAAACTCATCGCCCGCCGCGAGATTTCTTCCCGCTGCTTCGCCGGGGGCATCGCCAGGCGGCGGCGGCCCCAGCTGCCCCGCGGCCCGGTCACCCGGTCGCCGCACGGTGACGGCGGGCGCGAAGGGCAAGGGGCGAGGGGGCCGATGGCGGCATGGCTCTGGATGACTCTGGGGGCCTTCGCCGCGGCGGCAGTGCGCTCAGCCGCCCGCGGCTTCGCTCGCGGCATCCAGTGCGAGCCGCCAGGGGAAGGCATCCGGTCTGCCTCTGCCCGGCTCGTTGGGCTCGAAGCCGCCCGGCCCGTACAGCACCCGCACCCCCACCTCCCGCAAGGTGGCGAGGGAGCGGCCGAACTGGGGGTGGCGCGCGTAGGCGGCGTTCACGCACGGCATCGCGACCAGCGGGATCCCCTTGCCGATCGCCTCGGAGGCGAAGCCGACCACGAACTTGTCGGTGAGGCCCTGCGCCCACTGGTTGACCGTGTTGAACGTCGCCGGAGCCACCAGCGCGACCGTGGCCGGGGGCCAGGCATCCGGTTCGCCGGGCAGCTTGTAGCCGGAGCGCACCGGATGCCGTGAGAAACGCTCCAGGGAGCGCAATTCGTCCTTCATCCAGTGCGCGGCGGTCGGCGTGAGGCCCACGCACACGTCCCAGCCGTCGCGCTGGGCCTCGACGACGATGTCGGCCGTCTGGAGGACGGGAGGAGCTGCGGAGCCGAGCAGATACAGGACGCGAGAGGCCATACCGGCATCCCACCACAGGCCACTGACACCGCCGCCCCGTGCCCGTTGTCGCCCCGTCACCGCCGCCCTCCCCTCATCCCGTGCGAGGTCTTCCCCGCCATCCCGCGCGAGCGGCCCTGCCACGCCGGGCCGCCTTCGCGCAACCCCATGGAATCCGTTCGGGTGGCGCTCCCCGCTCGGCGGTCCTCGCGTGAGAACGCCGCGCATACGGTTCCCAGCGTCGAGATGGCCGGGTGCCCACGGCCGTGGAGGTCACCGCCGGGGAGCGGGGCCGAAAGCGGCGAGGCCGAGGGGGACGGCCGGGGCACGGAACGGAACGGAGTCCCGGATGCGCGGGCTGCAAGACGAACACGCGGGCGTCCGGATCGCCCACCAGCGCAAGCTGGCCGGGCTCACCCAACGCGGCATGGCCGCCCAGCTCCCCTTCTCCTACAGCCTGTTGCGCCAGGTGGAGGAGGGACGCAAGAACGCCTCGCCCGACCTCGTGTCGGCGGTCGCCCGCCTCCTGCGCATCGATGTGACGGTGCTGACGGGCCAGCCGTACGTCACGGAGCTGCAACAGGACAAGCTCGCCACGCTCATCCGCCCCATCCGCGAAGCGCTGGACCTCTACGACCTGATGGACGGCCACGGGCCCGACCCGCGTACCGCCGCCGAACTCGCCGCCGAAGCCGACGAGTTGTGCCGTATGGTCCGTGCCACGCAGCTCAGCAGGGCGTCGCACGCGCTGCCCCCGCTCATCGCCGAGGTCACCACCGCCGTCCACCGCGCACCTACCACACCGCTGTGGCAGACCCTGGGCTCCGCGTACCGCACCGCCCACGACATCGCCACCAAGCTCGGCTTCTACGACCTGGCCACCATCGCCCTCGACCGGCTCGGCTGGGCGGCGGAACGCGGCTCCGACCCGCTGCTGGCCGCCGTACGCCAGTACATGCGCGCTCTGGCCTACTTCCGTGAGGGCGAACACAGTATCGGCCTGCGCCTGATCGACACCGGGCACCGCGCGGCAGGCCAGGCCGACCAGGAGGCGCGGGAAACCCTCGCCGTGCGCGGTCAGTTGCACCTGGGCGCCGGTGTCATCGCGGCCCGCGCCCACGACGGCGACGCGGTAGCGGCCCACCTGCGCGAGGCCGCCTCCTACGCGGAGCGCACCGGCGAGGCGGGGCGTATCCACTGGCTCAGCTTCGGCCCCGCCAACGTCGCCGTGCACGAGGTCTCGGCCCAGGTGGAGATGCGCCGCTACGGCAAGGCCCTGGAGAAGTCCAGGGACGTACTCCTGCCGCACGGCTGGGCGATGTCGCGGCGCGCGCACTTCTACGTGGACCGGGCGCGCGCCGAGATGGAGACGGGCCGCAGCGACGCGGCGCTCGGCTCGCTGATGACGGCGCGCAAACTGGCACCCCAGCAGACCCGTTACCACCCCGGCGCCCGCGAAACCATCAACGGCCTGGTGGCCCAGCGCCGCCGCACCCCGGACACGCTCGACAACCTGGCGGCGTGGCTGGGCCGTTGAGCCGCGCGGTCACGTGGGGCGCGCGGTTGCGTGGGCCGCGTAGCCGCGCGGTCACGTGGGCGGCGCGCTCACGGGGGCCGCGCAGGCGCGGTCGCGGGCGCGGTCTGGGCGCGGAGTGTCACTCAATGGTGACACTTAGCGGCTTTTCGTACCCGCACGCTGGTCACACATCAGGACACGTGAAGACCCGGGAGAAACCATGACCGTGTGGTGGCCGCTGCCGACGGGCCTGGACGCCGTGTTGTTGCCCGCCGGGGCGTGGTGGGACGCCGTGCGGGTGCCCACGTATCTGGGCGAGGGCGTACTGGCCAGGCTGGGCCCCGCGTCCGGCGCCGTCATCCGTGACCCGTACGGCAGCAGGCTCTACTGGCTGATCGAGCCGGGCAGCGCCCAGAAGTGGGTTTTCTGCGAGTTCGCCTCGGTGCAGGTGCTGGGCTCCGGGTGCTGGGTGACGGTCCCGCCCGGCGATCGCCGCACACCACCGGGCCCGCACTGGGCCATTCCCTGCACCCCCACCACCTCCCTCACCCCCTCCAGCCACCTGCACGCCGCACTCCACACGACGATCGCCCAGACGCTGGGCCCCAGGCAGGGCACGGCGAGCTGACCCCGCCCGGCGGGGCGGGGTGCGGCGAGACGAGTGGGTGGGGACGCCGGAAACGGCGCCCCCACCCGATGTCGCGACGGGCCGGCCGGACAGCGTCAGCTCACTCAGTCACTCGGCACTCGGCACTCGGTCAGTTGACGGCGACCTTGTGCAGCAGGTCGTTCATTCCGCTGCTCGCCTCCCAGGTGTCCTCGTCGGCCAGCCGGATCGCGTAGTCGGCGCGGTCGCGAAGGCGCGGATCGGGGAGGTTCAGGAGCAGCGAGTAGGTGCCGCGGGCCAGGTCGGCCGGCAGCTTCACCGTCTCGTCGAGTGTGGTCGTGGCACCGGGCTCCCAGGTGCGGGGACGGCTGTCGAGAGCCAGGCGGTGGGTCTTCCCGGTGGCGTCGTCGCGCAGCACCAGTTCGACGTCACGCGGGCTGACGGGCGAGGCCCAGCCGTCGTTCCTGACGCTGATCTTGACGGGCAGGGGCCCGCCGGGCGTCGCCGTGTCCGGGTAGCTGCCCTTTTCCAGGGCGAAGCGGTAGCCGAGGCGCCGGGTGATCTCGTCCCAGCAGCCGCCGCTCTTCCAGTCGGCGAGGACGCCGGTGTGGTAGTCGGCATTCAGATACGACCAGTGGAAGCCGGACAGTTCCTCCAGTGCGGTGGGACAGCTGGAACGGGGCGGATTCTGGCCGCAGGTCTCACCGCCCATGGGCACGTAACGCGTTCCGGAGGAGAGGTACGGGTATTCCACCGCGGTGTCCTCATAAGTGCCGAAGTCGTCCGGGCTCGCGAGGAAACAGTCATTGTGATGCCCCAGACGAGCACGCGCGGACCCGCCGTACGCCTGCGAGGGCGGCAGCGGATCGGGGGAGTACAGGGTGCGCTTGAACTTGGGGGTGCGCAGCTGCACCGTGCGGTCCTTCGGCAGAATGCTGAGGATTTTGTCCACGACCTCTTTGCGATTGGCCCAGTCGGCCTCACTGACGGACCCGGCATTGCCGAAGTTCTGCGTGTAGTACCACTCGCCCCAGGCGCCGATGAAACCCGCCTGCATGAATTCGATGACGTCACTGGTGTCCCGCAGAACGGGGGCGAGCTGATCCAGGCGGGCCAGCCCCCGGCCCTTGGGCGCGTCGTCCCCGTCGGCGGACGTCGTGCACGCGAAACGCAGCACCGTCTCCAGCCCGGCACCCCGCACCGTGGCGAGCTGCTCCCGCAGTTGGGCGAGGGGGCCTGGCCGATGGGACCCGACTTGAACTCCGCGAGGTAGAAGACGCACATCACCTGCGATATGCCCTGGTTGTCGCGGTAGTCCGCGAGCGCGGCGGGGGAGAAGCCATTCTTGTCGCAGTCACCGGTGGGGTGGTAAAGACCCGTTCGGGATTGGTGAAATTCGCCGAAGACGGCGTATACGTCACCTACCCCGCTCTACCGCTGCCGACCGAAACACGATCGCGCGCCGCATAGGCCGCCGCGCTGGCGCCGAACAAGGCGGCCAGGAGCGCTGAAACGAGGACGACTCCGCCCGGGAATCTACCGGAGGATCTCACCATGACACTCTCCTGTTCCGGCCCGGGCCCTTTCCCGACCCCGACCGCGGAAGTGGGGGCACGCCGGCCCGCGAGACGGCGCCGTCCCAGGGGAGAGAGAGCAGGACGAACATCCCGCCGAAACCGGCGAATTCGGCCTCAGCGTAGACGCCGGGCCCACCAGAGAAACCCACCGAGTTCGATCCCGCCCGCTTTGCGCCCGCTACTCGGGATCCGGACCCGGCGCACGGCGCCTTCGTGCCGGACGGCACCAGGGCGCATGGCGGTCGGGACGGTTCCGCCGGCAGCGGAAGGGATGAAAGGAAGGGGCGGCGGGCCGGAGGGGCAGAGGGGGAGGACGGGGCCCCGACCGCGATGAACCTGGAAACGACGAAGGGCCAGATCAGCGGATCACCCCCGACCTGGCCCCTCACCTCTTCGTGCTGTGCCCCCGGCGGGGCACAGCGCAGATGGGAAACGAAAGAACGCCGTGTGCGGGCTGGGTGCTCTGGTGGTCATTGAGGGGACGTACAGGCTTACGGGCGCTTGAACTATGCGGCTCAGGGCGCGTGCGCGAGGTCAACGGCCGCTATTGCGATCCTGTAGGGGCGATGAGGACGCCCGTCTTCTGGGGGGGCGAATCGACGGAGTCGACGGGTTGCTACCCATCCCAGGGGTAATGAGGACGCCCTCGGCATGGAGGCTGACCACGGCGTCGTACTGTTGTTACCCATTGCAGGGCGATGAGGGCCCGATGCCGGAGGCGGTCTGGGAGTGCGGCCACACGTTGCTACCCCTCGCAGGGGCGATGAGGGCGTGACGACACCGGCCGCACGCGGGCCGTGGTCGTGGGGTTGCTACCCTCGCAGGGGCGATGAGGGCGCCGCACACAACGGACCCGAAAGCACCGTCATCTCCGGGCTTGCCCAGGACGGTCGGGCGGGTGGTGGCCGTCTGGACGACAAAGTCCTCGTCGTCACGATTGAGAAGGCGGGGACGGCCTCCCGCCCAGCGAGGGTTCAGGCAGACGAGCCCGATCTCGTTAAACTTGTGGATCACGTCGCGGACGGTGTCCTCGTCCGCCTGGACCAGCCGGGCTATGACCGGGACTGTGCTGCCACCGGCCGAAGCCAGCAGCATCATCGCCCGCCGCAACCGGACCGAACTCGTGCTACCCCGCCGGACGATGTGCTGGAGTTTCTGCCCTTCCTGCTCGATCAGCCCGCGAACCCGGACGGGTTTCGCCATCCCTCCTCCCCACTGGTCTGGCCGAAAGCATTTCCACCCAGCACCACGAACAACCCGGCGAACGTTCCCGGCCACGGCACTAGACGCAGGCCCGCATGCGGCTCAGGGCGTAGGGCTGTGACCACTCGTGAGTTCGCCATCGGCTGTTCAAAGGACGGTCGGTCCCCTTCTAGAGTGAGGGGGACGACCGCGTCCCAAGTCACGGAAGTGCGTTTCCCGTGGCCGCCACGGAGCCCTTCGAGGAAGCTGGCTGTGGTGACGCGGAAGGCGCTGGAGATTCTGGACGCCGGATGGTGAGGAGTGCATAGGCGCTGAGGACGAGGGTGAGGGTGAAGAGACGTTGTGGCGGTGGGCGAGCGAAACTCGGGTTCGGGCGTTGAGCCCGGTAGCAGGCGGCGTGGCAGGCTGGTGGGTGACGACGTATGGGGCCGTAGCGGCCCGGCCAGCCACCGCCCGCGTCGAACGCGGCCTGGGCACCATGACGATGCCTTCGGCCATGACGGGCACGGGTCCCGGTTCGTGCCGGTTCCGAGGCGTGTAGCCGGGAACCTTGCGGCGAAGGGTGTTCCGCCGGCAGTGGAGGCAGTGAGCCTTTTCCAACCTCAGTTTGTGCTGGTCAGGTGGAGGGTGAGGACGGCTTGGACGAGGCTGGTGATGCGGATGGTGGAGCATCGCAGCTTGCGCAGAAGCCGCCAGAGTGGCCATGGCCTGCTCGACGAGCGCGCGGATCTTTGCGTGTGAGCGGTTGACGGCCTGCTGACCTGCGGACAGGGTCTCCCAACGGCCCCAATAGGGCACCCGTATGGTGCCGTCGGCGCCGCCGTAGCCCTTGTCGGCCCAGCACTTCACTCCTGTCTCGGCCAGGGCGTCGATGATGCCGTGTGTTCGTGCGGCCTTGATGTCGTGGACTGCTCCGGGCAGCGCGGGCGAGGCCCACAGCAGCCGGCCG
>NZ_BAAARJ010000043.1:0-11158 GCF_039532135.1 Streptomyces axinellae
CCACACCAAGGAGAACGCGCGATGAGTGACCTCTACCAGCACGGCACTGGCGACGTCCTCGTCGAACGCCGCGACGACGGTGTCCTCCTCATCACGATCAATCGGCCCGAGCGGTACAACTCACTCACCATGCCTATGTTCGAGGAGATGAACCAGATCTGGGCCGACGTCGAGCGCGACGATCAGACCCGGGTCGTGGTTGTCACCGGAGCTGGCAATGCCTTCTGTACCGGGATGGACGTGGCGCAGCCCGACCCCACGCCCGAGCAGACGCTCGCGATGCTGGAGACGGAACGCAAGCGGGTTGCCACCGTCCTGCGCATCGAGAAGCCGATCATCTCCGCGATCAACGGTCCCGCAGTCGGCTACGGCCTGTCGACCGCGCTCCTTGCCGACATCAGCATCGCCGCGGACGACGCGGTGCTGATCGAGGGCCACACCAAGGTCGGCGTGACGGCCGGCGACCACGCTGCACTCATCTGGCCACTGCTCGTCGGCATGGCCAAGACCAAGTACTACGTGCTCACCTCCGAGAAGCTGAGCGGCGCCGAAGCCGAGCGGATCGGGCTCGTGAGTCTGTCCGTTCCCCGTGAGCAGGTACTGCCCCGTGCTATGGAGGTCGCATCCCAGCTGGCGCGTGGTTCCCAGCAGGCTCTCCGATTCACCAAGCGCGCACTCAACACCTGGCTCACCAACGCGGTGCCCCAGCACGAACTGTCCTCGGCCCTCGAGATCATCGACTTCGCCAGCGCCGACTACGCCGAAGCGCGCCAAGCCTTCCGGGAAAAGCGCCCTGTGGACTTCCCCTCCGCTCGCATCGCTAGCGCCCCGGCAAACTAACCGGAGACGAGGATGACCGCAGGTTCGTGCAACACAGCGCTCAGCGCTGTCCACGCGTCCGATGAAGCGGACCGCGTGGTTGTCATCACTCTGGACCACCCGCCCGCAAACGCGCTCAGTGACTCGCTTGTCAGCGACCTGACGGCGAAGCTGGAGACCCTCGCCAAGGGTCCTGACGCCCCCGCGCTGGTTCTGACGGGCGCCGGCGAGCGCTTCTTCTGCGCAGGTGGCGACATGAAGGAGGCCATCGACTTCAACGCCGATGCGATGGCCGGGCGGATGAAGTCGTTCCACGCGCTGCTCTGCGCACTGGAGAACTATCCCCGGCCACTGGTGTGCGCGGTTAACGGCTGGTGCGTGGGTGGGGGTATCGAAATGGCACTGTTCGCTGACGTGGTGTACTCGTCGGCTACAGCGCGTTTCGTCTTCCCTGAGATCGAGCACGGAATGCTGCCGGCCGTAAAGGGAATCGCTCAAGTGCGTGAAATCCTTGGTGACCGTGCGGCCCGGCGACTCTTGCTGGGCGGAGAGCCCATCGATGCGTTCGACGCGAAGGCGATAGGCATCGTCGACCAGGTGGTCGACCAGGACAACCTGCTCTCGACGGCGCTGGCGGATGCGCACAAGGCAGCAGCGAAGCCGCCGGCCGTGTTCGCAGCGCTCAAGCGTGCTCTTCGCTCAGGGACTGCCGGTTGGTCAGACGAAGAACAGCTCCGCGTCACGGTTGCCGACGCCCGCACAGTCTTCCTTGACCCTGCCGCCCGAGCTGCCCGCGAGGGGTACAGTGATTGAATAATTTCAAGGACTGACCCCGGCTGTCTTTCGTTCGGCATTAGCCCATTTCCCTTCAGGCGTGACGATCATAACGACGCCAAGCGATGAAGGAACACTGCACGGGTGCACCGCGAGTTGTTTCGCATTCTTGTCTCTCGATCCCCCGCTCGTTTTGGTGTGGCTGGACCGAAGGGCGGACTGCTTTCCTGTTTTCATGGCGACCAAGCACTTCGTCGTGAACACCGTGACGGACACACACGGAATCGGCGATAAAATCCGCGAAAAAGAATGGGAATAAGTTTGCCTACGGCAAATTCGAATTCGATGAGGCAGGTCATCCCGCTGCTGTCCGATGCAGCGGCAGTGAACCGGTGCGAACGGAAGCAGACCGTGCCCGGCGGAGATCAGGTGATCCCCATCGGTCGGGTGCACGGTACGCGGACAGGTAGCAGCAAGCCGATGACCTGGTACAGAGGCGGCTTACCCTCTTTTGGGGAGAGAGCGGCATGAATCTCATCGGGCCCGGGCTTGTCAGCTCTGTAGGAGAGGCTGTCTCATGGATCTGACCAATTTCCAACCGACCCGGACGCTGCCGGGGTTGCTGCTCGATCGCGCGAGCCGAGAACCTGACACCGTTGCGCTGCGCTACTGGCGTGATGGTGCTGCACAGGCGGTCACGTGGCAGTCGTACGCGGACCGAGTGCGCGATCTGGCACTCGGACTCTCCGCGCAAGGTGTGAAACACGGTGATCGGGTCGCGGTGTTGAGCAGCGCCCGCCCGGAGTGGGTGTTCACCGCTCTGGCCGTGCAGAGTGTCGGCGGCGTCGTGGTCGGCGTGTACCCGACCAACTCGCCCGCCGAGATCGAGCAACTCCTCGTGCACAGCGAGGCGATCGCCTTCGTCGGCGAGACAACGACAGACCTCACCAAAATAGCGGGGATCGCCACGCGCACACCGAAGCTGCAGCTGGTGGTCGGAATCGACGACGCCCCTCCTGAGCTGCCCCAGAGGATCAAGGGGACAAGGTGGGAGACGCTGCGGGAAGAAGGAGCACGATACGCCGACGGCCCGGATCGCCTGTCCAAACTGGTTTCTGCGGGCTCTCTTGACGACCCCGCCGTGCTCTTCTACACGTCGGGGTCCACGGGTGCGCCGAAAGGCGTCACACACTCGCACCGCACGCTTCAGCACTCCATTCAGACCGTCATCGGCCTCTACCCACAGCTGATCAGCCGCGATCACGATGTGGTGGGCTTCCTGCCACTGGCCCACGTGGCGCCGGCGGTGGTCTCGGTTTTCACGCCGCTGCTCTCACGACTGGTGGTCACCTACTGCAGCATTTCTGAGTACGAGGATGTCCTGCGCGCGGTACGGCCGACAGTGGTGCTGTGGCCGCCGCGCTTCTACGAGAAGATTGCTGGCAAACTGATCGCACGGCCGGCAACTTGGCCGCGACTCCGCTGCTACGCCTATGACGCCGCGATGTGGGCGGGCCGCAGGGTGGCCGAGCTCCGCTGGTCTCGTCGTCGGCCCTCGCTATTGCTGCGCATCGCGTACGCTGCCGCTCTTCGCGGAGTTTTCCTGCCGCTACGGGCAGCCGTCGGAATGGATCGCGTCCGAATCGCCTATACCGCATCTGCTGCGATGCCCGAGAGCGTCCTCGCAATTTGGCAGATCTGGGGGCTCGACCTGCGCGAATGTTACGGCCTCACCGAGACCGCTGGCACTCCCATCGCGCACTTCAGTCAGAAGTTCCCTCGGCCAGGATTCATCGGCAAGGAGTTCTCGGACCCGCGCTTCCAGGTGAAGGTCGCGGACGATGGTGAAATGCTGCTCCGCGCGCCGCTGCTCTTCGCCGGATACTGGCGCAACCCTGCGGAGACCGAGGAGGTTTTCGAGGATGACTGGTTCTGCACTGGTGACCTGATGGAGCGCACACTCCAGGGCGACATCCGGCTCATCGGCCGCAAGAAGGATGTGATCATCACTCGTGGTGGCAAGACGATCAATCCTCAGCCTATTGAGACCCGGCTGCGGGAAAGCCCACTGATCAACGAAGCAATCGTCGTCGGTGACGGCCGCAAGTACCTCACCGTTCTTTTTGAGCCGAGCACAAATGTGGACGAGCAGTCGGCAGAAGCGCTGGCCGAACGCCTGCGAGCGGAGGTGGACCGAGTCAACGCAGACCTCGCCCGAGTAGAGCAGTTGAAGGATTTTTGCATTCTGCCGCGGCCCCTGCAGGCCGAGCATGGAGAGCGGACTGCGAACGGCAAGATGAAGCGCAATGCCGTCCTGCGCTCGTTCGCAACGCTGATCGACGAGATGTACGGCGCGAACGATGACGCGGCGATCGCGAACCACGTGCGCTCTAAGCCGAACTAGACGGCTGATTCCACGAAGATCGCGTGAAGTGAAGCCGGCCCGCAGGTGTGGGAGGAGGGCGTTCGAGATCTATGTACGAGCAAAGGATGGGACACCCTTCTGATGGCACGCTCCGTTTTGAACGACGACCGGGCGGTCGTTCCCACGCCTGACGGTGCCGTCATCTGTGGCTGGTGACGCTAACGGTGGCCCAGGTGCTGCTGCGCCTTCGGTGAACTCCGCTGGATCCAGCGGAAATTTCCCCTCGCCAAACGATGAGCCACATTCCCGAACCCGTCGGCTTCGGCCCGCTGCCGCAAGGGGCCGTTTCTGTACTACGGAGAGCCCAAGCCGAGGAGTACGCAGAAGGTCGATTCCGGGTCCAGACCGCAGGTTCAGTTGTGATTGTCCATCCACCCGTGGGCGCCCCGCGCGGACGCCCAGCGCAACGCCGCGCTCGTCCTGGCCGGTGCGCGGCGCGCTGTCGCCTCCACGGGCCTGGACGTCAGCTACCACGAGATCGCCCGCGAAGCGGGGGTGGGCGTCGGCACGGTCTACCGCCGCTTCCCGGAACGCGACCAACTCATGGCGGCCGTGCTGCGCGACATCCTGAACGAACTAATCCGGACCGCCGAAGACTCTGTGGAACGCACGGACCCGTGGGAGGGCTTCACCCGGCTGCTCAGCGGCCTGGCCATCCGCACGGCGGAGGACGCGGGCCTGTCCGGAACACTCGACGCACACGGTGGCCCCGACATCGCCGCGCTGCGCCATCGCCTCCTGGAGCTCATCCAGCAGGCCACCGAGCGCGCCCAGCAGGCCGACGCGCTCCGGGACGACGTGGACTGGCAGGACATCCCGTTCCTGGCGCAGGCCGCGGTCACACCCGGATGCTTCCTGGGCCTGCCTGCGGACCCGGCCCGGGGGCCGCGCACGCTCCGCGTCATCCTCGACGGGCTGCACGGCTCCTGAGACAGTCCCGGCTCTCCCGGCAGTCGGCCGGCGATCTGTGGATTCTTCGGAGCGCATGACGTCAGACGGCGGCCGGGGAGGCGAAGAGAAAGAGGGAACGGTTGTATGCCGCTCGCCGACAGCCCCACCAGATCCGCCTCGGCGGGACGGGCACGGCAGACTTGTCGCACGTTACCGAGCCAGACGCCATACCGCCTCACTCACCCTCTGGCTCCGCTCGCGCGGGCGGTGCCCCCACGACGACGCTCCTCGACGGGCAAACATCGCCGGTCACGGCACCTAGCAAGATGTCGAGGCCGCTGGCGAATTGCATCGCCTGGTTGGCGACGATGCCGACGCGGCTATCGACGCGGCCGAAGCCGGTGAGGATGTTCGGCGCGAACGGCGGCTGTGGTTCGGAGAACTCGGCTTCGTCCAGGGCGTGTTCGATCACGGTGTGCATGTCGAAGGCTGGTTCGCGTTGTCCGGGACGATCGTGTCCAGCTCGCGGTCTTCCTCGGTGAGGGCGAGGTCCGCCATCACCGTGAAGTCGGTGATGGCGGGGGAGTAGACGGCGCCGCCCGCGCACGGGCCGACGACCGGCGAGATCTGCGGGATGACGCCGGAGGCGTGGGTGTTGCGGCGGAAGATCCCGCCGTACATGCCCAGCGCGCTGACGCCCTCCTGGATCCGGGCGCCGCCGGAGTCGTTGATGCCGATGACGGGACAGCCGTTCTTCAGCGCGAAGTCCATCACCTTCATGATCTTCTGGCCGTATATCTCACCCAGGGCACCGCCGAAGACGGTGAAGTCCTGCGAGAAGACGGCCACCGGGCGGCCTTCGACGGTGCCGTAGCCGGTGACGACGCCGTCGCCGTGGGGCGGTTCTCCCCCAGGCCGAAGTTGGTGGAGCGCCGCGGGGCGAACTCGTCGAGCTCGGCAGGCGACGCGCCGCTGGACGGGGCAGCGGGAGTTCCCATGGCATGGTGCGGGTCGGCTGAGCTGGAACCGCCCGGCGGTACGTCTTCTCGGCAGGACAGGGCCGTACCGCCGGACGGGGTGAGAGGAATCCCGTCGGGGATCTTGCGGCGGACCAGTTGTGCATGGTGACTGCCGCAATCAGCTCCCCGGGTGAGGCGCAGCGATGCGTGGTGATGGGGGACGCTGTCGGCGAGGGTGAGCGCGGTTTGCTCTCGTGCGCCGGCCCCTTCACGCAGGAGCTGTCGGGTTCTCGCTCAGTCGATGAGGTCGAGGACGGTGGTGACGATGCTGTCGGTGTCGATGCTGTGATAGCGGTAGACATCCTCGATCGCCCCGGACTGGCCGAACTTGGTGACACCGAGGGTGGTGACAGGAACGTTCTGGATGGTGCTCAGGAAGGCCAAGGTGTGCGGGTGGCCGTCCAGGACGGTGACGAGCGGCGTGACCCGGTCGAGGGGGAAGACCTGGTCGAGGATCCAGGTCGGGTCCGCCGACAGCCCGCGGCGGGCCTGGAGCGCACGGAACAGCAGGTCAGGGCTGGTCACACACACAACATCGGCGGCTCGCCCGAGGGCGGCGAGGCGGTCGGCGGCGGCTAGTGCTTCGGGTACCAGAGCGCCCATTGCAGCGATAGTCACCACGGGCTTCTCGTGCTGCCGAAGCCGGTAGGCTCCGGCGGTCACATGCCGACGGCGGCGTTCGCGTGCGGCAGGGTCGGTGGGCACAGCGGCGAGCGTCTGGTCCACGGGGCGGGTGGAAAGCCGCAGGTAGGCCGAACTGCCGTCTGTCTTACCAAGGTTGCCGAGGGCGGCAAGCAGACACCATTCGGTGTCGATCGCGAACGCGGGCTCGTAGGTGACGCAGCCGGGCTGTTCGATGCCCAGTGAAGGCGTGGTGATCGACTGGTGCGCGCCGCCCTCCGGGGCGAGCGTGACACCAGACGGGGTGCCGACCAGTATCGACTGTCCGCCCGCGTAGATGCCGAACGACCATGGCTCCAGTGCCCTGTTGACGAACGGGTCGTAGACAACGCCGATCGGCAGCAGCGGCTGGCCCCAGCGGCTCCAGGTGGCGCCGAGCTCACCGAGCACGCCGACCAGGTTGGTCTCGGCGATGCCGAGTTCCACGTGCTGGCCTGCCGGCTGCTCACGCCAGTGCAGGATGGTCTCAGCGTCGTCGGCGAACCAGTTGGTGCGCTCGGTGGGCGACCACACGCCCACCTTGTTGAGCCAGCCGCCGAGGTTGGTGGAGGAGCTGACGTCCGGACTGACGGTGACGATCCGGCTCGCCGCCTCCGGTGCCCGGCGGGTGAGGTCCAGCAGGACGCGTCCGAGGGCCTGCTGGGTGTTGCCGGTGCCGGTCGGCGCGGCTCGACTGAGGTCCATGGGTACCGTGGGAGCTTGCTGCAGTGCATATCCGGGGCGGCGCAGCCGCTGGGCTGTCTTCGTGCACAGAGCCGCCTCCGCCGAACCGTCGGCGAAACGGGACCACGGGTGATCCAGATCCAGTCCGAGGCGGCCGGCCAGTGCCGTCATCTGGTCGGCTGTCAGGAGCGAGGAGTGGTTCTGCGGGTGGCCCTCGGTGGGGAGCCCGTAACCCTTGATCGTGTAAGCGAAGATCACAGTGGGCCGGGTGTCGTCGACGGCGTCATAGGCGTCCATCAGAGCGCCGATATCGTGGCCGCCCAGGTTGCGCAGGGCCGCCAGCAGTGAGGCATCTTCCAGGCCCGCGATGAGCTCGGCGATGGACTGTGCCGAGGAGCCGTTGCCGGGCAGGCGCTCGCGCAGCTGGTCGGCCGAGCAGCGCAGCAGGCGCTGGTACTCGGGGTTGTCCATGGTGTCGACACGAGCACGCAGGGCGTCGCCACCAGGCCGGGTGAACAACTCCTCAAGGAGATGGCCGTACTTGAGGGTGAGCACTTGCCAGCCGGCAGCCGCGAACATGTCTCGCAGTTTGTCCGCGGCGATGCCAGGGATGACTCGGTCGAGGGACTGCCGGTTGAGGTCGACGATCCACACTGCTTCGCCCAGGCCCGGCAACATCGGGTCCTGGACGGCTTCCCAGATCGCTCCCTCGTCCAGCTCCGCATCGCCGAGCAGGGAGTACTGGCGCCCTGTGCCGGCACCGCCGAAATGACCCTCCACATAGCGCCGCGCGAGGGCGCCCCATAGGGGGGCGGTGGCACCGATGCCGACCGAGCCGGTGGAGTAGTCGACTGGGTCGGGGTCCTTGGACCGGCTGGGGTAGCTCTGCAGGCCGCCGAAGGCGCGCAGCGTGGTCAGACAGGACTCGTCCAGCTCGTCCAGCAGGTAGTTGATCGCATGCAGCACAGGTGAGGCATGCGGCTTGACCGAGACGCGGTCCCCGGCGGTCAGCGAATGGAACCACAGCGCAGTCATGATGGAAGTCATCGAGGCACTGGACGCCTGGTGGCCACCGACTTTCAGACCCGTGGGATTCGGCCGTACCCGATTGGCATGATCGATGATCGCGGTGGAGAGCCACAGCACCCGTTGCTCAACCGTCTTCAGCACGACGAGCTGCTCCTCCGCCCGGGAAGGACCAGAGCTGTCGACGTCGGCCGACCTCATTTCCGCGACCATCACAGACCTCCTCCGCATTCGGCACCATGCCTTAAGAAATTTTGCGCTGTGCTCCGCAAGTAGACCCATGACTCTGCGAATGCACAAGTCGTTGCCTTCGAGTTGAGCCTTCTGCTCAGACTTTGCGTTGGCTGGCAGGAATTCACAGTGCATCATGACCCAATAAGGGCCTGTCGACGCCGTCAACGCCTGATCATCTGCCCTTTCGGAATCACTGCCGGAATGAGCGTGTGCGGGATTCCTCCGCATCTACCGCCTTCGGCAGGCGGCAGGCGGCGCTGGCGATTGCACGGTTCTGCTGCCCTTGCCATGGCGAGGGCAGTTCAGGGAGCCGCATTCTGCAGTCGGACAACTTGATTTCGGACTCGATCGAACCTCTGCACATCTATGCGACCTGGTCACGAGTTTCGCCTGACGGCAGTGAGTCTATCGCTTGCAAAACATCCGACAGCCATACGACTTGCCCGTCGAACTGTGACAGCCTCCGGGGCCGAACCCACCGGTATGCCTCGTGCTCCCAGTTGAGAGTGAGTCGGCGCTGACCGGTACAGGCCACAAAGGTGTGCACGGTCCAGTCCTGACCGCCCCGAGGGTCGGCCAGGCGTAGCGTAGGGCCCGCAGTCAGGTGTTCCAGAGCGCGGGCGGGGAGCAGAGTCTCCTCCCGGATCTCCTGGATTGCCTGCCGTACAGGGGTGCTGTCAGCTTCCAGATATCCAGTGATGCAGTGCCACAGGCCTGCGTCATGCTGGACAGATCCACTGCGCTTGAACAACCCGATGCGCCCTCGCCACATAAGGATGACGGCGACGATGTGTCGCGGGCCTTGAGGCGTGAGTCGGCTGAACTCGTCCAGGGATTGAGTCCTTTGCGAAGCTTGCTGAATCACTGTGCGGTCACCGCCTTCGGTAGGGACACTCGTATACGACCCGATATTCCTTTCCGCCTGGCGTGTGGCAGATCTGCGGTACTCGTCCCATTTCTGATGAGCGCCGGATGGTCGGCCGTGCGACAGCGGGAGATGTGGCATTCCCTGAAGGCGGCCTTGCCGGCCACCGTCGCTGCTGTTGGTTCACCGGATACGTCTCTCGTACCCGGCCCAGGCATTCTCGCGCAACACGAATTTCTGGATCTTCCCAGTGGAAGTCTTCGGAAGCTCTGTAAACGTGACATTTTTCGGCGCCTTGAACCGTGCCAATCTGCCCTCTACATGCTCGATGATCTCCGCCTCAGTGGCCGTGGCACCGTCCTTCAAGCGCACATAGGCGGCGGGGACTTCACCCCAGCGCTCGTCCGGAACGGCGATCACCGCGACCTCCAACACCGCTGGGTGATCCTCGATCGCCTGCTCCACCTCGACCGATGCGATGTTCTCCCCGCCGGAGATGATCACGTCCTTCGATCGGTCGCGCAGTTCAACGTACCCGTCAGCGTGCACGACGCCGATGTCGCCGGTCCGGAACCACCCGTCCGGCACCGCTGCCAGGGTGGCCTCCGGGTCGTCGAGGTAGCCGAGCATGAGGTTGTTGCCGCGCAATGCGATCTGCCCCGTGGTGACACCGTCAGCGGGAACGTCGGTGCCATCGTTCGCGATCACCCGCGGCACGCACGAGATCATGTTCCCGACGCCCTGGCGCGCCTTGAGCCGCGCCTTTGCCTCGGCGTCGCGGTCGTTCCACTCCGGGCGCCAGTCGCACAGCATCGCCGGGCCGTAGGTCTCGGTCAGCCCGTACAGGTGCGTGACCTCGAACCCAAGCTCCGCCGTCCGACGCAGGATCGCCGGCGACGGCGGCGCCCCACCGGTCGCGATGTGCACCGTGCGGTCCAACGACGCGGCCTCATTGGCGTAGGCCATCATCGACAGTACCGTCGGCGCCCCACTGAGGTGCGTGACACCCTCCTCCTGGAGCAGTCGCCAGATCTCCGCCGCGTTCACCTTCGGCAGGCAGACGTGCGTCGCGGCCGCTGCAGTCACGGCCCACGGGAATGTCCATCCGTTGCAGTGGAACATCGGCAGCGTCCACAGGTACATGCTCGACAGCGTCAGTCCTGTGTGCCCCACCATTGCCATGGCCTGCAGGAACGCCCCCCGGTGGTGGTACATCACGCCCTTGGGGCGACCTGTGGTCCCGGAGGTGTAGTTGATCGACAGCAGAGACCGCTCGTCGGTCGGGGTCAGGTGCAGCGGATCCGAAGCAGCCAGTAGATCCTCGTACTCCCGCCCTGAGCGGATCCGGTGCGGCGGAGCGTCCAGCCGGGTGAGGACCTCGTCCACCAACCCGTCGAACGACGGGTCGTGGATCAGCACGGCGGCCTTGGAGTGCTCCAGGATGTAGGCAACCTCGTCCACCGCGAGCCGCGTGTTCACCGCGACCAGCGGCACCCCCGCCCACGGCACTCCGAAATGCGCCTCCAACGACACGTGGGTGTTCGGCGACAGCACCGCCACCGGGCAGCCTTCGGCCAGTGGCGCCAACCCACCTGCCAATCGCTGACACCGATCACGCAGCTCCGCATAGGTCCACCGGGACTGCCCATCCACCACCGCGACCCGGTCTCCGTGCGCCGCCGTGGCTCTATCCAGATACAACGTCGGGGTCAATGGCTCGAAGGACAAGGAGTCCACGTCGTGGGTCATCGCGCGTTCTCC
>NZ_BAAARJ010000044.1:0-9929 GCF_039532135.1 Streptomyces axinellae
GTAGAGGCGTTGCCGGACGGGACGGAGGTCAAGCTCGGAGTATTCCTGTCCAACACCAAAAGCCGCCGGGCCAAACTCACCGCCGACAAGCAGAAGACACTGACCGACCTCGGACTGGAATGGGCCTGAGCTTGGCGCTGCGGGGTCGGCCGTCACTGGGTGGTGGTGTTCTCGGTGCGCATCATGCGGCGCAGGCTGGTGCGGGCCGCTGCAAGGTCGTCTTCGAGCCCGGTGAGGTGGTCGCGCAGGGCGGTGTTTTCTTCGGTGGCCTGCTGGAGTTGGTCCGCAAGCTGGTGGTTGTCGCGGGTGAGTTCGTCGATCCGGGAGGCGAGGTCGGGGGCGTGGAGGGCGTCGAGTTGCTGGCCGAGCTGGTGGCGGAGCGCATTGTTCAGGCGGTCGCGTTCCTGGCGGAGGTCTTTGATCTCTTCGCGGGCGAGGTCCAGTTCAGCGCGCAGGCTTGCTGGGTTGGGAGCGGATCCTGGTAGGGGTGGGGTGGCGGGGGTGCGGGTCTGGCGGTTGCGGGCGGAGTGGATGTGTTCACGGATGCCGTCGGTGTAGGTGAGCCAGGTAGGGACACCTGCGGTGCGGGCAACGGCGGCGTGGCTGATCTTCTGGCCGTCTCGTTCGAGGGCGGCGAGGGCTTCAAGGACACGCTGGCGTTTGTCGAGGCTGTCACGGCGGCGGGCCTGGGCGAGGACAGCGGACGCGAGCCCAGGTCCCATCGATCTGCCAGCGGCGGAAGAGCGTGTATCCGGTCTCCCACGGCCCGTACCGCTCGGGTATGTCCCGCCACGGCGACCCGGTCCTGGCCCGCCACCAGATCCCGTTGAAGACCTGCCGCCGATCCCGGGGCTTGCGCCCCATCACCGGCAACGGCGGCAACACCGCCTCCAGACGCACCCGCTGTTCGCCTGTCAAGTCCCCACGAGCCATCCCGAGATCGTTCCACAACCTTGATCAACATCTCAAACAGGCCCTGGCTTGATCTTTAACCTGTGCGCCGTGGGCGAGGGGTGGTTGATGTCTTCTTCTTCCGTTTCGCAGTGTCCGTTTTGCGGACTGTGTGGACGTCGTGGCGTGGGGTGGGGCGGGTGTTCTTGCGGCCTGGTGGCCGTCCCGGTCCTGGGCTGGTGAGTTTCGGTGCTCTGGCCGGACAGACGGCCTTGGGACGCAGGTGCCGGAAGTCGCGGCGAACGCGGGCGGGAGTGGGCCTGTGCGGTTCGCCGGGCCTCTCCCACGGCCTCCGCGGATCGGCTGCCAGTGGCCGGGCGAGCCGGAGTTGGGCATAGACAGCGAGGATCGGCCAAGTCCATCGGTCGGCGGCATCGGGTGTGCGGATCTTGGGGCAGGTCCGGCCCAGGGTCTGCTTGAAGAAGCGGAAGGTGTGCTCGATGTCGAAGCGCCGCAGGAAGACCTGCCAGAGCCGGTCGGCGTCCTCGGCGGTGGCGCCGGTGTCCGACCACCACAGCCATACCGGCTTCGGGACTGCTCCGCTGGGCAGCCGCTCGACACGCAGATGGATCACGGTGCCCTCGATGACCGGGAGAGCCCCCAGCTGGGCGGCCCAGGCGGAACGATGGGTCAGCCGCGGATGGAGCCGGTCCCATGCCTGCGCGGTGGCCTTCCCGTAGAGGCGGGTCCCCGTCACGGTCTGGGCATCGGGTGTGCCCCAGGTGGCCGGGTCGCCGAAGACGGACTCGCCGCCGTGACGCGGCGGGCGGCCCATGGTGTGCGGTTCGCGCGGCGGTGCGGCCCGGCGCAGGACACGGTCCGAGCGCATCCGCCCCAGCACCTGCACGGGCAGGTCTTTCAGGAGGAAGGCCAGGGGGGCACGTCGTAGCCGGCGTCGAGCACGACGAGGATGTCCAGGTCGCCCTGGCGCCACTGCCCGGCCTCGATGAGCCTCTCGATGAGCTCGCGCATCTGCCGGGCGGTCACCGTGGCGCCGTCGTCGCCCGGAGCCGGCCGCAGTGCGTCCAGTGGTGCGGTCCACGAGCTGCGGCCCGTCTCCAGCGCGCAGATCACCGAGTACGGCCAGCCCGGAACGGGAATGTGCTGGTCCTTGCCGCGACCGTAGGTGTGACACAAGATCCGCTCAGGCGAGGTGTGCGCATCCGGCCGCAGCCAGGTGAAGATGCGGGAGGAGAGCATCGGTTCGCGGCGCAGCACGGTGTGGCAGCCTTTGCCGCCGACGAAGATGATCGCGAGTTGGGTTGCGGGTTCGTCCCGCAGGTGGCGGAAGTATTCGAATGCCTCGCCGTTGAGCCATTGGGCTTCATCCACGAGGAAGGTGCGGGGCCGCTCGGCCAGGGGGGTCTTCAGGAGGCGGTCGAACTCGCTGGGGTGGCGGGGTGTTTCGCCGCCGCAAAGCCAGCAGACGACGGACCTCTGGTGTGGCCGTGAACCTGTTGGCGCTTGGAGCGCGAGCGCCGGGCTCCTCGGCAGCCCTCTCGTCACGGTGGGCCTGGGCGAGCCGGCGCCACACCGTGCGCTCCGATACCCTCAGCGCATCCGCCGTCACCCGCACGTGCCCGGTCCTCAGCCCACCACGCTCGCGCAACGCCAGCAGCCGACGCACCGCCGGGCCGCGCTGCCCCGTACGACACGCCGCGGGCAGACCAGCGTTCCGGTCGTCGGCCAGATCGTTGACTTCCAACTCTCACCCCATTTTGTACGCGGTTGTGCTGGATGCTTGGGGCACTGGCCAAGCGGCGGTACGCCGAGGCGAAGCGGCGCCTCGGCGGCATCAGCCCGTCAGGGGTCAGACCGGCGGGCCAAGACGCTGGAACAGCCGGCGCAGCAAACCCGGTCCACCGCCGCGTCCGGCACAGTGAGCAGCGCGTTTTGCAGATGTGTCGTCGAAGGGGCCCGTGTGCGGAAGGCACCGCGTGTGCGCGACTGGTCGGTCCACTCCGCCTCCCGGGGCGCAACGGTGCTCCACAGCGGGTGGAAGGCCGGCATCACGGCAGGCACCTCGTGCGGGGCAAGACGCGTCACCTCCTGCCACGCGCAGGTCCGCGACGCCGGCTGAGGCAGGCGCGCCACAGCGCGTGCACTGCCCGCCCCGCACGGCGCCAGCGTCATCCGGGTGTGTGGGTGGTCCCGCAACGACTGCAGATATTCCAGACACGGCACCGGCAACCGCTGCGCCTGATCCACCATCGCAGCCCGCCTGTCCGAGCGCGCCGACGATATCGGCATCAGCCTCGGCTGAGCGGTGCGGGAACCGGCCCTGCACCGCCAGAGCGTCGAACACCGCCCGGCGCAGTTCCACCGCAGAAGGCCGCACGGGCACGCGGGCCCAGGAGACCTTCCAGCCCGCGGGCGGATCCGGCAAAGCCATCTGCAGCGCCACCGTCTTGCCCCGGCCGGTATCGCCGAACACACACGCCGCGCTCTCGGCCGCCATGGCCTGCCTGGGCCACTGCCTGGGCCACCGCGTGCACCGAAGCGGTACGCACCAGGTGTGCCCCCGGCCGGCAGGCCAACCTCCGGCACCGCCATGCCCTTGGCCAACGCCGGCGCGAGTTCCTGCAGCCCGGATGCTGGTCCAGCCGACTTCGACACTGCGGCAGAAGCCACGGAGGGACCGGTGCGCGTTTTGACGACAGCGAGATCAGCGAGAGCCTGTCGGGTTCTGCTGCTCGGCACGAGCCAGACGTGTGACACGAGGATCCGGCAGCGCCCGGCCTGCATCCAGCTCCCGGCGCACCACCCGATGCAACGTCTCCCCCAGACGGCACCGGGCCCGCCTCCCCCCAGCCGGCACCGGGCCCGCGTCCCCCCCAGACGCAACATCCTTCAGATGCCGGTACAGCACCACCACGTTCCCACCCGCCTGCGCCAGCACCTCCCACGCCTGGTCGGACAACTCAAACCGGGAACGCGCACGCCGCTGAAGGCGGCCCTCACCACGCACCGCATCCAGCCAACACCACACCACCCGCGGATGCACCCCCGCGAGCTGAGCACCGGCCCGGACATTCGCCATCGTCAACTCGCACCAAGGCCGAGCCACGGGCGTCCCGTGTGGGTTTCGGCTCAGTTCTTTCGGTGGGCGTGGTAGATGGAGCGGTGAGGGGAGATGCCGTTTCCGTAACCGTGGTCGATGTGGTCCAGGGTGAAACCAGCCCGGTCCAGTGCGGGTTCCAGGTCGAGGGCTCGCAGGTGGGACCAGCGTTCGGTCAGGCGGGTGAGTTCGCCCCGCTCGGTACGGAAGAGCTTGTCGATCAGGAGGTGGTTGGGACGGGGCCGCAGCCGCTCCCACTCCTCGACCCGCTGCCCGCCGAGGGCCGGGCAGGGCTCGGCCAGCGTCAGGCGCCAGTCGCTCTTTTCGCGGGTGTCGAAGTTGCCGCTGACGTCGATGTGCAGTGTGCGGCCCGGCGGCAGCACGCGGGCGGCCTCCCGCAGCGCCAGTTCCCGCTCAGTCGGTGTCCGGAGCAACTGGAACGTGGAGTACGGCACGACGACTGCATCCTGGCCTGCGGACAGCGGCAGCCGTCGCATGTCGGCGCACACCGGGTGCAGTCCCCGGGTGCGTGGCATACGCGCCAGCCGCGCCCGGCTAAGGTCAACGGCCATCACCCTGTGGCCCGGCCGTTCGGCCAGCGGTGCGGCCACCCGGCCCGTCCCGGCGCCCAGCACCAGGATCCGGTCACGGGACGCGGTCAGGCCGAGCCAGTAGGCGATGTCGTGCCGCTGGTTGCGTAGCAGGTGTTCGTTGTGCCAGTCGTACAGCAGGGCTTCCCAGCCATCCTGGCGCACCGGGTTCTCCATTCGCTCTCCCTCGGACCCATGGGGTGGCGGCTGCCGCTCACCGGATGTCTTCCTCTTCAATTCCGCCCGCATATATGACAGTTGACGCAGCCAAGCAATGGAATGCTGATTTTCAGACGAAAGAGCCCGACAGTGTGTTCTGGCACGTGCTCCTGGAAAGGCAACGCGTGTCCCGGGACAGCACAAGGGGCTACGAAGGCATCACTCTCGGAAGTCATAGCGTCATCGTGTGGTGGGAGGAAGAGGCAGATGGTGGACACGTCCGCGAGGGCGCGAGCGCGATCGGAGATCTGGCGGGACTTCTCGCCCCCCGCCAGACGTGAGGTCGCCACAGTCGGGGTGTCCACGTTCCAGAGCCAGAGCACCTCGTCCCTGCTGCTCCTGCTGCTCTCGGTCCTCGCGCTCCAGGTCACCGGGTCGGCCGCCAGCGCCCCGCTGGTCGTCGCCGCCG
The DNA here is from genome assembly GCF_039532135.1 of Streptomyces axinellae. Classification (NCBI taxonomy): domain Bacteria; kingdom Bacillati; phylum Actinomycetota; class Actinomycetes; order Kitasatosporales; family Streptomycetaceae; genus Streptomyces; species Streptomyces axinellae. Next base: position 5,228 of record NZ_BAAARJ010000044.1, read on the forward strand.
GAGCGCTGCCCGCGCTGCTGCTGGTGCGCTGGGTGCGCACCGTCAACAGGGTGCTGGACCGCCGATGGGTGATGATCCTCTCCGACGCGGGCGCGTTCACCGTCGCCTTGGTGCTGCATCTGCTGTCCCGCGGTGATATCCAGGCCTGGCACATCTACGTCGGCATGGCGCTGTTCTCGTCCTTCGGCGCCTTCTACCTGCCCGCCATGCGCGGCTGGGTGGCCGATCAATCCGGCAGTCTGGCGCAGTTGACCTGGCTCAACGCGATGCTCGCCGTCGCCACGCAGGCGTCCGTCGTCGTCGGCTGGGCGCTGGGCGGGGTGCTGGTCTCCACCGTCGGCGTCAGCGGCTCGCTGGGCCTGTGTGCGCTCGCGTACGCGCTCGGCAGCGTGTTGCAGATCGTGGTCTTCGCGGTGCTCAACGGTGCCCGGTTGCGCAGGACCGATAGGCCGCGCGGGACAGACGGGAGGGACGGGGCGCCGGCGCGGGCCCCGGAGGGGGTGTGGCGGCGGGTCTTCTCCCCGCGCCGACTCGGCCTGTTCACCGGCTCGCTGCTGGCGATGGAACTGAGCCATGTGCTGGCCTTCAGCATGTTCGTCCCGCTGCTCACCGGGAACTCCTCCGACCGCTCCTGGGTGGCCGGCACCGCGAACGCCGGCTTCGCGCTGGCGGCCATCGGCAGCGGGGTCCTCGTCTCCGGAGGGTCGGTCGGCGACTGGGTACGCCGCCGGGTGCCCGGCATCCTGCTCGCCGGCTTCGCCATCCAGGCGGTCTTCGGGCTCGCTGCCCACACCGCAGTCCTGGCCATCGGCCTCTACACGATGGTCGGCATACTCAGTGGCGGCGACGCCGTGCTCCAGAGCGAGGTGCAGGACCGGTGGCGGTCCGTGGGATCGTCCCAGGCGTTCGCCGTCTTCGGCGCCGTGTACGGCCCGGCGCAGCTCGTCGGATCCCTCGTCATCGCTTTTCTACTGCTCCATCTTCCGGTCACCACTGTCTACGTCGGGACGATCCTGACTCTGGGCCTGGGCTCGGGACTGCTGCTGATCGCCGCTAGAGCACGGTCCACAAGCGGAACCCCGGAGGTCGTCACGCCATAGGGCCCTTCAGCGGTCTATGGAGGAGGCGCCGTACCCGGTAACGCGCCCTCGCGCGCTCTTCCCGGGCCCCTCCGGAGCCTCCGACGTGCCTGTCCTCCCCGACAGCTCCTGTCGTACCGCCCGGACCTCTAGGCGGCCTCACCCGCCGGCATAGCGCACCACATGTGCCATCGCCCACCGAACCACCGCGCACGACCGCATCACCGCATCACCGCACCGTCGCGTGCGACCGAACCGCCGCACCGTGTCACCAATCCGCTCCACGAAAGGGAAGTCATGGTGGAACTCGCCCTGTACGGGCTCGGAGAGATGGGCTCGGACATCGCACGCTGCCTGGCCGGACGGGGGGTGCGGCTGCACGCCTATGACCCCGTAGCGGAGGTCGAAGTGGATGGGGAGGGCTTTCAACGGCACGACAGCGCCCGGGACGCCGCCCGGACCGCATCAGTACACCTCATCGTCCTCAAGCACCGCGCCGACGTGGAGGCACTCCTCTTCGGCGCCGAGGGCGTGTGCGCCAGCGCTCCCCCTGAGTCGCTGCTGATACTGCACACCACCCTGACGCCCGAGGCCGTGCGGGAGCTGCATGCCCGGACCCGCGAAGGACACGGACACACCCTCATCGATGCCGCGCTCAGCCGCCGCGGCGGGGCCGTCAGCGACGGTTCGCTGTCGCTTTTCACTGGTGCCGACGAGGTCGCGTTCGCCCGGGCCCAGCCGGTGCTGGAGCACTACGCGGACAACGTCGTACACGCAGGGGACGTCGGCGCCGGGATGACCGTCAAGCTCTGCAACAACTGGCTGCTCTACAGCAACCGGCACGCTGCGCTCCAGGCCATCCGCACCGGCCGGGAACTCGGCGTGGACCCGGGCGTACTCCGCGAATCGCTGGCCTCCTCCACCGGCGCCAGCTGGGCGCTGACCCACTACTCGGACCTGGACGAGGGCATCGTCACCGGCCAGGGCGCACCGGCGGTCGTCCGCGACCGGACCGCCTCGGAGCTGGGCATGGCCCGGGAGATGGCCACTCGCGGCGGGACGGTGCCCTCCAGCCTCCAGGAGACATTCGCCCTGCTGGAAGTCATGTAGCCGACGCAGCCGCACCCCGGTCCCTGACGCATATCCGTACCGGAAGGCGAAGATGCACAGCGACTCCGTGACCCGCGAGGCGTACGAAAAGATCGTCGCCCCGCTCCCCGTACCCGTGTGGAACTCCCCGTTGGCGGTGGAGCTGTACGGACGCACTCTTACCACGGTCTGCCGTACCCGCCGAGGCAGCACCGCTGGTGCCTGGGTCTGCCCGCTCGACGTAGCGGACGAAGAAGACGGGGGAGGACAGCCAGCGGCGCGGAGGGCGTTCCGGCTGCTGCCCTACGCCTCGCCCTGGGTCGACCCGGGCCTGCACCCTGTCGAGCGACACCGCGCTGTGGTGTCTTTGCTCGGTGCGGTCATGGAGCGCGTGAGCGCCGTCGAACTGCCCCTGGACCCTTGTTTCGGCGAGCCGGCCGCCCTCGCCGAGGCTGGCATCGAAGTGCTCTGCAGGCACACCAGATGGCTGGACCTGCGCGACAGCAAGGATCACCGGGAGCGCTACCTGCCCACCGCCCGCAACCATTTACGGGCCGCCGCCCGCCGGTTGCGGGTACGGGCCGTCGAACCGGCCGAGTTCGACTTCTCCCGCGCGGTCGTCGGCCAGCCGGAGGCGGCCGTCTCGGCACGTCGGCGGGCCGGGCTACGGCTCGGCTGGGCAGGCGAGGCGGTGCGCTGTCTGGCCGCGGTCGACGCCGACGGCGGGTGCCACGGGCAGGTGTTCGTCCTGCGGGACGAGGGCGTCACGGTGCTCATGCACTCCTGGTTCGACCGTGCGGGGCCGCGCGGGGCCGCAAGCTTGCTGGTGGACGCCGCCATCGAGGAGGCGGTGCGCGATCCCCGGATCGACGCCTTCGACTTCGAGGGCAGCGTCATTCCCAGCATCGACCGCTTCATGGCCGGTTTCGGGGCACGGGCCCGTGCCTACGGGCAGTTGCGCTGGCACCGGATCGGACCGAGCGCCCGGGTGAAGGAGTTCGGATGACCTCTCCGAAGACAAGCACCTCAGCGACTGGCCAACCGGCAGCCAGACCGCCGGTGTGGGTCGGGTCGGTGGCCCACATCGACCCCCGGCAGGAGCGCCACTGGCGGGAGTTGTACGAGCGCTGCGGCGAGCGGGTGGAGCAGTCGCCGGAATGGGCCCGCGCGGTTGGCGCGGCGGGCCGGGAGGTGTGCGTCGCACTGGGGGCCCGGTCGGTGCTGCCGTTCGAGCACGGGGCCCGGGTGTGCACCGCGCTCGGCACCGACCGACCGCTCCTGACGGCGGATCCCGGGGCCGCAGCGCTGGTCGAGCCGGTTGCCGCCGCTGCTGCAGCTACTGGGAAGCCCGTCTATCTGCCGCTGGTGGAGGCCGCCTTCGCCGAGGTGCGAGCGCTGGCGCCCTTCACCGTCTGGGAGCGGCCCGCCAACTCCCTGATCGACTGGGCGTGCGACGGCGCGGATCTGTGGGAACGGGTACTCGATCGCGGCACCTCGCAGCTGCGCAGGAAACGGCGGCTGGTCGAGCGGGACGGGCTGCAGCTGGACCCGGGTCTGGCAGGCGCCGACGCGGCTGAGGACGTCCTGCGGGTCGACGACCGGTCCTGGAAGGCGACCTGCGGGCAAAACATGCGCACTCGTGGCCAGGACCGGCTCTACCGGCGGCTGGTCACCGTAGGAACGCTCACCGCCGCGTTCCTACGGGACGGCGACCGGCCTGTGGCCTTTCGGCTGGACGCCCGCGTCAAGGACCTGCTCAGCTGTCTGAAGTGGTCCTACGACGAGGACTATCGCCGCTACTCGCCCGGCCTCTACTTGCTCACCGAGGGGCTGCGACGGGAGTGGAGCGGGCGCGGGGTGCGGGTAGTGGATCTGCACGGCGGCCCCGACACCCTCAAGGATCTGCTGTACAGCGAGCGCCGTCCGCGGGTGGACCTGTGGTACGGCGACGCCGAGAAGGGTGCCCGCCAAGCCGCGGAGCGGGCCGCGTTCGATGCCCGGGTGGCGGCGGTGCGTGAAGGCGGGAAGGGGTTGCGCCATGCCTTCGGCTGAGTCGTACGCCGCGACCGCCGTGCGAGCCGCCGGCCCGCCGGGCACGGGCCTGCTCGGCGTCGTAGGCAGCGAGATCGCCGCCGCCGCCGCGGAGCTCGTTCGCCGGCTGGGGCAGGCGACCGTGGAGTTCACCGCCTCCGGCTCCGCCGCTCTCGAAACTGCCCTGGAGATTCTGGGGATCGGGCCGGGCGACGAGGTGGTGGTGCCCGATGTGGGATGCCACTCCGTGGCCGCGTCGGTGGTACGCCGGGGGGCCGTTCCGGTCTTCACCGGGGTGGGCGAGGCGCTGACCCTCGGCCCTGGGGATACCGCGGCCGCCTGCGGCGTCCGGACCCGGGCTGTCGTCGCTGTCCACCAGTATGGGCTGCCGTGCGATGTCGCGGGCATCAAGGCAGCCGTGGGGCCGGATGTTGTGGTGATCGAGGATGTGGCCCAGACCTGGGGCTCCACGGTGAACGGCGTCCCGGCCGGGTCGCTTGGCA
>NZ_BAAARJ010000045.1:0-7752 GCF_039532135.1 Streptomyces axinellae
CGAACAGGTCCCAGTCCACGTACGCACTCAAGGCGTCGGCGCATTCGCGCAGACTTTGCGCGAACACGGGGGAGGAGTCCAGTAGTTCTACGCCCATGCCGGCCCATTGCGAGCCTTGTCCGGGGAAAACGAACACCGTCTTACCCGGGTCCGCGGGGGTCACCCCTTCTACCAGCGAAGCGTGCGGTTCCCCCTCCGCCAGCGCCCGCAGTGCTTCCAGCAGTTCCCCGCGCTCCTGGCTGACGATGCCGGCCCGGTGGGGGTGGTGGGTGCGTGAGGTGGCCAGGGTGCGGGCGATCTCGGCGACATCAACCTCGGGCCGTTCGCTGATGAACGTGGCCAGTTGCGCGGCCTGTTGACGTAGTGCGGGTTCGTTCTTGGCGGACAGCAGCACTGGCGGGCCGGGGGACTCGCCCTGTTCGGGGTGCTCTTCGGCGGGGGCCTCGGGTGCGGCTTCGAGGATGACGTGGGCGTTCGTCCCGCTGATCCCGAAGGCGGAGACGGCTCCGCGCCGGGGCCGGTCGGTCTCGGGCCAGGTCCGGGCCTCGGACAGGAGGGCGAGAGCGCCGCTGGACCAGTCGATGTGCGGGGAGGGCTCGCTGGCGTGCAGGGTGGGCGGCAGGATGCCGTGCCGCAGGGCCAGAACCATCTTGATGACGCCCGCGACCCCGGCCGCGACCTGGGTGTGGCCGATGTTCGACTTGAGCGAGCCCAGCCACAGGGGGCGCTCGGCGGGCCGGTTGCGGCCGTAGGTGGCGAGCAGGGCCTGGGCTTCGATGGGGTCGCCGAGGCTGGTGCCGGTGCCGTGGGCCTCGATGGCGTCGATACCGCTTTCGGGCAGCTCCGCGTTGGCGAGCGCGGCCCGGATCACCCGTTGTTGGGAGGGGCCGTTGGGTGCGGTGAGGCCGTTGCTGGCGCCGTCCTGGTTGACGGCCGAGCCGCGGATGACGGCCAGGACGTGGTGGCCCAGGCGGCGGGCGTCGGACAGGCGTTCAAGGACGAGCATGCCGACGCCCTCGCCCCAGGCCGTGCCGTCCGCTGACGCGGCGAACGGCTTGCAGCGGCCGTCGGGCGCGAGGCCGCGCTGGCGGCTGAACTCCACGAAGACCCCCGCGTGCGGCATGACCGTCGCGCCGCCCGCCAGCGCGGTGGAGCACTCGCCGGCGCGCAGTGACTGCACAGCCATGTGCACGGTGACCAGCGACGACGAACAGGCCGTATCGACCGTGACCGCCGGGCCCTCGAAGCCGAAGGTGTAGGCGATACGGCCGGAGGCGACGCTGCTGAGGTTGCCCGTCAGCAGATAGCCGTCCGTGGACTCGGGCCCGCCGCGCCGCAGCGACGCGTACTCGACGGCAGCCGCGCCCGTGAAGACGCCGGTGCTGCTGCCGTGCAGCTCGCCGGGGACGATGCCCGCGTGCTCCAGCGCCTCCCAGGACGTCTCCAGCAGCAGCCGCTGCTGCGGGTCCATGGCGCGCGCCTCGCGGGGACTGATGCCGAAGAAGTCGGCGTCGAACCCGTCCGCGTCGTGCAGGAAGTGCCCGCGTGCGGCGTACGTCTTGCCGTGTGCGTCCGGATCCGGGTCGTAGAGCCCCTCGATGTCCCAGCCCCGGTTGTCGGGGAAGGGGGAGTCCGTCGTGCGGGACTCGCGCAGCAGGCGCCACAGGTCGTCGGGCGAGCGCACGTCACCGGGGAAGCGGCAGCCCATTCCGACGACGGCGATGGGCTCGTGGCTCTTCGCCTCGAACTCGCCGATGCGCTTTTGGGCCTGGTGCAGGTCGGAGGTGACCCTCTTCAGGTATCCGCGGAGCTTGTCCTCGTTCATCGTCTGCCGTCGACCTCGGAATTCCGTCGTCAGTGAGTCGGTGAGCCAGTGAGTCGAGTCGTGGAGTTGGTGACCACGGTGAGCCAGTGAGTCGTGGAGCCGGTGACCCGGTGACTCGGTGTGTCGGTGTGTCGGTGTGTCGGTGAGTCGTGCGCGTACGGAAAGGAAGGTGGCGCGTTATCAGGCGGCGGCCCGGAGCCTCATCATCAGGTGACGGGCAGCATCACCAGGTGACGGGCAACCGGTCCACGCTGTGGATGGTGAAGCCTTCGCGGGTGCCCAATGTCCCGGCCGACTCGGTGAGTCGGAGGCGGGGAAAGGCGCGGAAGAGCGCGGGGATCGCGATCTTCATCTCGGCCCGTGCGAGGTTGTGGCCGATGCACTGGTGGATGCCGTGCCCGAAGGCGATGTTGCTGCGGAGTGGCCCGGCGGTGTGGAACGCCTCGGGGTCGTCGAACTGTTCGGGGTCGCGGTTCGCGGCCGAGAGGGAGACGGTGACGGTCTCGCCCGCGCTGACGCGCACTCCGCCCAGCTCCAGGTCCTCGGTCGCGGCGCGGCTGACGAACTGGGTGACCGACAGATAGCGCAGCAACTCGTTGGCCATGGCATCGGACAGCTCCGCCTCATGGGTGTCGTACGGGTCCGGCAGGCTCAGGACGGCAGCGCGCAGGTCCTCGTCGCTCAACAGGAGGTATATGGCCAGCGCGAGCATGCTGGCCGTTGTCTCGTGCCCGGCGATCAGCATCATCATCGCCAGGCCCGCCAACTCCCCGTCGTCGAGGCTGCCGTCGGCGATCAGCGCGCTGAGCAGGTCGTCGGAGGGGCTGGCCCGGCGCAGGCGCACCAGGTCCGCCATGCGCGCGTTGGTCGCGCCGATGGCGGCGGCTGCGGCGACGGGGGGGCTTCGCCGGTCGAGGGTGGTGGTGCGCAGCCGCTGGATCTCGTCGGTGATCTCGTCGGTGGAGCCGAGCAGTTCGGAGATGACCTGTACGGGGATCGGCATCGCGAACTCCGGCACCAGGTCGGTGGGAGAGTCGGCCTTCTCCAGCGCCGAGATCCGCTCGGCTGTCGCCTTCTCGATGGCCGGCTCCAGCTGGCGCACGCGGCGCACCGTGAAGTACCGGTTGAGCGGGCCCCGGTAGCGGGTGTGCTCGGGGGCGTCCATGCCGATGAACACGCCGCGCGGGGCCACCGACGGGGCGAGCGGCATCGGAATGGGGGAGGCCCTTAGCTCGTGGCGGGCGCTGAGGGCCGGGTGGGTGAGGGCGTCGCGCGCGAGCGCGTACCCGGTCACCAGCCAGCCGTCCCTCCCGCCCGGGTAGGCCATGCGGACGATCGGCCGCACGGCGCGCAGCGCCGCGAAGTCGGGCGGCGGGTCGAACGGGCAGCTTCGCGCGGTCGGAAAGGCGGCGACGGTGCTCGGTCTGCTGGTCATATGTACTCCTGTCGGTGAAATGCGGGGTGGGTGTGGAAATCCCGGACGGGAAAATCGGGAAAGGGGCGCCGGATGGGGAGTCGGAGGGGAATGCCGGAACGGGGAATCCGGGTGGAGGGTCGGACGGGAACGTCGTGACGGGAAATCCGGGTGAGGCGTCGGACGGGAAAATCCGGGCCGGGAAGCCGGATGGGGCATCGGGAAAGCCGGGCGGGGAAATCGGGCGGACACAACGGAATGTGAAGGGCGCGGACGCTTTCAGAGCGCATTGTCGATGAAGTCGAAGAGGTCGTCGTCGGACGCCGCGTCGATCCGGTCCGAGATGTCGGCGGGATCATCCGGTCCGCGCGCTCCGGGTACACCACTCGCGCCCCCCGGTGCGCCGGAAGCCGGCGCGGTGGCCGTCAGCTTGCCCAGGAACTCCTTCAGCTGGGCGGCGAGCAGCGCCCGTGCCCCGTCGTCGGGGCCGGCCGCGAGGACGACGGTCTCCAGCCGCTCCAGGTCGGCCAGCGCCGCCCCCGTCACATCGGCCTCGCCGGGGGCCAGTTCGGTGCGCAGGTGCTCGGCGAGGGCTGCCGGGGTGGGGTGGTCGAACAGCAGCGAGGCAGGCAGCCGCAGGCCGAGAGCCGTCCCCAGCCGGTTGCGCAGTTCGACGGCCGTCAGGGAGTCGAACCCGGCGTCCTTGAAGGCCCGCTCGCCCCCCAGCGCCGTCGTGTCCGGATGGCCCAGCACGGCGGCTGCCTCCCCGCGCACCAGCTCCACCAGCGCGCCGACCTGCTCGCCGGACGCCAGTCCCGCCAGCCGCTCCCGCCACCTGTCGCCGGGCGAGCTGTGGCCCGCCGAAGCGCCCGGTGCGGCGCTGCCCGCTCCCGCCCCGGCCTCGGCCCGCCGCACCGTGCGGCGGCGCAGCCCGCGCAGCACGGCGGGCGTCGCGTCCTCCGTACTGCCTCGCAGCAGCGCCGGGTCGAACACCGCCGGGACCGCGTGCGGGAGGCCCAGCTCCGGCGCCGCGTCGAGAAGTGTGAGGCCCGCCTCGTCGGACAGCGGGAGCAGCCCGCCGCGTGCGATACGGGCCCGGTCGGCCGCGCCGAGCCCCTCCGTCAGTCCGCTGGCCTGTTCCCACAGTCCCCAGGCGAGGGAGGTGGCGGGGAGTCCTTGGGTGTGGCGGTGGTGGGCGAGGGCGTCGAGGAAGGTGTTGGCGGCGGCGTAGTTGGCCTGTCCGGGGTTGCCGAGGGTGCCGGCGGCGGAGGAGTAGAGGACGAAGGCGGACAGGTCGGTGCCCGCGGTCAGCTCGTGCAGGTTCCAGGCGGCGTCCACCTTCGGCCGCAGCACGCCGTCCAGCCGCTCCGGTGACAAGGCCGTCACAATCCCGTCGTCGGTCACTCCGGCGGTGTGGAAGACGGCGGTGAGGGGGTGTTCGCCGGGGATGCGGCCGAGGAGGTCGGCGAGCGCCTCGCGGTCGGCGGCGTCGCAGGCGGCGAGGGTGATCTCGGCGCCCAGGGCCGTGAGTTCGGCGTCCAGTTCGGCGGCGCCGGATGCTTGCGGCCCCTGACGGCTGACGAGGAGGAGGTGGCGTACGCCGTGCCGCGCGACGAGGTGGCGGGCGGCGAGCGCGCCGAGGGTGCCGGTGCCGCCGGTGATGAGGACGGTGCCTTCGGGGTCGAGCGGCTGGGGGAGGGTGAGGACGATCTTCCCGGTGTGCCGGGCCTGGCTCAGATGACGGAACGCGGCGGGCGCCTGGCGGACGTCGAACGCCGTGACCGGTAGCGGACTGAGCACCCCGCTCTCGAAGAGCGTGAGCAGCTCGCGCAGCATCTGCTGGATACGGTCGGGACCGGCGTCCGCCATGTCGAACGCCTGGTAGGTCACGCCCGGGTGGTCGGTGGCGATCTGTGCGGGTTCGCGGATGTCTGTCTTGCCCATTTCCAGGAAGTGGCCGCCGCGCGGCAGCAGGCGGAGGGAGGCGTCCACGAACTCTCCGGCGAGGGAGTCGAGGACGACATCGACGCCTTGTCCGCGGGTGGCGGTGCGGATGTGGTGTTCGAAGTCGAGGGTGCGGGAGTTGGCGATGTGCTGGTCGTCGAAGCCGAGTTCGCGCAGGGTCTCCCACTTGGGCGGGCTGGCGGTGGCGTAGACCTCGGCGCCCCAGTGCCGGGCCAGCTGTGTGGCGGCCATCCCGACCCCGCCCGCCGCCGCATGCACCAACAGGCGTTGCCCGCACGCGAGTTGACCGAGATCGGCCAGTCCGTAGTACGCCGTCAGGAACACCACGGGCGCGGCGGCGGCCTGCGGGAACGACCAGCCCTTCGGCATCCGCACGAGCAGCCGGTGATCCGTCACCGCCACCGGGCCCATGGACCCGTGGAACAGCCCCATGACCCGGTCGCCCACACACAGTCCCGAGACCTCGGCGCCGACCTCGGTGACCACACCGGCGCCCTCCCCGCCGATCACCTCGGTGCCCGGATACATGCCCAGCGCGATCAGCACGTCCCGGAAGTTCAGCCCCGCCGCCCGCATGGCCACCCGTACCTCGCCAGGCCCCAGCGGGTCCGTGGCCTGGGCGGAGGCGGCCAGGACGAGGCGGTCGAGCGAACCGGCCGACGACACATCCAGCCGCCAGCCGTCCCCTTCCCCGGACGGCACCGCCAAAGCGGTCGGCGCACTCGTCGGCGCACTCGTCGGCGCGCCCGTCGGCGTACTCGCCGTCGTACCCGCCGCCGTTCCCGTCTGGGTGCCTGTCGGCCCCGGACGGCCGACGGCCAGCCGTGGTACGAGCAACTCACCGTCTCGTACGGCAAGTTGCCCCTCACCGGCTGCGGACAGTGCGGGAACGGCGAGCAGCGGACGTACCCAGTCGGCGCGTCCGTCGAGGTCGGCGACGACGATGCGGCCCGGATTCTCGGCCTGCGCGGAGCGCAGCAGCCCCCACAGGGAGGCCGTGGCCAGATCCTCCGGCCGCTCTCCGCCCCGCGCCGCGACGGCCCGCCGGGTGAGGACGGTCAGCAGCGAGTCGGCGAAGCACGGCCCCGCCAGCCACTCCTGCACCAGCGCGAGCGTCCGGTGAGCGGCGGTGTGCACCGCGACTGCCTGATCCCCGCCGGGCTCCGCCTCGGCGGACGGGCATACCAGCACCAGGTCCGGGGCCGGGGCCGCGCCGCTGTCGAGCACGCGGGCGAGCGCCCGGAGATCGGCGTACGCGGTGACCGTCGCCTCGGGCGCGAGCCCGTCACCCAGCTCGGCCGGCCTCGCGGACTCGTCTGGCCGGGCCGGGGCGCCGACGAGGGCGATGTGCCGGGGCGCCTGAGCGGCATCACTCTCCGGGACCGTCATCGGCACCCACGTCAGGTGGTGGAGGCCGCGCGGCTCGCCTTCGCGCCCGGCGCCCCCGACGCCGCGGGCGGCACCCGCGCGGGCCAGCGCAGCGGCGAAGCCCTCCTCGTCCAACGGCCGTACGTCCAGCGCCCCGATCTCGGCGACCGGCCCCCCGGCGGCATCGCCGAGGCGCAGCGTCACCCGGCCCTCGCCCTCCGGCTGCACCCGCACCCGCAGCACCGACGCCCCCACCGCGTGCAGCGAGACATCCGTCCACGAGAACGGCAGCCGCAGCGAGCCGCTCTCGGAGAGGAGGGCGAGCGGGTGGAGGGCGGCGTCGAGGAGCGCGGGGTGGAGAGGATGGGCGGGGGCGTCGGGCGCCAGGGAGTCGGGGACGGCGATGTCGGCGTACAGGTCCGCACCGTGCCGCCAGGCCGCCGTGAGCCCCTGGAAGGCCGGGCCGTAGTCGAGGCCGATGGCCGCCAGGTCCGCGTAGAAGCCGTCCAGCGCGACGGGCTCGGCCCCCTCGGGCGGCCACACCGCCTCGGCCCCGGCGGCCGGCGGAAGGGGAAGCTCCGCGGAGTCCGCTGTCAGAGTCCCGCTGGCATGACACGTCCAGGGGGCTTCCGCGCCCTCCTCCTCTCCGTCGTCCTCGGTGGCGGAGACGGGCGGACGGGAGGGCCGCGAGTGGATGGACAAGGCGCGGCTCCCCTCCTCGTCAGGCGCCCCGACGAGAAGCTGAAGCTGTACGGCCCCCTCCTCCGGCAGCGGCAGCGGCGCTTGAAGGGTCAGCTCGGCAACCCGGTCGCAGCCGGTATGGGCGGCGGTGTGGAGGGCGAGGTCGAGGAGTGCGGTGCCGGGGAGCAGGGGGGTGCCGTGCACGGCGTGATCGGCCAGCCAGGCGTGCTCGGCGAGGGCGAGGCGACCGGTGAACAGTCGGCTCCCGTCCGGCAGTTGGACCTCGGCCCCCAGCAACGGATGCCCGGCGGTGCCCAGTCCGGCAGAGGCCACATCGGAGGAGGCCGCCTTCGGGTGGATCCAGTAGGGCTGGTGTTGAAAGGGATAGGTGGGGAGGTCGGTGGGTGGGGTCGGTGGGGTGGAGGGGTTTTGGCTACTGGCGTGCCAGTTGGGTGTGTGTCCGTGGGTGTGGAGGGTGGTGAGGGTGTGGGTGAGGGTG
>NZ_BAAARJ010000046.1:0-6345 GCF_039532135.1 Streptomyces axinellae
GATGGCAGCGGTCACTCCGCATCATCGAGAACGAACTGAGCGCCCGAACTCTCCCGCGACGACACCGAAACCATGCCCGAGCACCGGAAACTCAACGCTCAGAACCGGAAAGACAACGGCTTCTTAGGGCTCGCAGAGAATCAAGGTGTTGCTTCAGGTAGTTCAGCTCGTTGATGTGGTATGCGCATATCTGGCGAGGTTCGTGGTCAACTCGCTCTGAAGTTCGCGGTGTTGTTCCCGCACTTGGACGAGCGGCAACGCCGGCTGCTGATGGGGGCCGAGGCCAGGATCCTGGGCCACGGCGGGATCCGGGCGGTCGCCCAGGCGGCCGAGGTCAGCGAGGCCACCGTGCGCAAGGGCGTGGACGAGCTGGAGGCGGGGGCGGAACCGCTGGGCAGGGTCCGCCGTCCCGGTGGCGGGCGCAAGCGGGCGGCCGAGGTGGATCCAGGGCTGCGGCCCGCGCTGTTGGCGCTGGTCGAGCCGGATATGCGCGGGGATCCGATGTCGCCGCTGCGATGGACGACGAAGTCCACCCGCAGACTCGCCGGCGAGCTCACCAGGCAGGGCCACCGCGTCTCGGCGGATACCGTCGCCGACCTGCTGCGGGAGGAAGGGTTCAGCCTCCAGGCCAACGCCAAGACCCTCGAAGGCAGGCAGTATCCCGACCGGGATGCCCAGTTCCGCTACATCAACGACCGAGCCAAGGAACATATGGATGCCGGCGACCCGGTTATCAGCGTCGATACCAAGAAGAAGGAGCTGGTCGGCCAGTACAAGAACGGAGGCCGCCAGTGGCAGCCGAAGGGACTGCCCGCCCAGGTCAGGACCCATGACTTCCTTGACCGGCAGGGACCGGGCAAGGCGATCCCTTACGGGATCTACGACGTCGCCGCGAACACCGGCTGGGTCAGCGTCGGACACCGATCACGACACGGCCGCGTTCGCCGTCGCCTCCATCCGCCGCTGGTGGCAGGCCCACGGCAATGACGACTACCCTCGGGCCGCCCGGCTGCTGATCACCGCGGACGCGGGCGGCTCCAACGGATACCGCACCCGCACCTGGAAGACCGAACTCGCCGCCCTGGCCGCCGAGACCGGCCTGGAGATCACGGTCTGCCACCTGCCGCCGGGCACCTCGAAGTGGAACAAGATCGAGCACCGGCTGTTCTCCCACATCTCCATGAACTGGCGAGGCAGGCCCCTGACCAGCCACGACGTCATCGTGAACAGCATCAGGGCAACCACCACCCACACCGGGCTGAGAGTCCACGCGGAACTCGACCCGGGCACCTACGACACCGGCATCAAGGTCACCGACACCGACATCGACGCCTTACCCATGCACCGACACCGCTTCCACGGCGACTGGAACTACACCCTCCGCCCACAACACCATGACACGGTCGGCGTGGCCGAAGACCCGCGGCCGGCCGGGAGCCTGCCCTCGCAGTCCCGTGCTGGTGGTCTGCGTAATCCGGAACTGACCGGCATGACCGAGCCGGCACTGGATGAACTCGTCGACCAGCTGTCCCAGAGACTCGATGAGCTACGTGAACACGGGCGGTCCCAGCAGCGAGGAGGAGACCGCATCCGGGCTCGCGGAGCCGGCGCCAAGGACAAGCTGACCACCGCCGACAGAGTTCTGGCCACCGTGCTCTACCTGCGCAAACTCGGAACCCGAGACTTGATCGCCCAGCTCTTCGGCGTCAACGGCAGCACCATCACCAGGGCCGTTCGCCAAATCCAGCCCCTCCTCGCCGGCCACGGCTACACCGTTCGACCCTCGACAGCCAGGTTCCGCACACCCGCCGACGTCACCGCGTTCCTCACCAACAACAGTCCCACGGAGATCAAGTCAGCATGTTGATTCTCTGCGAGCCCCTATTGCGAGTTGGTGCGTGATAGCGGGTGAGGCGTCGTGCCTGGCCGGTGGCATGGTCCGTCTGTGGCGATCATGGCCAATCGGGCGGTGCTTGGTGCGTCGGCTGTTCACGGGAATCCCTCGGCGTCATTTCGCGTGCCTGGTCGATGAGTTGGCGATGCCGTGGCAAGCCGGGGTCGAGGGTCGTCGTCATGCTGCACGAGGTGGGGCCAGGAAGCGGGCCGCGGGAGCCGGCGCCCGCCACCAGCTGGTCTTCGTCGACCGGCTGGTGGCCGCGCTGATCCATCTGCGGCGCGACCTGCCGCACTCGGTGCTGGGACTGGCTGTTCGGTGTCGACCGCTCCACCATCGCCCGTGCGATCGCAGAGATACGTAGACTGCTGGCCGAGCGGGGGTGCGCGGTCCCCGACCGTCCCGGCCCGCAGTTACGGACTATGGCCGACGTGTTCGCCCACGCTCAGGCCGAAGGCATCGAGCTGCGGCTGGATGCCACCGGGATCCAGGTCCGCCGACCACTGGCCGGCCACGGCGGACGGCGCGCATTCGTTTCCGGGAAGAAGAAACAGAACACCATGAAGGCCACCGTCATCGCTGACTGGCGAGGCCGCACGTTATGGACCGACCCTGCGGCCTGGTCGTATGCACGATGCCGCGGCCGTCCGCAACGAGGGCATCGCCGTCTGCTTCCAGCACTTCCCCGACGTCGAGGTCCTCCTGGACGGGGGCCACCTCGGCCTGAGCCGCGACCACCGCGAGCAAGCGATCACACCACCCGGAAAACCCCGGCCCGGAGCGCTGCCCGGCAGAGCCGAACAGCGGGAACGCGACCGCCACGGACACTCCTGCGACCGCACCACCGTCGAACACGCCTCCGCCGACCACAAACGCGGGAAGCAACTGACGCGCTGGACCCACCGCCGCGACCGCCTGCCCGACACCTACCGGGCCATCGCCGGCCTCGTCTCCCACCGCACCCACAACACCAGACAACAGGCCACGACCAGGCCAAACACGCCTCACCCCCTATCACGCACCAACTCGGGACTGTAAATCGTTCGGTGTAACTCCCGATCATGGAAGATGCATCGATGACCAGTGAGAACGTGGCCGAGTACGAGGCCGTCGAGTCGGCAGCGGTGGTGTCGGCGAAGGCCGTGGACGACCAGCTGATCGACGAGCTGGTGAGCCGGGCCCAAGCCGAGGGCCTGCAGCTGACAGGTGAGGGCGGGCTGCTGCAGCAGTTGACCAAGAGGCTGCTGGAGTCCGCTCTCGAGGGCGAGATC
Source organism: Streptomyces axinellae (assembly GCF_039532135.1). NCBI lineage: Bacteria > Bacillati > Actinomycetota > Actinomycetes > Kitasatosporales > Streptomycetaceae > Streptomyces > Streptomyces axinellae. The sequence continues at coordinate 3,166 of NZ_BAAARJ010000046.1, forward strand.
ACCGACCACCTCGGCTATGACAAGCACGATCCGGCGGGTAAGAACGGCGCCAACTCCCGCAACGGCAAACGCTCCAAGACCGTGCTGACCGACGTGGGACCAGTGGAGACAGCCGTGCCCCGCGACCGGGACGGCTCGTTCGAACCGAAGATCGTCAAGAAGCGGCAGAAGCGCCTGACCGGTGTCGACGAGATGGTCATCTCGCTTGCCGCCAAGGGCCTGACCACCGGTGAGTCCAGGCCCGTCTCGCGGAGGTCCATGGGGCCGAGGTCTCCCGGCAGACCATCTCCACGATCACGGACAAGGTCCCCGACGGCATGGCCGAGTGGCAGAACCGGCCGCTCGACGTCGTTCATCCGGTGGTCCTCATCGACGCCATCCACGTCAAGATCCGCGACGGGGCGGTCGCCAACCGGCCGATCCATGTGGCCCTGGCCGTCACCACCGAGGGGCGGCGGGAGATCCTCGGTGGTGTGGGCCGGCGATGGCGGCGAGGGCGCCAAGCACTGGCTGCACATCCTCACCGAGATCAAGAACCGCGGCGTGAACGATGTGCTGATGCTGGTCTGCGATGGGCTCAAGGGCCTGCCCGAGGCGGTGGAGACGGTCTGGCCCCGCACCGTCGTGCAGACCTGTGTGGTCCATCTGCTGCGGAATTCCGTCCGCTGTGCCGCCCGCCAGGACCGGGACAAGATCGCCCGTCTCCTCAAGCCCGTCCACACGGCGCCGACCGAGGAGGCCGCCCTGGAGCGGTTCGCGGAGTTCGTCGACGCCTGGGGCAGGAAGTATCCGGCGATCGTGAAACCGTGGGAGAACGCCTGGGAGGAATTCACCCCGTTCCTGCGGTTCGACACCGAGATCCGCCGCATCGTCTGCACGACGAACGCGATCGAGTCGGTGAACGCGCGGATCCGCCGGGCGGTCAAGGCTCGCGGACACTTCCCCAACGAGCAAGCCGCGTTGGAGTGCGTCTACATGGCGATCATGTCCCCCGATCCCACGGGCAAGGGCCAGGCCCGCTGGACCATGCGCTGGAAGACCGCGTTGAACGCCTTCGACATCACCTTCGACGGCCGACTCTCAGCAGCCCGCCGGTAACCCAACCCACCTGGTTACACCGTTCATTTGACAGACCCCATCCGGGGAGAACTGAGTGGCCGTTGACAGGAGCGGGAGACGGCTGCCCGGGGGTGAGGGCGGAGGGGCTTCGCGCGGAGAAGGAGCGGATCCGTGCCTGGTCTCACGTGCCTGCCATGCTCGGGCTCGTTGAGGCCGCTTCGCTCATGTGCGTCTGCGTTTTATCGGGATTCCGACAGGCCGATGCGGGGTCGGCCCGGGGGGCTGTGCCGGGTCGGCGGGCCGGTGACCGTGGCCGCTGGGGAGGTAGGCCCCTGCCGGCGCCGGATTCACCGGATACTGACTCACGCCCGGGTAGCCGCCGCCCCCAGCAGCCCTCCCCGGTACAGCGGAAGTGTCCCAGGCGGGCGGAACCACCGAAGCGGTGAACGACCGCGGGTGCACCTGCCCGTTGACCGACCGCCCGGCGCGCGCACCTTCTGCCTGCGCGGTGGCGCCACCGATCCTCCATTTGTTCTCCTGCCAGACGGGCGACAGGCCATGCCGCCCCAGCGCCTGTGCCAGCCCCTCTTCCAACGCCTTCTTGCGCCCCCGGGTTCGCAGCGTGCTCAGGAATTGGCCGATGGGGACGTCGGCGGTGACGTCGCCGATCACCACCATCTGCGTATCCCTAAACCCGGGCAGGTCTCCCTGCTTCCGGGCGTTCAATGCGGCCGCGTAATGCTCGTCCCTCCAGTTGATCTTTTTTCCGGTCTGCGGGATCGTCCACAGACCCTCTGATACTTGCCGAGGTGCCAGGCCATGCCGTGTCAGCGCCTCTGCAAGCCCCTCTCCCAACGCCGTTTTGCGCCCCTGGCTTCGCAGCGTGTTCAGGAATTGGCCGAGGGGGACGTCGGCGGTGACGTCGCCGATCACCACCTTCTGCGTCTCCGTCTTCTCGGGCAGGTCTCCCTGCTTCCGGGCGTTCAGCGCGGCCGCGTAATGCTCGTCCCTCCACATGATTTGCCGTCCGGTATGCGGGACCGTCCACAGACCCTCTGATATTTGTCGGGGCGCCAGACCATGCCGTGACAGCGCCTGTTTCAGCCCCTCTTCCAACGCCGTTTTGCGCCCCCGGCTTCGCAGCTTGCTCAGGAATCGGCCGATGGGGACATCAGCGGTGACGTCGCCGATCACCACCGTCTGCGTCTCACTCTTCTCGGGCAGGTCTCCCTGCTCCCGGGCGTTCAACGCGGCCGCGTAATGCTCGTCCCTCCACATGATCTTTTTTCCGGTATGCGGGACCGTCCACCGGCCGTCTGATATTTGCCGGGGCGCCAGACCATGCCGTGACAGCGCCTGTGCCAGCCCCTCTTCCAACGCCGTTTTGCGCCCCTGGCTTCGCAGCATGCTCAGAAATTTGCCGATGGGGACATCGGCGGTGACGCCGCCGATCACCACCTCCTGCGTATCCCTAAACCCGGGCATGTCCCCCTGCTCCCGGGCGTTCAGCGCGGCCGCGTAATCCTCGTCGGAATACTTCCTCGGCATGGTTCATCCCTTCCCGTTCCGTGTGAAGCCGCCTGTATGGGCGCTTTCTGCTCACCTGACCGCCTGCCCGACAGCCCGGGCACCTTCGACCGGAACCGGACCCGGTACCGCCTGCTGCGGCACACCCCCCGCATCCGCTCACGACACGCCCCCGGAACCCCGCCCCGGCCTCACTACTCCCGCCGGAAGCAACGGCGCGACGGCGCGACGGCACTCACCGGACCACTCCGAGAAACTGGCGTGGCACGCTACCGAGACGCCACCCGGAGCAACCCGAAGCAGCATAGGAGAACGGGAGATTGAGCACGCCTTCTATGATGCCGAGGACGATGTCCCGCGGCACACGGTCACCGTTGTCCCTGGCCACGTCGGCCATCCGGCAAGATCCGCCGACTGCGGATCCCATGCAAACGGCGAGCCGACCTCCACGAAGCACTGCCCAGACGCAGCTGCTGCCTCCCCACCCACCGACAACCCAGCTCACTGCGCCACCCCCGGTAAAAGGTGACGGACGAGCTCGGCTTCCCGACGGCACCGACCGACCGTCCGTGCCTGGTCTCACGTGCCTGCCAT
>NZ_BAAARJ010000047.1:0-5660 GCF_039532135.1 Streptomyces axinellae
CGGCGGGTCCCCGGCCCAGGCCGGGGACCCGCCGCTCCTGCCTGCTCACCTCCGTAGAATGCGACCCACATAGCGCTCACCCCGTCCAGCTGTGCTCAAGGACTTGACGGAGGGAACCGCTGGGGCTCTGCTTAGAGTTCAGATGTTGGAGACAAACGGGGAGTGAACAGTGGTGGAGACTCCGGGATCGCAGTCCTCGCTGCACCGGGCGAACCTCGAACGGGTCGTGCGCGCCGTACGGATGGCCGGCTCGCTCACCCAGGCGGAGATCGCCAGGACGACGGGGCTGTCGGCCGCGACCGTCTCCAACATCGTGCGGGAGTTGAAGGACGGCGGAACCGTCGAGGTCACGCCCACCTCATCCGGCGGGCGCCGGGCCCGCGCCGTCTCGCTCAGCTCGGACGCCGGCATCGTCGTCGGCGTCGATTTCGGCCACTCCCACCTGCGGGTCGCCGTCGGGAACCTGGCCCACAAGGTGCTGGCCGAGGACGCCGAGCCCATCGACGTGGACGCCTCCGCCGACCAGGGCTTCGACCGGGCCGAGCGCCTGGTCCACCGGCTGGTCAGCGAGAGCGGCATCAGCCCGGCCAAGGTCATCGGCATCGGCCTGGGCGTACCAGGGCCCATCGACATCGGTACCGGGGTGCTCGGCTCCACCGCGATCCTGCCGGGCTGGGCGGGCACCAACCCCCGCGACGAGCTGGCGGCCAGGACCGGCGTGCCCGTCTACGTGGACAACGACGCCAACCTCGGCGCCCTCGGCGAGCAGGTCTGGGGCGCGGGTCACGGCGCCGAGGACCTCGCCTACATCAAGGTCGCCAGCGGCGTCGGCGCCGGACTGGTGATCAACGGCCAGATCTACCGGGGTCCCGGTGGCACGGCAGGGGAGATCGGCCACATCACCCTGGACGAGTCGGGCCCGGTCTGCCGCTGCGGAAACCGCGGCTGCCTGGAGACGTTCACGGCGGCCCGCTATGTGCTCCCGCTGCTGCACTCCAGCCACGGCACGGACTTGACCATGGCCCGGGTGGTACGGCTGGCGGCCGAGGGCGATCCGGGCTGCCGCCGCGTGGTCGCCGACATCGGCCGGCACATCGGCAGCGGCGTCGCCAGCCTGTGCAATCTGCTCAACCCCTCCCGCGTCGTGCTCGGCGGTGATCTGGCCGAGGCCGGTGACCTGGTGCTGGACCCCATCAGGGACTCGGTGGCGCGCTACGCCATCCCCAGCGCGGCCCGCCAGCTCAAGGTCCTCCCCGGCGAACTGGACAGCCGCGCCGAGGTGTTGGGCGCGCTCGCACTGGTGCTCAGCGAGATGGGCGACGCCAGCTTGCTGGACGCGACGGCTGCCGCCGTCTGACCCTGCCGGAGCCGCGGTTACGGCGTCATGTCATGCCTTGCTGTGTTCATTGCCGTAACGAATGGCATCGTTGCCATCTCGTTAAGGATTTACTTATTGACCGATGGAAGCCTTGCGAGTTGACTTCCGGCTACCTCGGTCGCGACGGCGCGGCCCCGTCAGGGAGGTAGCCCATGCACGCAGCACTGCGCGGCGTCGTGTTCGGTACCGTCACGCTCTCGCTCGCCCTCGTCACGGCCGCCTGCGGCAGCGCTGACGAAGCCGGTGACAAGGGAGACAGCGAGAAGGACAAGAAGGGGCCGCTGACCATCGGCCTGCTGCTGCCCGAGAACCAGACGGCGCGCTACGAGCGCTTCGACAAGCCGCTGCTGGAGAAGAAGATCAAGGAGTTGGCGGGCAAGGACACCACGATCCTCTACTCCAACGCCAAGCAGGACGCCAACCTCCAGCAGCAGCAGGTCGACACGATGATCACCAAGAAGGTGGACGCGCTGATCATCGACGCCGTGGACGCCAAGTCCATCTCCAGCTCGGTCAAGAAGGCGGACGACCGCGACATACCCGTCGTCGCCTACGACCGCCTCGCCGAGGGTCCGATCAAGGCATACACCTCGGTCGACAACCCCCGGGTCGGCAAGATCCAGGCCACCTCCCTCCTCAAGGAGATGGGCGACAAGGCCGACAAGGGCAAGATCGTCATGATGAACGGCTCCGTGACCGACCCCAACGCCAAGATGTACAAGGACGGCGCGCACTCCGTCCTCGACGGCAAGGTGAAGGTCGGCAAGGAGTACGACACCAAGGAGTGGAAGCCGGAGAACGCCAACGAGAACATGAAGGGCGCGATCTCCTCCCTCGGCAAGGACAAGATCGTCGGCGTCTACTCCGCCAACGACGGCATGGCCGGCGGCATCATCACGGCCCTCAGAGGAGCCGGCTTCAGCAAGGACGAGATGCCCCCCGTCACCGGCCAGGACGCCGAACTCAACGCCGTCCAGCGCATCCTGACGGGCGAGCAGTTCATGAGCGTCTACAAGCCGTACGTGCCCGAGACCTCCGCGGCGGCCGAATTCGCCGTCGCCCTGGCGCGCGGCGAGAAGCTCGACAGCATCGCCACCTCCAAGACCGACAGCGAGTCCGAGAAGGCCGTCCCGACGAAGATCGTCACGCCGCTGCCGCTGGTCAAGGACGACATCAAGAAGTACGTCGGCAAGTCGGGCTTCTTCACGGCCAAGGAGATCTGCACCGCCAAGTTCAAGGACGCCTGCGAGAAGGCGTCCATCAAGTAGCCCCGCCGCCGGTGGCCTCCACGGGCACCGGCCCCACCGGACGCCCGGACGCGACGGCCCGCGCAGGGCCCGCCCGGCCTCCGGTCCCCTCTCCGGCGCCCCCGCCTTTCCACCCCGCCGCGGCGGGGGCGCCGGCACGCTCATGCTCACCCCCCCTCCGCCGGGCGCATCGGTCAGGCGGCGAAGGAGATGATTCACGTGTCCGCTACGCCCGTGCTGGCGTTGCGCGGGATCTCCAAGCGGTTCGGTGCCGTACAGGCGCTGACGGATGTCGAGTTGGAGATCCACCCCGGTGAGGTCGTCGCGCTCGTCGGCGACAACGGCGCAGGGAAGTCCACCCTGGTCAAGTCCATAGCCGGCGTCGGCCCAGCCGATGAGGGCACCATCGAATGGGACGGCAGGCCCGTCCGTATCGACCGGCCGCACGACGCCCAGGAACTGGGCATCGCGACCGTCTACCAGGACCTCGCGCTGTGCGACAACCTCGACGTCGTCGGCAACCTGTTCCTCGGCAACGAGATCAAGTCACGCGGCGTCCTCGACGAGATCGAGATGGAACGCCGCGCCCGCGAACTGCTCTCCACGCTCTCCATCCGCATCCCCAGCGTCCGCATCCCGGTCGCCTCCCTGTCCGGAGGACAGCGGCAGACCGTCGCCATCGCCCGCTCCCTGCTGGGCGAGCCCCGCGTGGTCATCCTCGACGAGCCCACCGCGGCACTCGGCGTCGAGCAGACGGCACAGGTCCTCGACCTGGTGGAGCGGCTGCGTGAGCGGGACCTCGGCGTGATCCTCATCAGCCACAACATGGCCGAGGTCAGGACCGTCAGCGACCGGGTCGCGGTGCTCCGCCTCGGCCGCAACAACGGCACGTTCAAGGTGAGCGAGTCCACCCAGGAAGACATCGTCTCGGCCATCACCGGCGCCACCGACAACGTCGTCACCCGCCGCGCGGCCCGCATCACGGAGGTGGAGAAGTGACCACCGGGACCCCCGCCGACGGCACCGAGGACGCCCAGACCCCCGACGAGAGCCCCTCCGCCGGCACGGCCGGCAAGGCCACCGGCAAGACGACGGACAAGGCCGACAAGGCCGAGAACAAGCCCGTCAGCACCGACAAGAAGCCCGCCGGGAGCGCGAAGTCCGCCGGGAGCGCCGGGGCCGGCGCCGTCGCCAGTGGCAATCAGGGCGCGGCGCCCGGTGCCGTCACCGCCGTGGACCCCCGCCTGCTGGTGCGCCAGGAGGGCTTCAAGGGCTACGCGAACGACCTGCTGCGCAGGCTGCGCACCGGCGAACTGGGCTCCATACCCGTCATCGTCGGACTGATCGTCATCGCGATCGTCTTCCAGCTCCAGGACTCGGCGTTCCTGAGCGCCAACAACCTCAGCGACCTGTTCATCCAGAGCGCCGGGACCGGGCTCATCGCCGTCGGCATCGTGTTCGTGCTGATCCTCGGCGAGATCGACCTGTCCGTGGGATCCGTCAGCGGCATGTCCGCCGCCGTGCTGGCCGTCCTCAACATCAACCACGGCATGAACGAGAGCCTCGCGCTGATCCTCGCCATCCTCACCGGGATGGCGGCGGGCGCCGTGCACGGCTTCTTCTTCGCGAAGATCGGCGTACCCGCCTTCGTGGTCACCCTGGCCGGCCTGCTGGGCTGGAACGGGCTGATGCTTCAGATCCTGGGCCCCAGCGGCACCATCAACCTCGACGACGACGGTGTGGTGGCGCAACTCACCAACCACTACTTCGCCGACAAGGCCGCCGCGATGGGCCTGGCCACCGTCTGCGTGCTGGCCTTCCTGGGCCTGTCCCTGCTGGACGCCCGCCGGCGCAAGGCGGTCGGGGTGCCCAGCAGGCCGCTGAGCGAGATCGTGCTGCGCACGGTGGTGCTCGCCGTCCCCGCCTACGCGGCGGCGTTCGTCTTCAACTCCTACAAGGGCCTGCCGCTCGCCGTGGTGATCTTCATCGGCGTCGTGGTGATCGGCGACTTCGTGCTGCGCCGCACCAGCTACGGCCGCAAGGTCTTCGCGGTCGGAGGCAGCGGCGAGGCGGCGGCGCGGGCCGGCATCAGCGTGCCGATGGTGCGCATCACCGTCTACGCCATCGCCGGCACCATGGCGGCGGTCGGCGGCATGTTCTTCGCCTCGCAGATCAACGCGGCCAACCAGTCCTCCGGAGCCGGCAGCCTCCTGATGAACTGCATCGCCGCCGCCGTCATCGGCGGTACCAGCCTCTTCGGCGGGCGGGGCAAGACCTGGTCGGCGCTGCTGGGCGCGCTCGTCATCCAGTCCATCAACTCCGGCATGGCCCTGCTGGGCACCGGCTCGGCGGTCCGGGACATGATCACCGGCGCGGTGCTGCTGGCAGCCGTCGTGATCGACTCGGTATCCCGCCGAACGCAGAAGACAGCGGGCCGCGCCTGACCGGCGCCGGACGCGGGGCGACGTGCGGGCTCCGCCTCGGGCCGCGTACGGGCCTCGGGCCCCGTACGGGCCGGATGTGAGATTGGCGTCACCCGGGGTGACTGGGGTGGCCGGGGTGTGAGAGGCGCGTGAGGGGGAATATCCGCTCGCGTGCCTCTCACACGTACCAGCGGGCCGCCGTCGGGGCCATTCGTGTGACTGGGATAGCACTAGCCGATGATTCGGCGCGCGAGCGGAACATTAGACTCTACGGGATCGGCACTGCCCGATCACAACGGCTCGATCATGCTCGATCACCCCCGACTCGGTCACCCCGAGCCGATCACGCTCGAAGCAAGGAGGTACGGGTGGCGTTGCTGACCCGCATCAGGGGACCCCGCGACCTGGACCGGCTCAGCCCGGAGCAGCTGGAGACGCTGGCGGCGGAGATCCGCACCTTCCTCGTGGACGCGGTCGCCAAGACCGGCGGCCACCTGGGCCCGAACCTGGGGGTGGTGGAGCTGACCATCGCCCTGCACCGGGTCTTCGAGTCGCCGGCCGACCGCATCCTGTGGGACACCGGGCACCAGTCCTATGTCCACAAGCTGCTCA
>NZ_BAAARJ010000048.1:0-5207 GCF_039532135.1 Streptomyces axinellae
TGCGGTTGTTGTCTCAGAAACCACACAGTGGACGCGAGCACCTACGGACAAGCCCTCGGCCTATTAGTACCGGTCACCTCCACCCATTACTGGGCTTCCAGATCCGGCCTATCAACCCCGTCATCTCCAGGGAGCCTTAACCAATCACGTTGGAGGGAGTCCTCATCTCGAAGCAGGCTTCCCGCTTAGATGCTTTCAGCGGTTATCCTTCCCGAACGTAGCCAACCAGCCATGCCCTTGGCAGAACAACTGGCACACCAGAGGTCCGTCCGTCCCGGTCCTCTCGTACTAGGGACAGCCCTTCTCAAGACTCCTACGCGCGCAGCGGATAGGGACCGAACTGTCTCACGACGTTCTAAACCCAGCTCGCGTACCGCTTTAATGGGCGAACAGCCCAACCCTTGGGACCGACTCCAGCCCCAGGATGCGACGAGCCGACATCGAGGTGCCAAACCATCCCGTCGATATGGACTCTTGGGGAAGATCAGCCTGTTATCCCCGGGGTACCTTTTATCCGTTGAGCGACGGCGCTTCCACAAGCCACCGCCGGATCACTAGTCCCGACTTTCGTCCCTGCTCGACCCGTCAGTCTCACAGTCAAGCTCCCTTGTGCACTTACACTCACCACCTGATGACCAACCAGGCTGAGGGAACCTTTGGGCGCCTCCGTTACCATTTAGGAGGCAACCGCCCCAGTTAAACTACCCACCAGACACTGTCCCCGATCCGGATCACGGACCCAGGTTAGACATCCAGCACGACCAGAGTGGTATTTCAACAACGACTCACAGAACACTGGCGTGCCCTGATCACAGTCTCCCACCTATCCTACACAAGCCGAACCGAACACCAATATCAAGCTATAGTAAAGGTCCCGGGGTCTTTCCGTCCTGCTGCGCGAAACGAGCATCTTTACTCGTAATGCAATTTCACCGGGCCTATGGTTGAGACAGTCAAGAAGTCGTTACGCCATTCGTGCAGGTCGGAACTTACCCGACAAGGAATTTCGCTACCTTAGGATGGTTATAGTTACCACCGCCGTTTACTGGCGCTTAAGTTCTCAGCTTCACCACACCGAAATGTGACTAACCGGTCCCCTTAACGTTCCAGCACCGGGCAGGCGTCAGTCCGTATACCTCGCCTTACGGCTTCGCACGGACCTGTGTTTTTAGTAAACAGTCGCTTCTCGCTGGTCTCTGCGGCCACCCCCAGCTCAAGGAGTAAATCCCATCACCAGAAATGGCCCCCCTTCTCCCGAAGTTACGGGGGCATTTTGCCGAGTTCCTTAACCATAGTTCACCCGAACGCCTCGGTATTCTCTACCAGACCACCTGAGTCGGTTTAGGGTACGGGCCGCCATGAAACTCGCTAGAGGCTTTTCTCGACAGCACAGGATCATCCACTTCACCACAAACGGCTCGGCATCAGGTCTCACCCACAACGCCAGACGGATTTACCTACCTGACGGGCTACACCCTTACCCCGGGACAACCACCGCCCGGGATGGACTACCTCACTGCGTCACCCCATCACTCACCTACTACAGACTCGGACCGTCGGCTCCACCACTCCCACAACCGGCAAAGCCGGCGCAGGCGGTTTCACGGACTTAGCATCACCTGATTCAATGTTTGACGCTTCAAAGCGGGTACCGGAATATCAACCGGTTCTCCATCGACTACGCCTGTCGGCCTCGCCTTAGGTCCCGACTTACCCTGGGCAGATCAGCTTGACCCAGGAACCCTTAGTCAATCGGCGCACACGTTTCTCACGCATGTATCGCTACTCATGCCTGCATTCTCACTCGTGAACCGTCCACAACTCGCTTCCACGGCTGCTTCACCCGGCACACGACGCTCCCCTACCCACCCCAACCCTCGTTAGAAGTATTGTTGGAATGACACGACGTCGGCGGTGTGCTTGAGCCCCGCTACATTATCGGCGCGGAATCACTTGACCAGTGAGCTATTACGCACTCTTTCAAGGATGGCTGCTTCTAAGCCAACCTCCTGGTTGTCTCTGCGACTCCACATCCTTTCCCACTTAGCACACGCTTAGGGGCCTTAGTCGATGCTCTGGGCTGTTTCCCTCTCGACCATGGAGCTTATCCCCCACAGTCTCACTGCCGCGCTCTCACTTACCGGCATTCGGAGTTTGGCTAAGGTCAGTAACCCGGTAGGGCCCATCGCCTATCCAGTGCTCTACCTCCGGCAAGAAACACACGACGCTGCACCTAAATGCATTTCGGGGAGAACCAGCTATCACGGAGTTTGATTGGCCTTTCACCCCTAACCACAGATCATCCCCCAGGTTTTCAACCCTGGTGGGTTCGGGCCTCCACGACCTCTTACAGCCGCTTCACCCTGCCCATGGCTAGATCACTCCGCTTCGGGTCTTGAACACGCTACTCAAACGCCCTCTTCGGACTCGCTTTCGCTACGGCTCCCCCACACGGGTTAACCTCGCAACATGCCGCAAACTCGCAGGCTCATTCTTCAAAAGGCACGCAGTCACGACAGACAGCACAAGTACTGCCTGCGACGCTCCCACGGCTTGTAGGCACACGGTTTCAGGTACTCTTTCACTCCGCTCCCGCGGTACTTTTCACCATTCCCTCACGGTACTATCCGCTATCGGTCACCAGGGAATATTTAGGCTTGACGGGTGGTCCCGCCAGATTCACACAGGATTTCTCGGGCCCCATGCTACTTGGGTGTTCCATAAACGAGCCGTACAGATTTCAGCTACGGGGGTCTTACCCTCTACGCCGGGCCTTTCGCATGCCCTTCGCCTACCCATACGGTTTCTGACTCGTCCAACAGCCGGCAGACCACTGAAATGGAATCCCACAACCCCGCATGCGCAACCCCTGCCGGGTCTCACACACATACGGTTTAGCCTCCTCCGGTTTCGCTCACCACTACTCCCGGAATCACGGTTGTTTTCTCTTCCTACGGGTACTGAGATGTTTCACTTCCCCGCGTTCCCTCCACACCGCCTATACATTCAGCGGCAGGTGACAGCCCATGACGACTGCCGGGTTCCCCCATTCGGACACCCCCGGATCACAGCTCGGTTGACAGCTCCCCGGGGCCTATCGCGGCCTCCCACGTCCTTCATCGGTTCCTGGTGCCAAGGCATCCACCGTGCGCCCTTAAAAACTTGGCCACAGATGCTCGCGTCCACTGTGCAGTTCTCAAACAACAACCAGCCACCCACCACCCCACCCAACCGAGCGAGTTCACCGGGACCGGCACCGAGAAACAAGACCACAACGGCCGTGCCCTCAGACACCCAACAGCGCGCCCGACACCCCCAGCCACCCTCACCTTCCACGCCGAAGCAGTACTAGTGAAGACAACCAAGAGCGCCGAATAGTCAACGTTCCACCCATGAGCAACCCACCGTCGAACACTCGCCGACGTAGTAGGCCCCTGGACCGCCGAAACGGCCAAAGATGCTCCTTAGAAAGGAGGTGATCCAGCCGCACCTTCCGGTACGGCTACCTTGTTACGACTTCGTCCCAATCGCCAGTCCCACCTTCGACGATTCCCTCCCCACAAGGGGGTTGGGCCACCGGCTTCGGGTGTTACCGACTTTCGTGACGTGACGGGCGGTGTGTACAAGGCCCGGGAACGTATTCACCGCAGCAATGCTGATCTGCGATTACTAGCAACTCCGACTTCATGGGGTCGAGTTGCAGACCCCAATCCGAACTGAGACCGGCTTTTTGAGATTCGCTCCACCTCACGGCTTCGCAGCTCATTGTACCGGCCATTGTAGCACGTGTGCAGCCCAAGACATAAGGGGCATGATGACTTGACGTCGTCCCCACCTTCCTCCGAGTTGACCCCGGCAGTCTCCTGTGAGTCCCCGTCACCCCGAAAGGCACGCTGGCAACACAGAATGAGGGTTGCGCTCGTTGCGGGACTTAACCCAACATCTCACGACACGAGCTGACGACAGCCATGCACCACCTGTACACCGACCCAAAGGGGGCGCCTGTCTCCAGACGTTTCCGGCATATGTCAAGCCTTGGTAAGGTTCTTCGCGTTGCGTCGAATTAAGCCACATGCTCCGCTGCTTGTGCGGGCCCCCGTCAATTCCTTTGAGTTTTAGCCTTGCGGCCGTACTCCCCAGGCGGGGAACTTAATGCGTTAGCTGCGGCACCGACGACGTGGAATGTCGCCAACACCTAGTTCCCAACGTTTACGGCATGGACTACCAGGGTATCTAATCCTGTTCGCTCCCCATGCTTTCGCTCCTCAGCGTCAGTATCGGCCCAGAGATCCGCCTTCGCCACCGGTGTTCCTCCTGATATCTGCGCATTTCACCGCTACACCAGGAATTCCGATCTCCCCTACCGAACTCTAGCCTGCCCGTATCGAATGCAGACCCGGGGTTAAGCCCCGGGCTTTCACATCCGACGCGACAAGCCGCCTACGAGCTCTTTACGCCCAATAATTCCGGACAACGCTCGCACCCTACGTATTACCGCGGCTGCTGGCACGTAGTTAGCCGGTGCTTCTTCTGCAGGTACCGTCACTCACGCTTCTTCCCTGCTGAAAGAGGTTTACAACCCGAAGGCCGTCATCCCTCACGCGGCGTCGCTGCATCAGGCTTCCGCCCATTGTGCAATATTCCCCACTGCTGCCTCCCGTAGGAGTCTGGGCCGTGTCTCAGTCCCAGTGTGGCCGGTCGCCCTCTCAGGCCGGCTACCCGTCGTCGCCTTGGTAGGCCATCACCCCACCAACAAGCTGATAGGCCGCGGGCTCATCCTGCACCGCCGGAGCTTTCCACACGAAGACCATGCGATCCCGTGTCATATCCGGTATTAGACCCCGTTTCCAGGGCTTGTCCCAGAGTGCAGGGCAGATTGCCCACGTGTTACTCACCCGTTCGCCACTAATCCACCCCGAAAGGCTTCATCGTTCGACTTGCATGTGTTAAGCACGCCGCCAGCGTTCGTCCTGAGCCAGGATCAAACTCTCCGTGAATGCTTCCATCCGCGAAAGAGCGGAACCAAAGGGGAGGAATAATCCCCCGGTCCACAGCGTCCTCGCTGTTACGCCCTCCCAACAAAGGAAGGGACTTTTTCAAAGGAACCTCAACCCACCGGAAACCCGGCAGATCGGGGTATCAACATATCTGGCGTTGACTTTTGGCACGCTGTTGAGTTCTCAAGGAACGGACGCTTCCTTCGAAAC
>NZ_BAAARJ010000049.1:0-5021 GCF_039532135.1 Streptomyces axinellae
GGCTGACGATGCCGGCCCGGTGGGGGTGGTGGGTGCGTGAGGTGGCCAGGGTGCGGGCGATCTCGGCGACATCAACCTCGGGGCGTTCGCTGATGAACGTGGCCAGTTGCGCGGCCTGTTGGCGTAGCGCGGGCTCGTTCTTGCCGGACAGCAGCACCGGGATATTTGAGGGTTCGGGGTGCTCTTCGGCGGGGGCTTCGGGTGGGGCTTCGAGGATGACGTGGGCGTTGGTGCCGCTGATGCCGAAGGAGGAGACGGCGGCGCGGCGGGGGTGTCCGGTGTGGGGCCAGTTTTCGTCACCGGTCAAGGGGGTGACGTTTCCGCTGGACCAGTCCACGTGCGGCGTCGGCTCGTCGAGGTGCAGGGTGCGGGGGAGTATGCCGTGGCGCATGGCCTGGACCATTTTGATGACGCCCGCGACTCCGGCGGCTGCCTGCGTGTGCCCGAGGTTGGACTTGACGGCGCCGAGCAGCAGTGGGCGGTCCGTCGGCCGGTCCTGCCCGTAGGTCGCCAGCAGCGCCCCCGCCTCGATGGGGTCGCCCAGGCTGGTGCCGGTGCCGTGGGCTTCGACGGCGTCGATGTCGGACGCGGACAGCCCCGCGTCGGCGAGCGCGGCGCGGATGACGCGCTGCTGGGACGGCCCGTTGGGCGCCGTGAGCTGGCTGCTCGTACCATCCTGGTTGATCGCGGAGCCGCGGAGGATCGCCAGTACCTGGTGGCCGTTGGCCTCGGCGTCCGAGAGCCGTTCGAGCAGGAGCAGGCCGACGCCCTCGCTGAGGCTGGTGCCGTCGGCGCTTGCCGCGAAGGGCTTGCACCGTGCGTCGGCCGCCAGCCCGCGCTGCCTGCTGAACTCGATGAACGCCATGGGTGTGGCCATCACCGTCACCCCGCCGGCCAGGGCGAGGTCGCACTCGCCGTTGCGCAGCGCCTGCGCGGCCAGGTGGAGCGCCACCAGCGAGGAGGAGCAGGCGGTGTCCACGCTGACGGCCGGGCCCTCGAAGCCGTAGGTGTAGGCGACTCGACCGGAGGCGACGCTGTAGGCGCTGCCGGTCCCGATGTACGCCTCGTAGTCGGCGGACACCCGGCGCAGCATGCGCGTGCCGTACTCCCCGTACATGATCCCGGCGTAGACCCCGGTCCGGCTGCCGCGCAGGGAGGAGGGGACGATGCCCGCGTTCTCCAGGGTCTCCCAGGTGGTCTCCAGCAGGAGTCGCTGCTGGGGGTCGATGGCCTGGGCCTCACGGGGACTGATGCCGAAGAAGTCGGGGTCGAAACGGTCGGCCTCGTACAGGAATCCGCCCTCGCGGACCGAGGACTTCCCCTCGGCGTCCGGGTCGGGGTCGTACAGCGTCTCGACGTGCCAGCCCCGGTCGGCGGGAAAACCGGAGATCGTGTCCCGGCCCTCGCGCAGCAGCCGCCACAATTCTCCGGGCGAGCGCACCCCGCCCGGAAAGCGGCATCCCATCGAGACGATGGCGAGCGGTTCGGAACTGCCCGACTCGGCGTCCACGAGACGCTGTCGGGTTTCGTGGAGTTCGGCGGTCACGCGCTTGAGGTAGTCGCGGAGCCTGTCCTCGGTGTCCATGTGAGGGAATTCCTTCGACGTGGCGGGCATCAGGAGAGTCCGAGTTCGTTGTCGATGAAGGCGAACATCTCGTCGTCGTCCGCCGATTCGAATTTTTCGGCGACAGCGGACTTTTCGGCGTCGGCGCCCGCGCCGTTCTCGGGCGCCGAAAGTCGCAGCAGGATGCCGCGCAGACGTGTGGAGACCGCCCCGCGGTCGTCCGAGGAGAGAGCGGACAGCGCGGATTCGAGCGAGTCGATCCCCGCCAGTGCCGCACGACGGCTGCCCGGACGAAGACCACTCCGGCCCTCCCTACCGCCGCCGGAAGCGAACGGGTCGTCGCCCAGATCATCCGGGTCGTCCGGCGCGCATTCCGCCTGGAGGAACGCGGCGAGCGCGTCCGGTGTCGGATGGTCGAAGACGAGGGTCGCCGGGAACCGCATTCCCGTGGCCGTCGCTAGATGGTTGCGCAATTCCACCGCGGTCAGGGAGTCGAATCCCATGTCGAGGAATCCGCGCTCGGCCTCGATACGTTCGACCGAGCCGTGCCCGAGCACCGCGGCGGCCGTCAGCCGCACCGACTCCAGCAGCACGCCACGCTGAGCCTCCGGGGCGAGCCCCCTCAGGCGCTGCCGCAGCGCCCGGGCCACCCCCGTGCCGCCGTCCTCCGCGCGGGAGCCGGCCTCGGCGCCGGTGATGCCGAGGACGCCGGAGGCGTCGGCGGCACCCGGAGTGCGTGCACTGCGGCGTGCCGATGGCCGCACGAGCCCGCGCAGCAGCGGCGGCACACCCCCGCGCCGCAGGGCGGACGGGTTGAGCCGGATCGCTGTCATGGCGGGGAGACCGCAGGCGAGCGCCTGTTCGCACAGCGCCATTCCGTCCTCGTCGGACAGCGGCAGCAGCCCGTTGCGCGCGATCCGCGCCTGGTCGGTGCCGGTCAGGTCCGAGGTGAGCGCACTGGTCCGCTGCCACGGCCCCCAGGCGAGGGAGGTGGCGGGGAGTCCTTGGGTGTGGCGGTGGTGGGCGAGGGCGTCGAGGAAGGTGTTGGCGGCGGCGTAGTTGGCCTGCCCCGGGTTGCCCAGGACTCCGGCGGCGGAGGAGTAGAGGACGAAGGCGGACAGGTCGGTGCCGGCGGTCAGCTCGTGCAGATTCCAGGCGGCATCCGCCTTCGGCCGCAGCACGGTGACCAGCTGCTTCGGGGTGAGAGAGGTGAGCGTCGCATCGTCGAGCACACCGGCCGTGTGGAAGACGGCCGTGAGGGGGTGCTCGTCGGGGATGGAGGCCAGGACGCCGGCGAGCGCCTCGCGGTCGGCGGCGTCGCACGCGGCGAGGGTGACCTCGGCGCCGGCCGCCGTCAGCTCGGCCGCCAGCTCCGTGGCCCCGGGCGCGTCCTGGCCGCTGCGACTGGTCAGCAGCAGCCGCCGTACACCGTGCTCGGCCACCAGGTGGCGCGCCGTGAGCCCGCCGAGGGCGCCGGTGCCGCCGGTGATGAGGACGGTGCCGTGGCCGTCGGCGCCGCCGAGCACCGGGGCTCCGCCTGCCGCGTTCTCCCCGTTCTCCCCGTTCCCGCCCTTCTCGCCATTCTCCCCGACCGCCCCGCTTTCCCCGGCGGGCCCGTGAGCGACGGGCGCCTCGGCGAGGCGTGGGACGCGCAACTCACCGTTACGGAGGGCGAGTTGGGGTTCGGGCGCGGATGAGGTGATCGCAGTGGCCAGCGCGGCGAGAGACTCCGGAGTCCCGTCGTGATCGACGATCTGGAAGTGGCCGGGGTTCTCGGTCTGCGCACTGCGCACCAGACCCCACAGCGCGGCGGCGGGGAGGTCCTCCAGCGGCTCGTCGTCGGAAACAGCCACGGCCCCACGGGTCAGAAAGACCAGTCGCGCAGCCCGCGCGTGCCCCTCGGCCAGCCACTCCTGCATGAGCGCGAGCGCGTGGAGGGTGAGCGCACGGGCGGTGTCCGGCGGACCGCCGTCCTCGGCGTGTGTGGCGCCGGGGTCTGTGCCGGTGCTGTACCGGATGAGGACGACCTCTGGGGCCGCGTCGGAAGAGCCCGGGTCCGAGCCCGGGGCCGAGTCCGGGTCCGAGTCCGGGTCCGAGCCCGGGGCCGAGTCCGGGTCCGGGTTCCGGAGGGCGGCCAGGTCGGCATGGACGGCGAGGTCGAGCGCGCCGCCGAGCGGGGGCTCCGCGCACACGGTCCCGGTGTCGGCGCCAAGAAGTACCCAACGGGCCGTATCCGGGGCCGGGATGGGGGATGCCGGGACGAACGGCGCCCAGACGAGCTGGTGCGGACCGAGCCGCCCCGTGCCGCGCCGGGCGACCGCCGCCAGCTGCTCCGCGGAGATCGGGCGCGCGATGAGCCCCCGAACCGTGAGCACGGGTTCCCCCGCCTCGTCGCTCACGGCCAGGGCCATACCCTCCGGCCCCTCGGGCGTCAGTCGTACCCGCAGCGCCGAAGCGCCCGTGGCGTACAGCGTGACCCCCGCCCACGCGAACGGCAGCGCCACGTTCCCCCCGTCCGGGGCCGACGGTCCGGAGTCCGCGAGGAAAGCTGTGTGCAGGGCTGCGTCGAGCAGCGCCGGGTGCAGCGGGTAGTCCGCCGCGGGGCCTACGAGAGGTGCGGAGCCCGTGACATCCGTGGGCATCCCTACCTCGGCGTAGATCTCGTCGCCATGCCGCCATGCCGCCCGTAGCCCTTGGAAGAGGGGGCCATAGTCGAGGCCCTGCCGGCCCAGCGTCTGATAGAGGTCACCGAGGTCGAGGGGCGTGGCCTCGGCGGGCGGCCACGCGGCATGCCCGAGGAGGACCTCCGGGAACGGCTCCTCACCGGACCCCGGCATCGATGCCGATGTTGATGCCGGTACGGGTGCGAGCGTGCCCGTCGCGTGACAGGTCCAGCCACGCTCGTCGGCGCCATCCCCCTGAACGGGGCCCTCCGGGCGGGAATGCACGGTTACCGGGCGACGCCGCGTCTCCGCGTCCGGAGCACCGAGAAGGAGGTGGAGGCTGACGGCACCGTCCTCGGGAAGGACGAGCGGCGCCTGCAACGTCAGCTCGTCCAGGTGCGGGCTGTCGGTGTACGCGGCGGCGTACAGCGCCAAGTCCGCGAACGCCGCACCCGGCAGCAACACCGTCCCGAACACCGCGTGATCCGCGAGCCAGGGGTGTGCGGCGAGGGAGATGCTGCCGGTGAACAGGTGACCACCATCCGGCAGGTGCGACGCCGCTCCCAGCAGTGGATGCCCGACCTCCGTCATCCCCAGCGCCCCCGCCGACCCGTTCGTGGCGGTGGTTTGCGGGGCGTGGAGCCAGTAGGGGTGGTGTTGGAAGGGGTAGGTGGGGAGGTGGGGTGTGTGGGTGTGGGTGTGGTGGTTGGGGGTTGGGGTGGTGGTCCAGGTGGTGGGGGTGTGTCCGTGGGTGTGGGCTTGGGTGAGGGTGGTGAGGAGTTGGGTGGGGGTGG
>NZ_BAAARJ010000050.1:0-4725 GCF_039532135.1 Streptomyces axinellae
CGGCGCCGTCAAACCATTCGACGCACCATCCTGATTGACCGCACTCCCCCGCACCACCGCCAACACCCGATGCCCCAACCGCCGCGCCCGCGACAGCCGCTCCACCACCACCACACCCACACCCTCGCCCCAGCCGGTGCCATCCGCCGCGTCGGCGAAGGATTTGCACCGGCCGTCGGGCGCGAGGCCCCGCTGCCGCGAGAACTCGATGAAGGCGCCTGGTGTGGCCAGTACCGCGACGCCTCCGGCGAGCGCCATCTCGCACTCGCCCTGGCGCAGCGCCTGGCACGCCTGGTGCAGCGCCACCAGCGAGGACGAACACGCCGTGTCCACCGTCACCGCCGGCCCCTCCAGCCCCAGGACGTAGGAGATGCGCCCGGAGAGCACGGCGGACGCGTTGCCCGACAGCAGGTAGCCGGCGCTCTCCTCGCTCGCGTCCTGCGGCTCCGGCCCGTACCCCTGGTCGGTGGCCCCGATGAACACGCCGGTGGCGCTGCCGTGCAGCGACGCCGGATCGATACCGGACCGCTCCAGCGCCTCCCACGACGTCTCCAGCAGCAACCGCTGCTGCGGATCCATGACCAGCGCCTCCCGCGGGCTGATCCCGAAGAAGTCCGCGTCGAACTCGGCGGCGGAGTCCAGGAATCCGCCCTCACGGGCGTAGGTGCGGCCGTGCCGGGGCTCGGGGTCGTACACGTTCTCCGTGTCCCAGCCGCGGTCGGCGGGGAAACCGACCACCGCGTCGGTCTCCTCCGCCAGCAGCCGCCACAGCTCCTCCGGGCCCTCCGCACCACCCGGATACCGGCAGCCCATGCCGACGATCGCCACCGGCTCCCCGGACGCGTCGAGCAGTTCTCTGTTCCGGCGGCGCAGCCGCTCGTTCTCCACGAGAGAGGCACGCAGCGCCTCGACGACCTTCTCAGGCGACTTTGACATGCTTTCCGCTCCGGCATTCGGTGGTGACAGGTGGGGGATACGGAGCGCTCAGCGGGGGTCCTCGGTCCCCGGGTCGCCGAGCGCCATGCGGACGAGCGCGTCGTCGTCCAGATCCTCGATGCGGGTCTCCGCCGAGGGATCGGCGCTCCCGTCCGGCGTCGGCTCCGCGTCGCCCCCGGCGAGGTCCAGCAGCGTGTCGAGCAGGCCGGAGCCGCGCAGCCGGGCGACCGGGATCCGGGCGAGAGCCTCCAGCGCCCGGGAGTGCTCCGCACTGTCCGCGCCGTGGCGGGACGGCGCCGGGGCGGAGTCCGCCGGGAGCAGCTGCTCGCGCAGATGGGCCGCGAGCGCCTGCGGGTTGGGATGGTCGAAGACCAGGGTTGCCGGCATCCGGGTGCCGAAGGCGGCGGCGAGCCGGTTGCGCAGCTCGACGGCGGTCAGCGAGTCGAAGCCCAGCTCCCGGAAGGCGCCGGTGCGCCGGATCAGCTCCGTGGAGTCGTGGCCCAGCACCGCCGCCGCTTGCCGCACGATCATGTCCAGCAGCCGGTGCTCCTGCTCGGCCGGCGGCAGTCCCGCCAGCTCCCGCACGAGGGACTCCGCCTTCCCGGCCCCCGCGTTCTCGTCCGCCCCGGCCTCGGACTTGAGGGTCTGCCGCACCTCGGGCAGGTCGGCGATCAGCGGCCGGGGGCGGGCGACGGTGAAACCGGGGGCGAAGCTCGCCCAGTCCACATCGGCCACCGAGACGAACGTCTCGTCGTGGTCGAGGACCTGGGCCAGCGCGGCGATCGCCGCGTCGGGCGCCATGGGGCGAAGCCCGTGCCGGCGCAGATACTGCTCGGTCTCCGGGTCGGCCATGGTGTCGCCGCCGCCCCACAGGCCCCACGCCACCGAGGTGGCCGGCAGGCCGCGGGCGCGGCGCTGTTCGGCGAGCGCGTCGAGACTCGCGTTGGCGGCGGCGTACGCGCCCTGCCCCCGGCTGCCCCACACGCCGCCGTTGGAGGAGAAGAGGACGAAGGCTTCCACCAGTTGCTCGTCGAGAAGGCCGTCCAGGTTACGGGCCCCGGTGACCTTGCCTGCGAGGACTTCGGCGAACTCGTCGGCCGGCACGTCGGCCAGGGCCGTGGTGCGCAGCACGCCCGCCGTGTGGAAGACCGCCCGGACCGGACCGGCCGCCTGCTCGATGTCGGCGACCAGGGCCGCCGCCTGCTGCCGGTCGGACAGGTCGCAGGCGCGCAGGGTCACCTTGGCGCCCAGCGCCGTCAGCCGCGCCTCAAGGTCGGCGGCGCCAGGGGCGTCCGCCCCCCGGCGGCTGGTGAGCACCACGTGCTCGGCACCGTTCGCGGCGAGCCACTCGGCGACGTGGCCGCCCAACGCGCCCGTGCCGCCGGTCACCAAAGCCGTGCCCCGGGGGCGCCAGGTGCGGGGTGGAGTGGCCGTGCCCAGCCGGGCGCGGTCCAACCGGCGTGCGAGGGCGCCGCTGTTCCGCAGCGCGATCTGGTCCTCGTCGCCCGCTCCCGCCAGCAGGGCCGCCAGGCGGGCAGGCGTGCGCTGGTCCGGCTCGGCGGGCAGGTCGATGAGCCCGCCCCAGCGCTCGGGGTGCTCCAGTCCCAGGACGCGTCCCATGCCCCACAGTTGGGCCTGCTCCGGGTCGGCGGCGGGATCCTGTTCGGATACGGAGACGGCGCCCTGGGTGAGGAGCCACAGCGGAGTATCCGGCAGTGCGTCACCGAGCGCCTGGACCAGAGCGAGGGCCAGCACGGTACCGGCCGGAACCGGCCCCTCGGCGGCAGGCGGGTTCGCCGCGCCCGGCAGGGCGAGCACTCCGGCGACGGGCTCGCCGCCGGCCGCCCCGGCCAGCTGCTCCGCCAGCCGCCCCCGGTCCGCCTCCCGCCCGGAGACGGTGACCGGAACCGGGCGGGCCCCCGTGCCGGCGAGTGCCCGCTCCAGGAGTCCGGCGGTGTCCGCGTCCGCCTCCTGCGGGGTGACGACCAGCCAGCGGCCGGTGAGGCCGCCCGGCTGCGCGGGTGCGAACGGCTTCCAGGTGATGCGGTAGCGCCACGAGTCGATCACCGCGCGGGCCCGGGCGCCCCGGCGCCACTCGGCCAGCTCGGGCAGCACCTCCCGCAGCCCGTCTGCGGTGCGGGCGCCCAGGACACGTTCCAGCACACTGCTGTCGCCCGTCTCGATCGCCGACCAGAACTCCTCCTCCGGCCGTTCGCCGGGCGCCGCGGGCAGGGCGGCGCGGGTGGGCTCTTGCCAGTAGCGGCGCCGCTGGAAGGCGTAGGTGGGCAGATCGGCGCGGCGCGCGCCGGTGCCGTCGAACACCGCCTCCCAATCCGGTGCCGCGCCCACCGTGTGCGCCGCCATCAGCGAGGCCACGAACCGGGACAGGTCACCCTCGTCCCGGCGCAGCGAGCCCAGCGCCGTGGCGGGAAGCTCCAGCGCCTCGAAGGACTCCTGCATGCCCGGTACCAGCACCGGGTGCGGGCTCACCTCGACGAACAGGGTGTGCCCGTCGGCCGCCAGGCCGCGGACTGTGTCGGCGAAGGCGACGGTGCGGCGCAGGTTCTCGTACCAGTAGGCGGCATCCAGCGGACCCGTCCCGCCCTCGGAGGGCAGGCCCGTCACCGACGAGTGGAACGGGACGGCGGGCGCGGTCGGCCGCAGACCGTCGAGGTCCCGCAGCAGCCGCCCGCGGATCGCCTCGACCTGCCCCGAATGGGACGCGTAGTCCACTGGCACCCGGCGAGCCCGCACCTCACGCGCCTCGCATTCGGCCTGGAACTGGTCCAGGGCAGCCGCCTCGCCGGAGATGACCGCCGAGGAGGACCCGTTGACCGCCGCCAGGGAAAGCCGCCCCTCCCAGCGCTCCAGGGACTCCGCGAGTTCCCCGGCCGGCAGGGCGACGGACAGCATGCCGCCGTGTCCGGCCAGCTCGTCCCGGATGGCCTGGCTGCGCAGGGCGACCACCCGGGCGGCGTCGCGGAGGCTGAGCGCCCCGGCGACGCAGGCCGCGGCGATCTCGCCTTGCGAGTGCCCGACGACGGCGTCGGGCTCGACGCCGTAGGACCGCCACAAGGCGGCAAGGGAGACCATCACCGCGAACAGGGCCGGCTGCACCACATCCACGCGGTCCAGCGAGGGGCTGCCCTCCCTCTCGTGCAGCACATCGAGCAGCGACCAGTCGGTGAACTCGGCCAGCGCGTCGGCGCACTCCGCCAGGCGGGCGGCGAAAAGCGGCGACTCGGTCAGCAGCCGCGTAGCCATACCGCGCCACTGCGAGCCCTGCCCGGGGAAGACGAACACCGTCTTGCCCCGCCGTTCCGCGGCTCCGGTCAGCACCCGGCCGGACGGCTCGCCCGCAGCGAGGTCGGCGAGCCCGGCCATCGCCTCACCGGTGTCCCGGGCCAGCACCACCGCGCGATGTGCGAAGACCGAACGGGTGGTCGCCAGCGAGTACCCCACGTCGGCCGGGCGGTAGGAGGTCTTCGAGGCGAGACAGGCGTGCAGTCGCTGGGCCTGCGCGCGCAGCGCCGCCTCCGTCGTGCCGGAAAGCGGCCAGGGCACGACCCGTTGACCGGTCTCTCCGGCGGGCGGCTCCTGCTCCGGCACCGGCTCCGGCTCCGGCTCCGGCTGGTCGGCGAACTCCTCAAGGATCAGGTGGGCGTTGGTGCCGCTGATGCCGAAGGAGGAGACGGCGGCGCGGCGGGGGCGGTCGCCCTGCGGCCAGTCCTGCCGCTCGGTGAGCAGCCGCACGCCGCCCTGGCCCCAGTCGACCTCACCGCTGGGCGC
>NZ_BAAARJ010000051.1:0-4149 GCF_039532135.1 Streptomyces axinellae
CGGCGGGTTCGAGTCCGGCTGCGGTGAGGGCGTCGTGGATGACGCGTTGTTGGGAGGGTCCGTTGGGTGCGGTGAGGCCGTTGCTGGCGCCGTCCTGGTTGATGGCTGAGCCGCGTAGGACGGCCAGCACCGGGTGCCCCTGAGCCTGGGCGTCCGAGAGGCGTTCGACCAGCAGCAGGCCGACGCCTTCGGAGAAGCCGGCGCCGTCGGCACCTGCCGCGAACGATTTGCAGCGGCCGTCCTCCGACAACCCCCGCTGCCTGCTGAACTCCACGAACAGCCCCGGGGTCGCCATCACCGTCACTCCGCCCGCGAGGGCCATGTCGCATTCGCCGCTGCGCAGGGCTTGGGCGGCCATGTGCAGGGCGACCAGCGAGGACGAACATGCCGTGTCCACGCTGACGGCGGGGCCCTCGAACCCGTACGTATAGGCGACACGGCCGCTGGCGATGCTGAACGCGCTGCCGTTGCCGAGGTAGCCCTCCAACTCCTCGGGGGCCCGCTGAATGCGCCCGCCGTAGTCGTTGTACATGATTCCGGTGTAGACGCCGGTTCGGGTGCCGCGGAGGGTGGTGGGGAGGATGCCTGCGTTTTCCAGGGCTTCCCAGGTGGTCTCCAGAAGGAGTCGTTGTTGTGGGTCGGTGGCGAGGGCTTCTCGGGGGCTCATGCCGAAGAAGTCGGGGTCGAAGTGGTGGGCGTTGTGGAGGAAGCCGCCGTGTTGGGTGTAGCTGGTTCCGGGGTGTTCGGGGTCGGGGTGGTAGAGGGTGTCCAGGTCCCAGCCGCGTTCTTGGGGGAAGCTGCTGATGCCTTCGCGTCCTTCGGAGACGAGTTGCCACAGGTCATCGGGTGAGGCCACTCCGCCGGGGTAGCGGCAGGCCATCCCGACGATCGCGATGGGCTCGTCGGCGTACCCGGTGCGGGCGGCAGGTCCGGTGGCCGGTTTGGGCTGTGCCGTGCTGATGAGTTGGGTGCGGAGGTGGGTGGCCAGTGCGGCGGGGGTGGGGTGGTCGAAGACGAGGGTGGCGGTCAGGCGCAGGCCGGTTGCGGTGTTGAGGCGGTTGCGTAGTTCCACCGCCGTCAAGGAGTCGAAACCCAGCCCCTGGAACGCCTGGTCGGACGCGATGCCGTGCGGGTCCGAGTGGCCCAGCACCGTGGCCACTTGGCCGCGTACCATTTCCAGAAGCAGCTTCTCCTGCTGCGCCTCCGGCAGGCCCGCGAGCCGCTCCGGCCAGGAGCCCGTGCCGCCGCCCGCGCCCGCGCCCGCGGCCCCGGTCACCCGGCGAACGGGGGTGCGTACTACGCCGCGCAATACCGGCGGCAGCGAGCCCGCCTCGGCCTCGGCGCGCAGCGCCTTGTTGTCGAACTTCGCCAGTACGAGAGCGTGACCGCCGCCCTCAAGGCCGAGAGCGCCGTCGAACAGGGCCATGCCCTCCTCCGACGACAGCGGCAGCACGCCGCCCCGCGCGAGACGCGTCTGTTCGCCGTTAGCCAGGTGGCTGGTGAGTCCGCTGGTCTGTTCCCAGAGTCCCCAGGCGAGGGAGGTGGCGGGGAGTCCTTGGGTGTGGCGGTGGTGGGCGAGGGCGTCGAGGAAGGTGTTGGCGGCGGCGTAGTTGGCCTGTCCGGGGTTGCCGAGGGTGCCGGCGGCGGAGGAGTAGAGGACGAAGGCGGACAGGTCGGTGCCGGCGGTCAGCTCGTGCAGGTTCCAGGCGGTGTCCACCTTGGGGCGGAGTGTGGTGGCGAGTTGTTCGGGAGTGAGGGAGGTGAGCACACCGTCGTCCAGTGCGCCGGCGGTGTGGATGACTGCGGTGAGGGGGTGTTGGTCGGGGATGGTGGCCAGGAGGGTGGCGAGGGTTTGGCGGTCGGTGGTGTCGCAGGCGGTGATGGTGACGTGGGCGCCTGCTGTGGTGAGTTCGGCCGCGAGTTCCGTGGCGCCGGGTGCGTCGGGTCCGCGTCGGCTGGTGAGCAGGAGGTGGCGTACTCCGTGCTCGGCGACCAGGTGACGGGCGAGCAGTCCGCCCAGGGTGCCGGTACCACCCGTGATCAGCACGGTCCCGTCCGGATCCAGCGTGGACGGGACGCCGGCGGCGCCGCCGCCCCCCTCGGACGCAGCGGACACAGCGGACACAGCGGACACGGCGGAAGCGGCGGAAGCGGCGGACCGCTCCGATGCCGAGGCCGGGAGCGCGACGCGCGCCAAGCGCGGCATGTACGCGCGTCCCTCTCGTAGCGCGATCTGTGGCTCGCCCGTGGCGACGGCCTCCATCAGGGCCTCGCGCGAGGCGTCCGTACCGTCGGTGTCCACGAGTTGGAAGCGCCCGGGGTTCTCGGCCTGCGCGCTGCGGACCAGCCCCCACAGGGCTGCGGCCGACGGGTCCACCAGCGGCTGTTCGGGCGTGGTCGCGACCGCGTGCCGGGTCAGCAGCACCAGCCGAGCCTCGGTGGGTGGTCCGGAAGCGGGCTCGGGAGCCCCTCCGGAACCTGTCTTCGGCCCGGCCTCGTTTTCCAGTGCCAGCCAGTCCTGGAGCAGCGCGAGCGCGTGCCGAGTGAGAGCGTGCGCCGCGCGGGCGGCGTCACCACCCCCTTCACCCCCACCGGCCCCCTCGTCGCCATGGCCTTCGCCACGCCCCTCGTCGCGGCCATCGCCGCTGGTCGAACTGACGGCCGGCGCCTCGCGCGAGCACGCCGTTCCATACGAGAACGCCGCCTCGCTCGGGAACGAGGAGCACGGCACGAGCACCGTCCCGTACCCGGCGCCGCTCTCCTCCCGCGCGGCACACAGCTCGGCGAGGTCGGCGTAGACGGCCACGCCGCCGCCGTCCCCCGTGCCAAGGGCCGGGCCGGCAGCGGAGGTCGCGGCGAGCGGATCGCCGCCGCCGATCACCGCCCATCCCTCGACCTCGGCAGTGGGGGAGGCGCCGCCGAGGCCGGGGAGCGCCAACGGGGACCAGTCGAGGTGGTAGCCCGTGTTACGGCGTCCCCGTTGCGACCCCACATGCTGCCCGGCGCTGATCGGCCGTGTCACCAGCGCCTCGACAGAGGCCACGGGCGCCCCCGCGCCGTCGTCCTGCGCCATGTCGCCGTTCCCGACGCCGCTCGCGAGGTCGAGCGCCAGCGTGTCGGCCGAGGGGCGGGTCATCCGCAGCCGCACCGCATCGGCGCCCGAGGCGTACAGCGTCACCCCTCGCCACGCGTACGGCAGCCGTAGCGCGTCCGACACCTCCGACACGTCCGGTGCGGACTCACTCGCGGAGCCGCCCGCCGGGCCGACCGGGCCGACCGGGCCGAGCGCCCCCGGGTGCAGGGCCGCGTCGAAGAGTGCCGGATGCAGAAGGAACCCGTCGCGGTCCGCTTCTGTCCCCTCGGGGAGCCGGGCCTCGGCGAAGACCGTCCCGTCCGCCGCCCGCCACGCCGCGCTCAGGCCCTGGAAGAGGGGGCCGTAGGCATAGCCCAGGTCGGTGAGGTGCGCGTACAGCTCATCCACGTCGCACGCCTCGGCCTGCGGCGGCGGCCACACCCGTGCCCAGGACGCCGTACTCTCCGGCATGCCCGGAGCCGCCGGTGTGAGGCGCCCCGTCGCGTGGGAGGTCCAGCCGCCCTCGTCGAATGCTTCCTCGATCGAGGCCGCATCCGGGACCGCACGCTCGGCACGCGAACGGAAATGAACCGCCCGCCCACCCGTCTCATCCGGCGCTCCCACGGTGAGCTGGAGTTGCGTGCTGCCGAGCGGCGGCAGGACGAGTGGCGCGTCCAGTGTCAGTTCCTCGACGCGCGCACACCCCAGCTCGCCGCCCGCGTGCAGCGCCAGCTCGACAAAGGCCGTACCGGGCAGCAGCACCGTGCCACCGTCGCCCTCCGTGCCCGCGAGGGCATGTTCGGCCAGCCAGGGGTGCGTACGGAGGGACAGCCCACCGGTAAAGAGGTGGCTCCCGTCCGGCAACTCCGCCACGGCCCCGAGCAGCGCGTGCCCCGTCGCACCCAGTCCCAGCGCCGAGGCATCGTTCGCCGCGGGCGGCTCTGAGATCCAGAAGCGTTCGTGTTGGAAGGGGTAGGTGGGGAGGTGGGGTGTGTGGGTGTGGGTGTGGTGGGTGTGGGTTGGGGTGGTGGTCCAGGTGGTGGGGGTGTGTCCGTGGGTGTGGGCTTGGGTGAGGG
>NZ_BAAARJ010000052.1:0-4066 GCF_039532135.1 Streptomyces axinellae
CGGTGGGTTCGAGTCCGGCTGCGGTGAGGGCGTCGTGGATGACGCGTTGTTGGGAGGGTCCGTTGGGTGCGGTGAGGCCGTTGCTGGCGCCGTCCTGGTTGATGGCTGAGCCGCGTAGGACGGCCAGTACGGGGTGTCCTTGGGCTTGGGCGTCGGAGAGGCGTTCGATTATCAGCAGGCCGACGCCTTCGGAGAATCCGGTTCCGTCGGCTGTTGCTGCGAAGGATTTGCAGCGGCCGTCTGTGGAGAGTCCGCGTTGTCTGCTGAATTCGATGAAGGTGGCGGGTGTTGCCATGACGGTGGCGCCGCCGGCGAGGGCCATGTCGCATTCGCCGCTGCGTAGGGCTTGGGCGGCCATGTGGAGGGCGACGAGGGAGGAGGAGCAGGCGGTGTCGATGGTTACGGCGGGTCCTTCGAGGCCGTAGGTGTAGGCGATGCGTCCGGAGACGACGCCTGCGCTGCTGCCGTTGCCGATGTATCCCTCCAGTTCTTGGGGGATGTGGTGGCTGAGTCGGGCGCCGTAGTCGCTGTACATGGTTCCGGTGTAGACGCCGGTTCGGGTGCCGCGGAGGGTGGTGGGGAGGATGCCGGCGTTTTCCAGGGCTTCCCAGGTGGTCTCCAGAAGGAGTCGTTGTTGTGGGTCGGTGGCGAGGGCTTCTCGGGGGCTCATGCCGAAGAAGTCGGGGTCGAAGTGGTGGGCGTTGTGGAGGAAGCCGCCGTGTTGGGTGTAGCTGGTTCCGGGGTGTTCGGGGTCGGGGTGGTAGAGGGTGTCCAGGTCCCAGCCGCGTTCTTGGGGGAAGCTGCTGATGCCTTCGCGTCCTTCGGAGACGAGTTGCCACAGGTCATCGGGTGAGGCGACTCCGCCGGGGTAGCGGCAGGCCATCCCGACGATCGCGATGGGCTCGTCGTGGGGCGCGGTGGTTCTCGGGATGAGCGTCGCTTTCCGGGGGCCGGTGTTGCCGGTGAGTTGGGTGTGGAGGTGGGTGGCCAGTGCGGCGGGGGTGGGGTGGTCGAAGACGAGGGTGGCGGTCAGGCGCAGGCCGGTTGCGGTGTTGAGGCGGTTGCGCAGCTCCACCGCCGTCAAGGAATCGAAACCCAGGTCTTTGAAGGGGCGTTCGTCCGCCCCATTCGCTGCCCGCGTGTGTCCCAGGACGGCCGCGACATGCGTACGCACCAGATCGAGCAGCAGCTGACGCTGCTCGTCCCGCTCCAGTCCCGCCAAGCGCTCGGCCCATGGCGCGTTCGAGCGATCCCGGGCAGGGGTGCTTCGGCGCAGCGGGGTGCGGACGAGACCGCGCAGAACGGGCGAGAGGGTGCCCGCCTCCGCCTGGGCGCGGAGCGCGGGGAGGTGCAAGTGCGCGGCGGTGTACGCGGGTGTGCTGGTGCGGACCGCGGTGTCCCAGGCGGCCATGCCGTCGGCGGCCGTGAGGGGGCTCAGCCCGTTGCGGGCGAGACGTGCCTGGTCGGTGTGGTCCAGGTGGCTGGTGAGTCCGCTGGTCTGTTCCCAGAGTCCCCAGGCGAGGGAGGTGGCGGGGAGTCCTTGGGTGTGGCGGTGGTGGGCGAGGGCGTCGAGGAAGGTGTTGGCGGCGGCGTAGTTGGCCTGCCCCGGGTTGCCCAGGACTCCGGCGGCGGAGGAGTAGAGGACGAAGGCGGACAGGTCGGTGCCGGCGGTCAGCTCGTGCAGGTTCCAGGCGGCGTCCACCTTGGGCCGCATCACCGCGTCGATCCGCTCGGGAGTCAGCGCGGTGAGCACACCGTCGTCCAGAACTCCGGCGGTGTGGATGACTGCGGTGAGGGGGTGTTGGTCGGGGATGGTGGCCAGGAGGGTGGCGAGGGTTTGGCGGTCGGTGGTGTCGCAGGCGGTGATGGTGACGTGGGCGCCTGCTGTGGTGAGTTCGGCCGCGAGTTCCGTGGCGCCAGGGGCGTCGGGTCCGCGTCGGCTGGTGAGCAGGAGGTGGCGTACCCCGTGCTCGGCCACCAGGTGACGGGCGAGCAGTCCGCCCAGGGTGCCGGTACCACCCGTGATCAGCACGGTCCCGTCCGGATCCAGCGTGGACGGGACGCCGGCGGCGCCGCCGCCCCCCTCGGACACAGCGGACACAGCGGACACAGCGGACACAGCGGGCACGGCGGACGCGACTGTGACCTCGGACGCGCGCAACCGGGGCACGCGCACGGCGCCATCCCGTAGCGCGAGCTGTGGCTCACCCGTCGCCACGGCATGAAGGAGCGCGGCGCGGGACGCATCCGAACCGTCGTGGTCGATGATGTGGAAACGTCCGGGGTGCTCCGTCTGTGCACTGCGGACGAACCCCCACAGCGCGGCCCCCACGAGATCGCGGATCCGCTCGCCGGACTCGGTGGCCACCGCGCCACGTGTCAGGATGACCAGTCGGATGTCCGCGCAACGGTCGTCGCTGAGCCACTCCTGGAGCAGCGCGAGCAGCTGGGTCGTCGCGCGCCGGGTCGCGGCGGCCGGGCCACCGCCGTCCGGGTTGTCCGCCTGGGCGGCCGTGACGAACGGCACCACGACGACCTCCGGACGAGACCGGCCGCCCTCGCCCTCGCGGTCGCCTTCACCCTCATCCTCGCCCTCGAAGGATTCCCGCAAGGAGGTCAGATCGGCGACACCGCAGGCGCCGAAGTCGAAGTCGGAGTCGAAGTCTGAGTCGAGGTCGGAGTCGGGGTCGTCATCGCTCTCCCCACCGAGTACCCCGGGGCCGAGGACGACGACAGCCGGTGTCAGCTGTCCCGCCGCTGCGGCTGCCGTTCCTGC
This sequence comes from Streptomyces axinellae, assembly GCF_039532135.1. Taxonomy (NCBI): domain Bacteria; kingdom Bacillati; phylum Actinomycetota; class Actinomycetes; order Kitasatosporales; family Streptomycetaceae; genus Streptomyces; species Streptomyces axinellae. The sequence goes on from NZ_BAAARJ010000052.1 coordinate 2,777, forward strand.
CTTCGGCTCGGTCGTGGCCTTGGACGCGGGCCCGGCACCGTCGTCCGACGCGTCCAGCAGCGGCCACGTCAGGTCGAAGAGGGTGTCCTGGCGACGGCCGGCGGAGCGTACGAGCTGGTCGCGGGTGAGGGGGCGGGTGGTCAGCGTCTCGACTGCCGCGACGGGGCGGCCCTCGACATCGGCCAACTCCAGCGACACCGCGCCCGTCCCCTCGTCGCCAGTGGGCGACAGGCCGGGCGCGATCCCGGCCGGAGTGAGGCGGACTCGCAGCGCCGCAGCGCCGGTCGCTCGCAGCGTCACCCCCGACCAGGAGAACGGCAGAGGTACGGTGTCGGCCGCCTCGTCGCCCTCGCCATTCCCGGTCGTTCCCGCCGCGGGCGCGTGCTGCGGGCTGAGGAAGAGCGTGTGCAGCGCGGCGTCGAGCAGCGCGGGGTGCAGCACGTGCCCCTCGGTTCCGCCGGTACCGCTCGTACCGCCGGTCCCGAGGGTGTCCGGGTCCTCCGGGAGGGCGACCTCCGCGTATATGGCGTCGCCGACCCGCCACGCGGCGCCGAGCCCCTGAAAGGCCGGACCGTAGTCGAGCCCACGCGCTGCCAGCGTGTCGTACAGCTCCTCCGTATCGAGGCGCGCGGCTCCCGCCGGAGGCCACTCGGCGAACGAAGCGGTGGCGGCTGCGGCGGCCGGCGCCTCGGAGACGAGGGTTCCGGTGGCGTGCTGCGTCCAGTCCCCGTCGGAACCCCAGTGGCTGCCGAGGTCGCCGTCGTCACCGGTCCCGGCCCCGGCGCTACGGTCGGCACTCGGCCGGGACCGGACGCTCAGGGCCCGCCGACCGCCCTCCGCCCCCTCGGACGGCCCGACAACGACCTGGAGCTGCACGGCAACCCGCTCCGACAGCGGCAACGGCGCGTGCAGCGTCAGCTCTTCGAGGTGACCACACCCCATACGGTCACCCGCGTACAACGCCAGTTCGGCGAAGGCGGCACCCGGGAGCAACGGTTGCCCGTACACCGCGTGGTCGCCGAGCCACGGGTGATCGACGAGGGAGATGCGCCCTGTGAAGAGGACCCCCCCGCCGAGGAGTTGGACGGCCGCGCCGAGGAGCGGGTGATCCGAGGTATCCAGCCCCGCCGAGGCCACATCCGCGCTACCGCCGCGCTGCGGAGCGAGCCAGTAGGGGTGGTGTTGGAAGGGGTAGGTGGGGAGGTGGGGTGTGTGGGTGTGGGTGTGGGTGTGGTGGTTGGGGGTTGGGGTGGTGGTCCAGGTGGTGGGGGTGTGTCCGTGGGTGTGGGC
>NZ_BAAARJ010000053.1:0-3971 GCF_039532135.1 Streptomyces axinellae
CGACCGCTCCAACGCCTCCCACGACGTCTCCAGCAGCAACCGCTGCTGCGGATCCATCGCCAGCGCCTCCCGCGGACTGATCCCGAAGAACCCCGCGTCGAACTCCCCCGCCGCAGCCAGGAAACCCCCGCGGTCGGTGTAGCTGGTGCCCGGTGTGCGGCGGTCCGGGTCGTACACGACCTCCAGGTCCCAGCCGCGGTCGGTGGGGAAGGGGCCGATGGCGTCCACCCCGTCGAGGAGCATCCGCCACAGCTCCTGCGGCCCGTCCGTGCCCGGGTAGTGGCAGGCCATCCCCACGAGTACGACCGGGTCCTCGTCGGCCGCGGTGCCGGCAGCGGCCGGCCGCGGTGCGAGGAGGGCCGCGCCGCCGTCGGCCCCGCCGTGTGCCAGGCCGAGTTCCCGCAGCAGGTGGTCGGTGAGCGCGGAGGCGCTGGGATGGTCGAAGACGAGGGTGGTGGGCAACACCAGCCCGGTGTCCCGCACGAGCCGCTGCCGCAGCTCGACGGCGGTCAGGGAGTCGAACCCGAGGTCGCGGAACGCCCGGTCGGCGTCCAGCGCGGCGGCGTCCGGCAATCCGAGCACCTCGGCCGCGCTCTCGCGCACCGCGCCGAGCAGTTCGGCACGCTGTTCGCCGGGCGCGGTGCGCTCCAGCCGTACCCGGAGCGCCGCGGTTCCGGCCCCGTGCGCGGGCCCGTCGGCCCGCTGCGCCTCCGTCGCGCCGGGCAGCGCGTCCAGGAGAGGGCTGGGCCGCAGCACCGTGAACGCCGGTGCGAACACGGACCAGTCGACGTCGGCGAGGGTCGTGTGTGCTCCGCCCGACCCGATCACGTCCGTCATAGCGCGGACGGCCGGACCCGGATCCAGCGGACGCAGACCGCGACGGCTGACCTCGCTCTCGATGCCCGCGTCGGCCATCATGCCGCCGCCCGCCCACGGCCCCCAGGCGAGGGCGGTCGCCACCACCCCCCGGGCCCGCCGCCGCTCGGCCAGCGCGTCCAGGGCGGCGTTGGCGGCGGCGTAGGCCCCCTGTCCCGCCACACCCCATACTCCGGCGACCGAGGAGAACAGCACGAAGGCGTCCAACGGCCGGTCGGCGAGCAGTTCGTCCAGGTGGAGGGCTCCGGCGACCTTCGCCGCCCACAGCCGTTCCAGGTCCTCCGGGCCCGTCTCCTCCAGCGGCCGGACCAGCGGCAGACCCGCCGCATGCACCACCGCCTGCGGCGGGTGCTCGGCGAGCAGCGCCGCGAGGGCCGTCCGGTCCGCCACGTCACACGCCGCGAGGGTCACGCGGGCACCGGCTGCCTTCAGCTCGGCGGCCAGCTCGGCGGCGCCCGGCGCGTCGGGGCCACGGCGGCCCGCCAGGACCAGATGGCCGGCGCCGCAGGCCGCGAGGTGACGGGCCACGTGGGCGCCGAGGGCGCCGGTACCGCCGGTGATCAAGACCGTGCCGCGCGGCGTCCAGCCACCGCCGCCCCGCCCGGCGCCCGGCGCGGGCACCAGGCGGCGGACGTGGACGCCGTCGGAACGGATCGCGAGCTGGTCCTCGTCGCTCCCGAGGGCGATCCGGTCGAGGACCCGGCCCGCGGCAGTCGGGTCCGCTTCGGGCGGCAGGTCCACCAGGCCGCCGAGCCGCCTGGGGTGTTCGAGCGCTGCGACGCGGCCGAGCCCCCACATCTGGGCCTGTCCGGGCAGCGGCGGCCGGTCGCTGTCACCGACCCGGACCGCGCCGCTGGTCAGCGTCCACAGCGGAGCCTCGATCCCGGAGTCGCCGAGCGCCTGGAGGAGGGCGAGTCCCGCGGCGGCATGGCCCGGCCCCTGCCCGGCCGTTGACGCGAGCGGCAGCAGCGAGACGACGGCCACCAGCGGTGACCCGCCGCCGGCCGCGGCCGTACGCAGGTGTGCGGCCAGGCCGTCCCGGGTGCACGCGGCTGCTGGAACCTCGGCTCGCAGCACGTCGGCGCCGCCGTCCGCCAGGGCCTCCGGCAGGGCACGGAGCCAGTCGGCCGCTCCGGGAAGGTCCGAGGGCGTGCTGGGGGTGACGACGAGCCAGGTGCCGGAGCGGTCCGGGGCCCGGCCCGGACGCAGGGGCTCCCAGCGGACCCGGTAGCGCCACGCGTCCGCGCGGGCCCGCTCGCCGGCTTCCCGGCGCCACCGCGCCAGGGCCGGCAGCACCGGGGCGAGATCTTCTTCGGCCACGCCCAGCGTGTCCACCAGCCCGGCGGCGTCGTGTTGTTCGACCGCGGTCCAGAAACGGGCGGTCGCCGGGTCGTGGCCGGAGGCGGCCGTCGCGGCGGTGCGGCCGAGCCAGAACCGCTCGCGCTGGAACGCGTAGGTGGGCAGCTCGACCTGTGTGGCGCCCGTACCCGCGTACAGGGCGCTCCAGCCGGCGTCCGCGCCGTGCGCCCACACCTGGCCCAGGGCCGCCAGCGCCGTGGGGCGCTCGGGCCGGTCCCGGCGCAGGGCCCCGGCCATGACGGCCTCGTCGGGTGCGGTCAGGCAAGCTCGCCCCATGGCGGTCAGCACGCTGTCCGGGCCGACCTCCAGATAGCCGGTCACGCCCTGGCTCTCCAGGGTGCGCATGCCGTCGTGGAAGCGCACCGCCTCCCGCACATGCCGCACCCAGTAGTCCGGGGAGGTCAGTTCGGCGGCGGTGGCCAGGCGCCCGGTGACGTTGGAGACGACCGGGATGCGCGGCGCGGCGAACGTCAACGAGGCGGCCACCGTGCGGAATTCGTCGAGCAAGCTGTCCATGTGCGGGGAGTGGAACGCATGGCTCACCCGCAGCCGCCGCACCCGGCGCCCCTCGGCCCGGAAGAGGCCGGCGACCCGTTCGACGGCTTCCTCGTCTCCGGAGACCACCACGGAGGCGGGGCCGTTGACGGCGGCCATCGACAGGCGCTCGCCCGGCCCCGCGGTCAGGTGCGGCACCACCTCGTCCTCGGACGCCTCGATCGAGGCCATCGCCCCGCCCGGCGGAAGGGCTCCCATCAGCCGGCCGCGCGCCGCGACGAGCTTCGCCGCGTCCGGCAGCGACAGCACCCCGGCCACGTGTGCTGCCGCCAGCTCACCGATGGAGTGGCCCATCAGGAAGTCCGGGCGCACACCCCAGGCCAGCAGCAGCCGGGACAGCGCCACTTCGACGGCGAAGAGCACCGGCTGGGTGTACTCGGTGCGATCCAGCACTCCCGAGTCGTCGGCGGCCACCTCGGCGAGGGGCCGATCCAGATGGGACGCGAAAGCATCCACCACCTCGTCGAACGCCTCCGCGTATGCCGGGAAGGCCGCGTACAGCTCCTGCCCCGCGCCGGGGCGCTGGCTGCCCTGGCCGGTGAACAGGAGCGCGGTCCGCCCCGGGCCCGCCGAAGGCACCGACCCGGACACCGCTCCCGCGGGCCGCTCCCCGCGGGCGAGTGCGTCCACGGCGGACCGCAGCTGCGCGGTGTCCTCGCCGGTGAGCACGGCACGGTGCGGGAGCGCGGCCCGGCCGGCGGCCAGGGTGTACCCCACGTCGAGGGGGTCGAGGTCATCGTCCGCGTGCAGTCGCCCCGAGAGTCTCTGCGCCTGGGCACACAGCGCCTTCTCGGTGGCGGCGGACAGTACCCAGGGCAGCGGGGCCGGGGCGGCGCCTCGATCCCCGCCCGGCACCGACGGCTGCGATGTCTCGGAGTCCGGGGCCGGGGCCTGTTCCAGAATCACATGGGCGTTGGTGCCGCTGACGCCGAACGCCGAGACGGCGGCGCGGCGGGGGCGGTCGCCCTGCGGCCAGTCCTGCCGCTCGGTGAGCAGCCGCACGCCGCCCTGGCCCCAGTCGACCTCACCGCTGGGCGCATCCACGTGCAAGGTGCGCGGCAGACTCCCGTGCCGCATCGCCAGCACCATCTTGATCACACCACCGACACCCGCAGCCGCCTGCGTATGCCCCACATTCGACTTCAACGACCCCAGCCACAACGGCCGCCCGGCCGAACGCC
>NZ_BAAARJ010000054.1:0-3455 GCF_039532135.1 Streptomyces axinellae
CTCACCCCCGACTACTGGTACAACAACCTCCGCCACCCCGTCCTCTACCAACAAACCCTCCAACACCTCAACAACGAAGGCCACCACACCTACATCGAAACCAGCCCCCACCCCGTCCTCACCACCCCCACCCAAGACACCAACCCCCACGCCACCGTCCTCGGCACCCTCCGACGCCACAACGCCACCCCCACCCAACTCCTCACCACCCTCACCCAAGCCCACACCCACGGACACACCCCCACCACCTGGACCACCACCCCAACCCCCAACCACCACACCCACACCCACACCCACACACCCCACCTCCCCACCTACCCCTTCCAACGTCAGTCGTACTGGCTCACTGCCGCCCCCCGTGCCGATCTCCGGAGGGCCGGGCTCGCGGCGGCGCAGCATCCGTTGCTCGGCGCCACGGTCGAACTGGCGGAGGGCGATGGAGTGGTGCTCACGGGGCGGTTGTCCGTGCGGGAGCACCCGTGGCTGAACGACCACGCGGTCGGCGGAGTGGCCGTTTTGCCGGGTACCGCGTTCCTCGAACTCGTCCTGCGGGCCGCGGATCAGGCGGGCTGCGGACACGTGGAGGATCTGACGCTGGAGGCCGCGTTGCCGCTGCCCGCGAGCGGCGGCGTCGCGGTTCAGGTCAGGGTGGGCGCGGACGACGGGTCCGGGCGCCGTCCCGTGAGCGTGCACGCGCGGGCGGAGTACGTCGAGGACGAGTTCGACGAGGCTTCCTGGACCCGGCACGCGCAGGGCTGGGTGACATCCGCCGAAGCGGCGGAAGGCGAAGCGGCGGGCCCGGCGGTGGGGGCGGCCTGGCCTCCGGCAGAGGCGACGCGCATCCCGGTCGAGGGCCTGTATGAGCGGCTCGCCGACGAGGGCTACACCTACGGGCCGGCCTTCCAAGGGCTGACAGCCGCGTGGCAGCACGGTTCCGATGTCTACGCGGAAGTGCGGTTGGGCGAGGAACAACTCGCGGCAGCACGGGAGTTCGGGGTGCATCCCGCCCTGCTCGACTCCGCGCTGCACGCGCTGGCGCTGGGGGGCGGCCCGTTGGGGGCCGATGGGGAGGGCGGCATTTCCCTTCCGTTCTCGTGGAGCGGGGTGTCGCTGCGCGCGACGGGGATGACGGCCGCGTACGTCCGGTGGTCGCCGCTCGCGGACGGCACGGTCGCTCTGACCGTCGCCGATGGTTCGGGAAACCCGCTGGTCAGCGTTGCGCAACTGGCGCTGCGGCCCGTACGCCTGGACAGCCTCGGGGAGCCGGGGCGCCTCGCCGCGGGCGGGGCCGGGGCCGGGAGTGGGAGCGCGGGGAACGGTGCGCTCTTCCAGCTCGACTGGTCGCGCCTTCCGGACGGATCGGCCGCCCCCTCTCCCGCCTCCGTGGCACTGCTCAACCCTCCGGCCTGGGCGGCCACAGAGAGCGGCCCGGTGGGGTACGCGGATCTGGCCGCGCTCCAGCAGGCGCTCGCCTCCGGAGCCGGGGTACCCAAGGTGGTCGTCGCGCCGATCCCCTCGGTCGCGCCCGCCGTGGACACGGACGCGCCGAGCGCGCCCATGGGTGAGGCCGCCCGCAGCGCCGTCCACGCCGCGCTCGCGCTGGCACAGCAATGGCTCGCCGACGAAACGCTGGCCGCCTCGCGCCTCGTTCTCGTCACGCGCGGCGCCGTCAGCGTCGGCGACGGCGACGGCGACGATGCGCATGGCGCCGTTCACTCCGACCCGGCGAGCGGAAACACGGCAGGCCCCGATCTCGTCGGCGCCGCGGTGTGGGGGCTGATCCGCACCGCGCAGAGCGAGAATCCGGGGCGGTTCACGCTGATCGACACCGACGGGAGCGAGGCGTCCGACGTGGCGCTCCCGGCCGTAGCGCAGGCCCCGCGCGACGAGACACAGCTCGCCTTGCGCGAGGGCGCGGTGTATGCCCCGCGCCTCGCGCCCTTCGTACCGTCACCTCCTGAAGCCGGGGGCGTGCGGACGGAGGGTGACGTACGCGAGCTGCTGCCCCGTCGCGAGACCGGCACGGTGCTGATCACGGGTGGTACCGGCACCCTGGGCGGACTGCTCGCCCGTCACCTGGTCGCCGAGCACGGAGTACGCCACCTCCTGCTCACCAGCCGACGCGGACCCGACGCACCCGGCGCCACGGAACTCGCGGCCGAACTCACCGCAACAGGCGCCGAAGTCACCGTCGCCGCCTGCGACACCGCCGACCGCCAAGCCCTCGCCACCCTCCTCACGCGAATCCCCCACGAACACCCCCTCACCGCAGTCATCCACACCGCCGGCGCACTGGACGACGGTGTGCTCACCGCGCTGACTCCCGAGCGGATCGACGCGGTGATGCGGCCCAAGGCGGAGGCCGCCTGGAACCTCCACGAACTCACCGCCGGGACGGAACTGGACGCGTTCGTCCTCTACTCGTCGGTGATCGGCACGCTCGGCGGGGCAGGGCAGGCCAACTACGCCGCCGCCAACGCGTTCCTCGACGCCCTCGCCCAGCACCGCCGCGCCCAAGGGCTCCCCGCCACCTCCCTCGCCTGGGGGCTGTGGGCCGAAGGCAGCGGCATGACCACGCACCTGGACGGCACCGACCTCGCTCGCATGGTGCGCGGCGGGGTGGCCCCGCTCAGCAGTACGCGCGGACTCGCGCTGTTCGATGCCGTGCAGCGCTCGGCCGTGCAGGGCTCGGCCGCCGGGGAAGGGATGACGCCTCCCGTCGTCGTTGCCGCGCGTCTCAGCGCCGCCTCGCTGCGCGCACAGGCCGAAACGGGCTCGCTGCCCTGCGTACTGCGCGGCCTGGTACGCACCCCGTTGCGGCGCGTCGTGGGGCACGATGCGGCCGGCTCCGCCTCCGCTGCCCCGTCCTCCTGGGCGGAGCGGCTGGCCGGGCTGGACGAGGCCGAGCAGTCGCAACTCCTGCTGGATCTGGTACGCGGTCATGTGTCGGCCGTGCTGGGGCACCCGCAGTCGGGCGGCGACGACGAACGTCCGTTCAAGGAGCTGGGTTTCGATTCCTTGACGGCGGTGGAGCTGCGCAACCGCCTCAACACCGCAACCGGCCTGCGCCTGACCGCCACCCTCGTCTTCGACCACCCCACCCCCGCCGCCCTCGCCCGACACCTGCGCGAACAAGTAACGGGGCACGCCGCCAAGACCCTGCCCACCACCGGATCTCCCGCCCGCACCGGGAACGCCGACGAGCGCATCGCCATCGTCGGTATGGCCTGCCGCTACCCCGGCGGAGTCGCCTCACCCGATGACCTGTGGCAACTCGTCTCCGAAGGACGCGAAGGCATCAGCAGCTTCCCCCAAGAACGCGGCTGGAACCTGGACACCCTCTACCACCCCGACCCCGAACACCCCGGAACCAGCTACACCCAACACGGCGGCTTCCTCCACAACGCCCACCACTTCGACCCCGACTTCTTCGGCATGAGCCCCCGAGAAGCCCT
>NZ_BAAARJ010000055.1:0-3208 GCF_039532135.1 Streptomyces axinellae
ACACAAGCCCTCCTCCGCCTCGCCCGCCACCGCATCAGCGTCATCTACGCCATGCTCCGCGACGGCACCTTCTACGAACCCCGCACACCCCAAACCGCTTGACCAAAAACATAGAGACACCCCCCGCCCCCGGCCCCGGACGTCAGCTCGCGGGGATCTCGTACTCGGCGATCAGGTGGCCCCGCGCCAGCGTATGGAAGCGCAGATTGAAGCCGACGACAGCCGGCGAGGCGTCCCCGTCGGGCCCCAGCCGCTCACTGCCGACCGCGTACACCGTGAAGACATAACGGTGCGGCCCGTCGCCAGGAGGGGGCGCGGCGCCGCCGAAATCCCTGGTACCGAAGTCGTTGCGGACATGTACGGCCCCCTGTGGAAGCCCCTTCATGTCACCCGTACCGGCACCGGCGGGCAGCAGCGTCACCGAAGCCGGAATGTCGAACACCGACCAGTGCCAGAACCCACTGCCGGTCGGGGCATCGGGGTCGAAGCAGGTCACGGCGAAACTCTTCGTCTCCTCCGGGAAACCCTCCCAGCTCAGCTGGGGAGAGGTGTTCCCTTCCGCGTACACCTGTGCGGAACCCAGATGGCCGCCATCCGCCAGGTCGTCGCTCGTCACCCGGAACGAGGGCACCGGAGGGTGGAAATCATGGGGGAGCGGGCGCCGTTGCTGGTCGGTCACGTCGGAACCTCCTCGTCACGCGAATCGCTGTACCGGCCAGCCTAACGATCCGCGCCGTCTCTCTTTGCCACCATGACGTCGTGCGGCGGCACGCGCAGTACATCCCAGCCCCATGCTCGGCCGTCAGCGCCCTCCGGTGAGTGACCACGACGAGACCCCGAAGCGGTGGTGCGATCATGACCAGCCCCGTGGAACTGCCCGAGCTGCCCCAAGCCGACCTGCCCGGCCTCTTCGACGCCTCGGTACCCCCCGGCGTCTACCGGCTCCCCTCGGTGGGACCCGACGCCCTGATGCAGGCGGAGGCGGCGGGCTGGGTCGATGCCGTGGTGGACCTGGCGGGCGCCACGAACAAGACCGACTTCATGGAACGTTGCGCCGCCGGCCTGGAGCTGCCCGACTACTTCGGCCACAACTGGGACGCGCTCGCCGACCTCCTCACCGATTTGAGCTGGTGGGGAACCACCCGCGGCTACCTCATCCTCGCCACCGGATGGTCCAGCTTCGAGCTGGCGGACCCGGCAGACGCCGAGGCGGCGGCGGAGGTCTTCACCGCCGCCGTCGGCTTCTGGGCGGTACGCGACACACCCCTTACCGTTCTCCTGGGCTGATCCGGCCCCAGGTTCAGCGGAGACTCAGAACCAGTTCCGCTTACCGCCGACCTCGGCCAGCCACTGGTTGAGGTAGGACACCCAGTCCGTCTGGTCGAAGGTGTTGAAGTCCACCGGGAACGACCGGAACGAGTCGCTGCCCTCGGTGAACAGCCCCGGCTTCTTGTCCATCTCCAGCACCACGTCCATGCCCCGCGAGTCGGCCACGAACGACAGCTCGACCTGGTTCAGCCCCCGGTACTGCTGCGGCGCGAAGAACTCGATCTCCTGGTAGAAGGGCAGCTGCTGCCGCGTATTGCGGATGTGCCCCTTCTCCATGTCCGCCGACTTGAAGCGGAAGCCCAGCGAACCGAACGCGTCGAGAATCGCCTGCTGCGCCGGCAGCGGGTGAATGTTCACCGGGTCCAGGTCGGAAGAGTCCAGCGCCCGCGCGATCGCCAGCTCGGTAGTGACCCCGATCTCCATGCCCACCAGCTGCTGCCCCAGGAACGTGGTGACGGGCGTCTCCCACGGCACCTCAAGCCCGAAGGGCACCACATGGCCGGCACCCTCCTCCAGGGTGATCGCCCCGCCCAGCCGCTGCCGGCCGAACTCGATGTTCCGCTTCACCTCTCCGTCGTTGGTCTCCACCTCGACCCGCGCCTGAAGACCGACCGACAGCGACTCGACCTCCTGGGTCACCGAGCCACCCTGGATCCGCACCTCCCCCTGCAACACCCCTCCGGGCAGCGCGTTCGGCTCGTGCAGAACGGTGTCGACCGACGCACCCCCGACACCCATGCTGGCGAACAGCTTCTTGAATCCCATCCGATTCCTCCCCATCCGGGAACGCACCGCGTTCTTGTAGGCTCGGACGGCATGATCGCAGGCCGAGACAGCGAGCCCACCACGACCGGCGGCCACGCGTATGTACCACGCAGCTTCTTCGACCGCCCCGTCCTGGATGTCGCCCCGGACCTCCTGGGACGCATCCTGGTACGCACGACGCCCGGGAGCCGGATGCAGTTGCGCATCACGGAGGTCGAGGCATACGCGGGCGAGGCCGACCCCGGCTCCCACGCCTACCGCGGCAAGACGGCACGCAATGCGTCCATGTTCGGCCCCCCGGGTCACGCCTACGTCTACTTCATCTACGGGATGTGGTGGAGTCTCAACCTCGTCTGCGGCCCCGAAGGCCAGGCCAGCGGCGTTCTCCTGCGTGGGGGAGAAGTGATTCAGGGCGAAGAGGAGGCCAGGCAGCGCCGCCCCAAGGCCCGCAGGGACACGGAATTGGCCAAGGGCCCCGCCCGCCTCGCCACAGCCCTCGCCGTGGACCGGACCTTGAACGGTGCCGACCTGTGCACCCGCGACGAGACCGCCCCCCTCAGCCTCCTCGCAGGTCAACCGGGCCCCTCCACCGCCATACGAAGCGGCCCCCGCACCGGCGTCGGCGGCGACGGCGCCCACCACCCCTGGCGCTTCTGGCTGGACGGCGACCCCACAGTGAGCCCCTACCGGCCACACAAGCCGAGGCACCGTAAGCCGGGACTTGACGCGACTCAGGTCACGACCTAACGTAGATCGAGTCGCTTGAAACGGGACGGCTTGCCACGGACCTGAAGGTCCGTCGACAGCACCCCCGTAAGCGGCCAACTCACTACCTACGACGTACCCCATAACCGGGGTCGCTTTCGGCACGCCGAAAATCGACTCCCATCGACTCGATTATGAGTCTCGGGGAAAACCCGCTAACGTAGTGAACACCGAAAGGGCAGCGCCCGGAGAAACCGGTACTGGATATTTCAGAGCCGATCAGTTTCGAAGGAAGCGTCCGTTCCTTGAGAACTCAACAGCGTGCCAAAAGTCAACGCCAGATATGTTGATACCCCGATCTGCCGGGTTTCCGGTGGGTTGAGGTTCCTTTGAAAAAGTCCCTTCCTTT
>NZ_BAAARJ010000056.1:0-3045 GCF_039532135.1 Streptomyces axinellae
CCCCCACCACCTGGACCACCACCCCAACCCACACCCACCACACCCACACCCACACACCCCACCTCCCCACCTACCCCTTCCAACACCACCCCTACTGGCTGACGGCGCCCAGTGCCCAGGACGTTGCCGCCGCCGGTCTGGACCCCGCAGGGCATCCGTTGCTGTCGGCGGTCGCCGAACTGCCGGACGGGGGGACTCTGTTCACGGGCAGCCTCTCCCTCACGACGCACCCTTGGTTGAGTGAGCACGTCGTGCACGAGGCGGCGTTGCTGCCCGGGGCCGCCTTCGTGGAACTCGCGCTCCACGCGGGTGCGCAGTCGGGGTGCGGGCTCTTGGAGGAGCTGACGTTGGAGGCGCCGCTCGTATTGCCCGAGCGTGGCGCTCTGCGTCTCCAGGTGGTCCTCGGCGCGTCCGATGAGGAGGGACGGCGCACGCTCGTCGTACGGTCGCGGGCTCATACGTCGGGCGAGGACGACGCCGCGCTGCCATGGACCGCACACGCGACCGGGGCCCTGACGTCCACTCCAGTTGCTCCGGCCGTTCCGACCACCCCCGCCACTCCGGCGGCCTGGCCGCCTCCGCAGGCGCAGCCGCTCGACATCGACGACCTCTACGCCCGTCTGACCGATCACGGCCTCGCCTACGGCCCTCTCTTCCAGGGGTTGCGAGCGGCGTGGCGGCAGGATGGGGCGGTGTACGCGGAGATCAGCCTGCCGGACGGGGCCGATGCCGCCCCCTACGGCGTCCACCCGGCTCTCCTCGACGCGGCGCTGCACACGGCGTTCCTCACGAACGGTACGGACGAGTTGTTGGCGGACGGTGTCCTGTTGCCCTTCTCCTGGGGTGAGGTCGCGCTGCACAGTCGCTGCGCCACCGTGCTCCGCGCGCGGTTGTCGGCCTCCGGAGCGGGCGCTCTCACCCTCACGGTCAGCGACGCGGAGGGCAGCCCTGTCCTCACCGTCGGCTCCCTCACCACCCGTCCGGTGACGTCCGAGCAGCTGGCCCACGCGGTCGGCCCGCGCAGTCCTCTGCATCACCTGAACTGGCGGCCGTTCGCGCTGCCGGACGCCGCGGAGCCCGCGCCGTCCACCATCGAAGACCTGCGATGGGCGGTCCTGGGTCAGGATCTCGCGGTGTCCGGTCCGGCGTGGCTCGCCGGCCTGCCCGCCTACGACGGGGTCGGTGCGTGGCGGGCGGCCTTCACCGAAGGCGCCCTCGCCGGCCCCACGCCCGCCTCCGCCCCGGCGCCCGTCACCGCGCACGAAGTGGTGTTCGCGCCCTGCGTCTCGCGGCTGTTCGAAGCTCCCGAAGGCGCTCCGGCGGATGGGTCCCGAACGCTGCCGGCACAGTCGCAGCGCCCGGAAGATTCTCACCAGGCAGCGGACGACGACCGGACCGCCGACGCGGTACACGCCCTGACCGAGCACGCGCTGCGCCTCGTACAGGACTGGCTCGCGGATGAGGAGATCGCTGCCGCTCCCGGCGAGACGGCAGGTTCAGGCGGGCTGAGTGCGCGGGCGCGCCTCGTCGTTCTGACGCGGGGTGCCGTCGCCGTCACCTCCGCGCCCGAGGAACCGGTGCTCGATCTTCCCGCCTCGGCCGTATGGGGCCTGATCCGCAGCGCGCAGTCCGAGCATCCCGGGCGTATCCAGCTGATCGATGTGGACGGCACGGAGGAGTCGTTCGCCGCGCTTCCCGCCCTCGTCGCGTCAGATGAGCCACAGGTGGCCGTGCGCGCGGGGCGCCCTCTGGTGCCGCGTGTGACCAGGCCCGAGAGGTCGGGCCGCCGTGTGGGTTCGGAGGCGGGCGCCGGGAACGCAGGTCCGGAGAGCGCGGATTCGGGGGGCACGGGCCTCGGGGATCCGGGCTTCGCGGATCCAGGCTTCGCGGATCCGGGCTTCGCGTTCGCGCCCGAGGGCACCGTCCTCGTCACGGGTGGTACCGGCACCCTGGGCGGACTGCTCGCCCGTCACCTGGTCGCCGAGCACGGGGTACGCCACCTCCTGCTCACCAGCCGACGCGGACCCGACGCCCCTGGCGCCACGGAACTGGCGGCCGAACTCACCGCAACAGGCGCCGAAGTCACTGTCGCCGCCTGCGACACCGCCGACCGCCAAGCCCTCGCCACCCTCCTCACGCGAATCCCCCACGAACACCCGCTGACCGCCGTCGTCCACACCGCCGGCGCGCTGGACGACGGTGTGCTCACCACCCTCACTCCCGAACAACTCGCCACCGCACTCCGCCCCAAGGTGGACGCGGCCTGGAACCTCCACCAACTCACCGCCAACGCCCACCTGTCCGCCTTCGTTCTCTACTCCTCCGCCGCCGGCATCCTGGGCAGTCCAGGTCAGGCCAACTACGCCGCCGCCAACACCTTCCTCGACGCCCTCGCCCACCACCGCCACACCCAAGGACTCCCCGCCACCTCCCTCGCCTGGGGACTCTGGGAACAGACCAGCGGACTGACCGGCGGTCTCGGCGACGGCGGGATCTCCCGTATGAACCGTGGCGGACTCACGCCGCTCGCGACGCGGGACGCCCTGCGCGCCCTGGACGAGGCGGTGGCGTGCGCCGGGCCGACAGCGGTTGCGGCGGGGTTCCACGCACCATCGCTGCGCGCCCAGGCGGAGGCGGGGACGCTGCCCCCTGTACTGCGCGAACTGGTACGCGTGCCGGTCCGCCGGGCCGCGGGTGACGGCGCCGGACAGGGCGCGGACGGCTGGGCGCGACGCCTCGCGAACATGGACGAGGCAGAACGCGAAAGCACCATGCTGGAGCTGGTGCGCAGCCACACCGCAGCTGTGCTCGGACACGCGGAGTCGCGCAACGTGGCCGCTGACCAGGCGTTCCAAGACCTGGGTTTCGATTCCTTGACGGCGGTGGAGCTGCGCAACCGCCTCAACACCGCAACCGGTCTGCGCCTGACCGCCACCCTCGTCTTCGACCACCCCACCCCCGCCGCCCTCGCCCGACACCTGCGCGAACAAGTAACGGGGCACGCCGCCAAGACCCTGCCCACCACCGGATCTCCCGCCCGCACCG
>NZ_BAAARJ010000057.1:0-2618 GCF_039532135.1 Streptomyces axinellae
TGTCAACGGTCATTGAGATGCCCAGGTAGGTGGCCGTTGAGTGTCCAGGCTGGTGGCCATCAGAAACCCAGGTGTGTGGCCAGTGGTGTTCCTGGGGGTGAGGGTCAGCTCAAGGGGACCACTCCCTTCCCGGCGAGGGCCTCGGCGAGGCGGTGCGAGTCGCCGGTGGTGGTCACGAGGTGAGCGTGGTGCATGAGGCGGTCGGTGCTCGCGCCCGCGAGAGTCTTCGGCATGATCGTGTCGAAGCCCGAGGGGTGGATGTTGCTGGTCACAGCGATGGACCGGCGCTCGTAGGCGGCATCGATGATCCGGTAGAACGCCTCGGCTGCGTCTTCCCCGACGGGCAGCAGGCCGATGTCGTCGATGACGATGAGGTCCGCGCGGCAGATCCGGGCGACGGTCCGCGCGGTCGACCCGTCGACCTTCGACTTCCCGATCGCGGCGCTCAGCGTCTCCAGGGTGAACCAGGACACGCGCAGGTCCTTCTCGATCGCGGCCTGGGCCAGGCCCTCGGTGAAGTGGCTCTTGCCCGTCCCCGAGGGGCCGGCGATCACCAAGTTCTCGGCGCGGCCGATCCACTCCAGCGTGATCAGGGAGTTCTGGGTGGGTTCGGGGATGGTGGAGTCCTCGGCCCGCCAGGAGCCCAGGGTCTTGCCGGTGGGGAAGTTCGCCGAGTGGCGGCGAAGACGCCGGGTGGCCGCGTCGCGGCCGGTGACCTCCTCGGCTATCAGCAGCCGCAACACCTCGGCGGGGTCCCAGCGTTGGGCGCGGGCGGTGGCCAGGACGTCCGGGGCGGCTTTACGCATATAGGGCAGGCGCATGCGGCGCATGAGCTTGTCGAGTTCCTCGGGGAGGGCGGGCGGGCTGGGAAAACTCATGGAGGTGCCGTTCTCTTGGTTGACGTGCAGTCAGAATGTGGTGGTGGGCGGGATGTTGGCTCAGCGGCCCAGGGCCTGCCAGCCGATGGTTCCGTTCTGGACGGAGTGGGACTCGTCGGCCCGGACGACCTCGCCGGCGGGCTTGCTGTCCGCGATGTGTCCCAGGATCGAGAGCAGGTCGTCGTCGGCGAACCGCCCGGCCGTGGCGGCCAATCCGAGTGCCTGGTCGACTTTGTCGTTGCCCAGGACGGTGGCCAGCTCGACCGCGCGGGCCATCTTGGCGCGGATGCGGACCGCGCCGGCGGGTCCGGCCTCCTTGAGCCAGCGCCCGGCGCCGGGGCCGATGCCCACGAATGCGATCTCCGCTTCCGAGCGGGGCTGCAGCCTCGGCTGGTGGATGCTGCGGCCGTCGGGATGGTCGGGATAGTGGGCGTCGATGATCTGCGGAACACCCGGGGTGGAAAGCTGGTGGCGCCAAATCTCCGAGAGATCCCCGGAGTTGGTGCGGGCAGTGATGGACAGTTCTTCGCCGACCACCCGGCACCACACCTTGGCACCGGTATAGCCCGGCGGGGTCGAGTAGCGCACCGCGTTGAAGCTGATTGTGCGGTCCGAGCCGACCAGTCTCTCCTCGCCCAGTGCGAGCGCGAGCGGCTCGATGGGAAGGACATGCAGCGTGGTGCGTTCGACGTCCAGACGACTCACGGGTATCTGCCCAGTCGCCCGGTGACGCCGCGAGTTCACGGCATCGCACCAGGTCAGGCAGGCATCGGCGAGCTCGGCGAACGAGTCGTAGGCGGACAGCAGGTTCGCGCTGGTGGGCACCAGGTCGGCCTTCGCGATGCGGACGGTGGCCTCCGCACCGCCCTTCGATTCCGGGTCGTAGGGCACGCAACTGACCACCTGGCAGCCGTAATGCCGGCCCGCGGCGACCATCTGCGGATGCCGCACCGGAATCCCGGCGATGTGCTCGACGGTCACCGTCTTCGCATTGTCGGTCAGCACATACGTCGGCGCCCCGCCAATCCGCCTGAGCGTGGTGTCCAAACAGGCCACCAGCGTGCCCAACGTGCAGTCCCAGACCGGGATCACGACCCGGAACCGCGACCAGGACAGCCAAGCGCAGAACAGCCAGGTCCGACGCCCCGCGATGCGCGGACCCTCGCCCCAGTCGAACTGCAGCCACCGGCCCGGCTCGGGAATCCACGGCCGGTAGGTGCGGCGCTTGCCCGCCTTCCACGCCAGTTTTGCCGCGTTCACCGCCCGTCTCGTCGAGCGCGCGCTGCCCCGGTAGCCCATCTTCACGAGCTTCTCGTGGACCACATCGGCGCGGATCGTCGCCTTCGACTGCTCGACCCACTCCTCGACCTTCTCCAGGAACGCGTCGATCATCTTCGGCCGCGGCTCTCGCTCATAGGGATTGCGCCCGCCGTTGCGGGCCTCGACATACCGCTTGACCGTCTTCGGGTCGTGCCCCGTCAAGGTCGCCGCCGACCAGACCGTCCCGGTCAGGTCGTACGCCTCAAGGATTTCCATAATCTCCGTGTCAGACTTCGTCACAGGACCTCTCCGGCCGGTAGCTGATGCGCGCAAACACCAGCAAACGGGCGGAGGGGTCTCCTCCAGTTAAGGAAGTGATCAGGAACACCACTGGTCAGACGGCCATCCACCTGGAATTCCGGTGGCCATCAGCCTGGACTCGGCTGGCCGCACATCTGGACTTTGTCACGGCCACCGTCA
>NZ_BAAARJ010000058.1:0-2605 GCF_039532135.1 Streptomyces axinellae
GTGTACCTGGAAAGCGTAGTACTGACGGGTGCGGACAGCGTCGCACCGGGCGCGGGCCAGGACCATCATTGAAGAGACTTGCAGGAAAAATCAGACGGCGTATCAATTCGCCACGGAAAGCGAGCATGCTGCACCGCCGAGAAAGTCGCAACTATCCGATCACTGAGGCGGGTTCACTCAGCGAGGATCAAAAGAATTGACGCGCAACTGCTGTTGAAGATGGATGTGGCGGAACTGATAGATGGCACCGACCTGCCTGAGCACGCCGCGCTTCTCGTGTGCGTCCCGCAGGAAGGCAAGGAGGTCCCTAGGAAGTAGGCCCCGAAAGGCGTAGTAGTGGCGCACGAGAAACCACGGCGCGGACGCAGTTCTGTGCAGAGCGATGGCGGCAGTGAATGGCATACTCACACTCAGACCGAGCCCCGAGATGGCTACAATTTCGAAAGGGTGCACCGGAGTGAAGTTCGACCAGCTGCTTGGATCGACCCAATTGATCAATATGATGACAGCGAATACCAATGGGCCGCCGAGCAGGCCAAGGAACGCCATTCGCACGCTCAAGGCAACAAGGGACCTGCGATCCTCACTGAGCACATGGAGAGGCGAAGTTTTCCTCGTGATATCCATGGGGGCCACTTGCCACCCTGTTAGCATACTCGCCAGAAATACCGAAACAAGGAAACCGGCCATCCTGTCAGGCAGATCGAAAGCAATAGAAGCAATGAAGATTCCTCCTCCGCATCCGACAAGAGCCGTTCGACGGAGGGAAGAGCGGGTTGGCCGCCAGCGCAACTTGACTGCCGGAACCTCACGTCCCGCAACTTGAAGTAGTAGAACAAATACCAAAGAGAGAATCACGGAGGCAAGAAAACCTGCCCCCATCTGATCGAGCGACACTTCCATGAAGTCGTTCCATTCATAGCCGTACACCGGGCCGTACAATTGGTAATCTTTGATGCCCTCAATCAATAGAATGCAACCGAAGCAGAGGAAGGTAAGCACTGTAAGGGCGATCACTTTAAGGAAAACCATAATGCCTCGGGACGGTCCTGACGCTAGCTCCCACCAGGCAATTTCCGTTCCACTGCCGCGCCGCTCAAGTTGACCGGCAAGTATGGCAAGATACCGCTGCGCCTGCTCAGCACTCCAAGGGCAGGGAGATTGCGGATGAGGCCGATAGGCCGCTGGCACGTAGGACCGGAACAAATGAATATGCACAGCACTTGCATCGGGGAAACGACTCTCATCGCATATCTCACCCGGATCCGGCAACCCATCGCACCCCTCACCGGGCCGTGGATTATAAATCGTCCGCGCGAGGAACAGGGCAAGAGGCGTTTTCAACGCAGCAGCAGCAGGCGAATTCGCACCGAGACGGGTCAATACGGGCGCCCATCTACCAGTCGCCGAACTGTGGGCGCCACCGGCATCACGGATCAGGTAGGCACTGCTCGTAGCGGTATCTAGCGGTTCCAGGACGATCGCTGCGGCGCCGTTCAAGCGCACCGGCACTCCGTCATCCGGCTCCAGCGCACTGAGATACTCAGCCGTCCGGCTGGCGAGCACGAAAGGCCGCTCGACGGGCAGCGCCTGGTTGAGGGCATCCAGTCCGACAGCCTGTGCATGCGGGGCCATTTCGTCGAAGCCGTCTAGTAGTGGTAGGACAAGTCGGTGGTCCAGCAGCGCGCGAGCTCCTGTGACGCCGCCGTGCCGCGCGGCAAGCGCCGGGTGGTGGATACACAGTTGCCTCTCCAGCCACCGACCGAGCTCTTCGGTCGCAGGGTTCCAGGAAGAGAGGGAGAACAGGACGGGAACGGGATCCCCGCCCCTTCGCTCCGCGCAGAGATCGAGCAGAAGGCGCACGAGGAGCATGCTCTTTCCGGAACCGGGCTCGCCTAGAAGAATCAGTCGCCGGAACGGCAATCGGTCGCGGAACAGCGTTCCGATCTCTTCGTACTGTCCTGCCAAACCCTCAGTACCCCCCGTGAGCCGGGCCCCCGGGCGAGCGGCCATGGCGTTCCACGGCTCGGCCAGTTCTGCCGGCGCGGTATGCCAGGCAACAGGCAGGGGGTAGGGGTCGTTCAGCCGGCGCAGCCGCAATTCGGTCTCCCACTCGGCCTGCACCGATACGGCAAAGGTATCCGCAAGTGTCGTGACTTCGCCCATGCTGCTCTGCTGATCGACTCGATAGCTGAGCCAGGCCACCAGGAGCGACACGACACTAACCAGCAACCCGGCTACGGCGGCTCCGAATCCGAGGACTCCTGCCTGGTCGCCGACGTCGAGGTGCCCACTGCGGAGCGCTTCTGCCGTCCATAGCAGTCCCCAGACGATCGGAACCCCTACAGCTGCGCCAGCCCCCCATAAAGCCGCGCGAACACGACGATGCCCTCTGGTGCCCATGCCGACACAATATCTATCCCCCACCTTCCCGTGTCCCATCCAATAAATGGGACACAGCCGTGGAGGTTGCGCCAGTCCCGACTTGAGTGTCCGTCGAGCCGGGAGTCTCGATCGGGTGGTGGCGATCGGCGCCGAGCCTCTTGGCAGCTCAGAGGGCTTCTATCCCAGCGAGGGGTCTAACGACCTCGTTCATCATTGGCAG
>NZ_BAAARJ010000059.1:0-2601 GCF_039532135.1 Streptomyces axinellae
CAGCACGGCATGCCGCAGCCGCTCGAGTTCGGCATCAATGGCCATCAGCGCGGCCACCACCTGAACCCGGTCAGCGCCTGACCACTGGCCGCCGTTAATTTTCCGGGCGATCTGGTTGAGGTTGTTCCCCATCCCGGCAAGCTGGCGCAGCAAAACCGGATCGATGGACGGCAGCCGCAACGACCGCGCCGGGCGCGTATCGAGACAGGTTTCCCGCATCCACACCGCCAGTTGCCTTCCATTGCAGCGCTCCAGCAGCTGCTGGTACTCCCCATCGGTCACCCGGATACCTAAAAAACGGGTACGCTTAACCGCCATCCTCTCCTCCGATATCCGCAAAATGTGACCGGGCTGAACGCTCAAGCTCTGCCATCTGCTCCCGGCGGTAATCTTCCTCCTGTGCCTGACGCATCAGATTTGCCATCACTGCCGGATGCCAGGATCTTTTTTTTACGACGAGCGGCTTCTTCTTCGGCTTCTGCATTATCCCTCCTTCGCAAACGCCGGACGGCACGGAAAAGTTTTCCGGGTCGCTCCGGCGTTGGACAAGCGCCAGCGCGTCAGTGGTGTTAGCGGGTTTCGGGGCGCAGCCCTGAACCAGTCACAGCGTTTACGCTGTGTATACTGGCTTACTATGTTGGCATGAGAGCACGATTCATGAAAGTGCCTCATGTGGCAGGTGTGATATGTGGCTCAGGAGCGTCCGCAATACCATGCACGGACAGATGAAATGACGCCTCCTCGCTCACTCGGTAGCTGCGCTCCTGCCGTTCGGCTGCGGCGGGCGTGACCGACTCACGGATAACGGGATAAAGCAAAGGCGCTCAAATCAGAAAGGGCCGGAGAAAAGGATGCGGCGTTGCCGTTTTTCCATAGGCTCCGCCTCCCCTGACGAGCATCACAGAAATGGACGCTCAAGTCAGAGGAGGACGAAACCCGACAGGACTTAAAGATGCCGGTGATTTCTCTCCGGCGGCTCCCTCGTGCGCTCTCCTGTTCCGACCCTGCCGTTTACCGGATACCTGTTCCGCCTTTTTCCCTTTCGGGAAGCGTGGCGCTTTCTCATAGCTCACGCTGCTGGTATCTCGGCTCGGTTTAGGTCGTTCGCTCCAAGCTGGGCTGTATGCACGAACCCCCCGTTCAGCCCGACTGCTGCGCCCTTTCCGGTAACTATCATCTTGAGTCCAACCCGGACGGACACGCAAAAACGCCACTGGCAGCAGCCATTGGTAACTGGATATATACGAGAGAGATATTGAGAGGTCTTGAAGTGGGTGCCTAACTGCGGCTACACTGAAAGAACAGTTTTGGTATCTGCGGTCTCGTATACCCAGTTACCCGGTTAAGCAGTTCCCCAACTGACTTAACCTTCGATCAAACCGCCTCCCCAGGCGGTTTTTTCGTTTACAGTGCAAGAGATTACGCGCAGAAAAAAAGGATCTCAAGAAGATCCTTTAAATGATCGTCAGTTCTGTTATCCCCGGAGCTCCATCCATCCCACGGAAAAACACCCGCCACTGATGCCCTCAGCGCACTGCACATCATGTACAAACCACTCCCTCCCTCCTTTTTTATTGCGTTTCTTAATGGGCAATGGTAGCTTTGTGCGCAACAAAAAACGCAATAGCAAGGGGGGGTAATGAGAGAAAGAACAAATATCATGCTAGATATAGGATTAAAGCAATCCTTACAACGGCTTTCGAATAAAACCAAAATGAGTCTAAGTGATCTTATTAACCAGAGATTATCAGGTTCACTTTCAGTTGAAGAACGCATTGGCGAAAAGCCTGAATGGATGAGAAACCTTGATCCCTATCTCGCCAATCACTTTTCAAATATTGAGTTACCGCTCCCTTCACCATTAAAAGAATACCAAGAAAAAATGGATGAGATAGATTCAATTATTAATGACATGATGGTTCTAAAGGAATATTTCAGAGCTAAGTTTTACGACGAAATAAAATAGGCACGCTATACGGAGGCGGAGAATTATGTTTTTTAAACGGTATTTAACGGAGAAGGAAATATACAAGGCAGCACTCCCAATTGTTAGGCTTCAAGGGAGAGTTAACACTTCATTACGTTTTTTATCCAAATACTCAGATGTAAACAAAAATGGATTAATTGCATTGCATCTTAATTTATTACATTTTATCTCATACAACATACACGGTGTAGAGTCTCTGAAAATCACTCAAGCAGGCATAAACAAAGCTGTACAACAAAGCCCTCACGCAGATGAAATAAAAAATATTGCGCAGGCAATAGGACGCAAAGGACCTGAGTACATCGAAGGATTAATTAGAAACCCATGGGGGAAGAAAAATGATAATCCACTAATATTTATAATGAGCATTGAAGAAAGTATAAAAGAAACCCTTAACTCAGGTTATATGTTATATAGAGTAGCTCCCATAACTGAGGGTGAAGCAGCTGCTTTCATGGATGTTCTTAAACAATTATTATTATTTGAGGATAATTTTCGCCTTTTTGGTAGAGACTTGGTTTATAAAATAGAAAAATTAAAAATCAGATAACAAAGTATGGTGAACGAAAAATGAAAGAGAGGATAGTGAAATGTGTAATACCAAGATTCTCAAC
>NZ_BAAARJ010000060.1:0-2432 GCF_039532135.1 Streptomyces axinellae
CGGCCGGCTGCTGTGGGCCTCGCCCGCGCTGCCCGGAGCAGTCCACGACATCAAGGCCGCACGAACACACGGCATCATCGACGCCCTGGCCGAGACAGGAGTGAAGTGCTGGGCCGACAAGGGCTACCGCGGCGCCGACGGCACCATACGGGTGCCCTATTGGGGCCGTTGGGAGACCCTGTCCGCAGGTCAGCAGGCCGTCAACCGCTCACACGCAAAGATCCGCGCGCTCGTCGAGCAGGCCATGGCCACCCTGGCGGCTTCTGCGCAAGCTGCGATGCTCCACCACCCGCATCACCAGCCTCGTCCAAGCCGTCCTCACCCTCCACCTGACCAGCACAAACTGAGGTTGGAAAAGGCTCCGTGTGCCGCGGGACATCGTCCTCGGCATCATAGAAGGCGTGTTCCATCTCCCGTTCTCCTATGCTGCTTCGGGTTGCTCCGGGTGGCGTCTCGGTAGCGTGCCACGCCAGTTTTTCGGAGTGGTCCGGTGAGTGCCGTCGCGCCGTCGCGCCGTCGCGCCGTCGCGCCGTTGCTTCCGGCGGGAGTAGTGAGGCCGGGGCGGGTTCCGGGGGCGTGTCGTGAGTGGATGCGGGGGGTGTGCCGCAGGAGGCGGTACCGGGTCCGGTTCCGGTCGAAGGTGCCCGGGCTGTCGGGCGGGCGGTCAGGTGAGCAGAAAGCGCCCATACAGGCGGCTTCACATGGAACGGGAGGGGATGAACCGTGCCGAGGAAGTATTCCGATGAGGATTACGCGGCCGCGTTGAACGCCCGGAGGCAGGGAGACCTGCCCAAGCAGGCGGAGACGCAGGGAGTGTTGATCGGTGGCGTTACCGCCGAGGTCCCCCTCGGCCAATTCCTGAACACGCTGCGAAGCCAGGGGCGCAAAACGGCGTTGGGAGAGGGGCTGGTAGAGGCGCTGACATGGCATGGTCTGGCGCCCCGGCAAGTATCAGACGGCCGGTGGACGATCCCGCAGACCGGACAAAAAATCAGCTGGAGGGACGAGGATTACGCGGCCGCGCTGAACGCCCGGAAGCAGGGAGACCTGCCCGGGTTTAGGGATACGCAGATGGTGGTGATCGGTGGCGTTACCGCCGAGGTCCCCCTCGGCCAATTCCTGAACACGCTGCGAAGCCAGGGGCGCAAAACGGCGTTGGGAGAGGGGCTGGCAGAGGCGCTGACATGGCATGGCCTGGCGCCCCGGCAAATATCAGACGGCCGGTGGACGATCCCGCAGACCGGACAAAAGATCAACTGGAGGGACGAGCATTACGCGGCCGCATTGAACGCCCGGAAGCAGGGAGACCTGCCCGGGTTTAGGGATACGCAGGAGGTGGTGATCGGCGACGTCACCGCCGATGTCCCCCTCGGCCGATTCCTGAGCACGCTGCGAACCCGGGGGCGCAAGAAGGCGTTGGGAGAGGGGCTGACAGAGGCGCTGACATGGCATGGCTTGGCGCCCCGGCAAGTATCAGAGGGTCTGTGGACGGTCCCGCAGACCGGACAACTAATCATGTGGAGGGACGAGCATTACGCGGCCGCGCTGAACGCCCGGGAGCAGGGAGACCTGCCCGAGAAGAGTGAGACGCAGACGGTGGTGATCGGCGGCGTCACCGCTGATGTCCCCCTCGGCCAATTCCTGAGCAATCTGCGAAGCAAGGGGCGCAAAACGGCGTTGGGAGAGGGGCTTGCAGAGGCGCTGTCACGGCATGGTCTGGCGCCCCGGCAAGTATCAGAGGGTCTGTGGACGGTCCCGCAGACCGGACAAAGGATCATGTGGAGGGACGAGCATTACACGGCCGCGCTGAACGCCCGGGAGCAGGGAGACCTGCCCGAGAAGAGTGAGACGCAGAAGGTGGTGATCGGCGACGTCACCGCTGATGTCCCCATCGGCCGATTCCTGAACAAGCTGCGAAGCCAGGGGCGCAAAACGGCGTTGGGAGAGGGGCTGACAGAGGCGCTGTCCCGGCATGGCCTGGCGCCCCGGCAAGTATCAGAGGGTCTGTGGACGATCCCGCATACCGGAAAAAAGATCATGTGGAGGGACGAGCATTACACGGCCGCGCTGAACGCCCGGGAGCAGGGAGACCTGCCCGGGTTTAGGGAGACGCAGGAGGTGGTGATCGGCGGCGTCACCGCTGATGTCCCCCTCGGCCGATTCCTGAGCGCGCTGCGAAGCCAGGGGCGCAAGAAGGCGTTGGGAGAGGGGCTGGCACAGGCGCTGGGGCGGCATGGCCTGTCGCCCGTCTGGCAGGAGAACAAATGGAGGATCGGTGGCGCTACCGCGCAGGCAGAAGGTGCGCGCGCCGGGCGGTCGGTCAACGGGCAGGTGCACCCGCGGTCGTTCACTGCTCCGGTGGTTCCGCCCGCCTGGGACGCTTCCGCTGTGCCGGGGAGGGCTGCTGGGGGCGGCGGCTACCCGGGCGTGAG
>NZ_BAAARJ010000061.1:0-2076 GCF_039532135.1 Streptomyces axinellae
CTGCCCGTTGA
Source organism: Streptomyces axinellae (assembly GCF_039532135.1). Taxonomy (NCBI): domain Bacteria; kingdom Bacillati; phylum Actinomycetota; class Actinomycetes; order Kitasatosporales; family Streptomycetaceae; genus Streptomyces; species Streptomyces axinellae. The sequence goes on from NZ_BAAARJ010000061.1 coordinate 12, forward strand.
CCGACCGCCCGGCGCGCGCACCTTCTGCCTGCGCGGTAGCGCCACCGATCCTCCATTTGTTCTCCTGCCAGACGGGCGACAGGCCATGCCGCCCCAGCGCCTGTGCCAGCCCCTCTTCCAACGCCTTCTTGCGCCCCGGGCTTCGCAGATTGCTCAGGAATTTGCCGATGGGGACATCAGCGGTGACGCCGCCGATCACCACCATCTGCGTCTCCCTAAACCCGGGCAGGTCTCCCTGCTCCCGGGCGTTCAACGCGGCCGCGTAATGCTCGTCCCTCCAGTTGATCTTTTTTCCGGTCTGCGGGATCGTCCACAGACCCTCTGATACTTGCCGAGGTGCCAGGCCATGCCGTGTCAGCGCCTGTGCCAGCCCCTCTCCCAACGCCTTTGTGCGCCCCGGGCTTCGCAGCGTGTTCAGGAATTTGCCGATGGGGACGTCGGCGGTGACGCCGCCGATCACCACCTTCTGCGTCTCCGCCTTCTCGGGCAGGTCTCCCTGCTCCCGGGCGTTCAACGCGGCCGCGTAATGCTCGTCCCTCCAGTTGATCTTTTTTCCGGTCTGCGGGATCGTCCACAGACCCTCTGATACTTGTCGGGGCGCCAGGCCATGCCATGTCAGCGCCTGTGTCAGCCCCTCTCCCAACGCCTTTGTGCGCCCCTGGCTTCGCAGCGTGTTCAGGAATTGGCCGAGGGGGACGTCGGCGGTGACGTCGCCGATCACCACCTCTTGCGTCTCCGTCTTCTCGGGCAGGTCTCCCTGCTCCCGGGCGTTCAACGCGGCCGCGTAATGCTCGTCCCTCCACATGATCTTTTTTCCGGTCTGCGGGATCGTCCACCGGCCGTCTGATATTTGCCGGGGCGGCAGGCCATGCCATGTCAGCGCCTCTGCCAGCCCCTCTCCCAACGCCTTTCTGCGCCCCGGGCTTCGCAGCGTGCTCAGAAATTTGCCGATGGGGACGTCGGCGGTGACGTCGCCGATCACCACCGTCTGCGTCTCCGTCTGACTGGGCAGGTCTCCCTGCTCCCGGGCGTTCAGCGCGGCCGCGTAATCCTCGTCCCTCCACATGATTTTTTGTCCGGTCTGCGGGATCGTCCACCGGCCGTCTGATATTTGCCGGGGCGGCAGGCCATGCCATGTCAGCGCCTGTGCCAGCCCCTCTTCCAACGCCGTTTTGCGCCCCTGGCTTCGCAGCATGCTCAGAAATTTGCCGATGGGGACGTCGGCGGTGACGTCGCCGATCACCACCTCCTGCGTCTCCGCCTGCTTGGGCAGGTCTCCCTGCCTCCGGGCGTTCAACGCGGCCGCGTAATCCTCGTCGGAATACTTCCTCGGCATGGTTCATCCCTTCCCGTTCCGTGTGAAGCCGCCTGTATGGGCGCTTTCTGCTCACCTGACCGCCCGCCCGACAGCCCGGGCACCTTCGACCGGAACCGGACCCGGTACCGCCTCCTGCGGCACATCCTCCGCATCCACTCACGACACGCCCCCGGAACCCGACCCGGCCTCACTACTCCCGCCGGAAGCGACGGCGCGACGGCGCGACGGCGCGACGGCGCGACGGCGCGACGGCGCGACGGCGCGACGGCGCGACGGCACTCACCGGACCACTCCGAGAAACTGGCGTGGCACGCTACCGAGACGCCACCCGGAGCAACCCGAAACAGCATAGGAGAACGGGAGATGGAACACCTCTTCTATGATGCCGAGGACGATGTCCCGCGGCACACGGTCACCGTTGTCCCTGACCACGTCGGCCATCCGGCAGGTTCCGCCGACTGCGGATCCCATGCAAACGGCGAGCCGACCTCCACGAAGCACTGCCCAGACGCAGCTGCTGCCTCCCCACCCACCGACAACCCAGCTCACTGCGCAACCCCCGGTAAAAGGTGACGGACGAGCTCGGCTTCCCGACGGCACCGACCGACCGTCCGTCCGCACCTGGTCTCACGTGCCTGCCATGCTCGGGCTCGTTGAGGCCGCTTCGCTCATGTGCGTCTGCGTTTTATCGGGATTCCGACAGGCCGATGCGGGGTCGGCCCGGGGGGCTGTGCCGGGTCGGCGGGC
>NZ_BAAARJ010000062.1:0-1839 GCF_039532135.1 Streptomyces axinellae
CTCCGATACCCGGGCGCAGGTCGAGCGGCTGGAGGCGCGCTACGGGCCGGTCCAGCACATGCACGCGCTGCCTCCGTCCGCACTGCCCATGTTCCGCCGAAGCACCGTACGCGTGGTGCCCGGCGGGGGGCCTACTGGGTGTGGTGCATCAGCCGGGATCCGAACCAGTCGTCCTTGTCGCGTACACCGGGCAGGGCGAAGAAGTAGCCGCCGCCCCGCGGGGTGACGAACTGGGTCAGCGGTTCGTGCCGCAGCCGACGCTGCACGGTGGCGAACTGCCGCTCCACGTTCTGCTGATAGCCGCAGAAGACCAGTCCCAGGTCCGTCCGCCCGTACTGGTCGTAACCTTGGCTGTAGTTGTAACTCCTGCGCAGGAACCGTGACGTGTCGGTTCGAGGGGTGCGTGGATTGGCGAGCCGGATGTGCGCGTCAAGGGGGATCGTCCGGCCGTCGGGGTCGTCGAGGTAGTCCGGCGCGTCGTTCTCCCGCTTGCCGCCCAGGGGCGCACCGCTCGCCTTGTGCCGCCCGAAGACCTTCTCCTGCCGAGTGACCGGTACCTCGTCCCAGGACTCGACGTGGAACCGGATCAGGCGCAGCACCTGGTAGCTGCCGCCCTCGGCCCAGTCCGGTTCGTGGCTTCGCGGCGTCACCCAGATCAGCCGGTCCATCTCCACCGTCGAGTCGGTGTCCGGATTGACGATGCCGTCCTTGAAGCCGAGGAAGTTGCGCCGGGCCCCCGAGGGCCGCGACGGATTGAGGAACGCGTCCATCCGCCAGCGCGGCCGCATCATCCCGTCGGTCTCCCGGGACAGGTTGCGCAGCACGTGCACCACCGCGTCCGGGTGCTCCGCGCAGATCTGCAGCGACAGGTCGCCGTGGCAACATGCCGGGTCCAGCTGGTCGTCGGGGAACGACGGCATGAGCTTCAGATGCTGCGGCATGTGCCCGGCCAGTCCGAACCGGTCGTCGAAGAGCGATGCCCCGACGCCGAGCGTGACCGTCAGCGAGTCCGGCACAGGTGGCTCCACGGCCACCCTCTCATCTTGCGGCTTGACCCCTTGCGCCAGCACCCGGGAACGCTCGGTGAGCTTTTGCAGCAGCCGTGTCAGACCCGCGCGGTCGTCCACCAGGACATCGAAGGCCGCGAATCCGGCGAACAGCTGTTGCGGCGTCACGATGCCGGCCTGATGGCGCCCGTGGAAGGGCACCTCGTCCGGCGGCGGTTCCCGGCCGTCCTCCAACCGGCGCGGCGGCGGGCTTTCCGGGGCCCGGCCCACCGGGACGGCGGCCGCCTCGCCGCCCAGCCCCGCGGTGGCCGCCGTCACCCCCGCGATCCCCGCCGCGTACTTGAGGAATCCACGGCGCCCGTCGCCCCGGGCCAGGTCCCGCTCGTCGACGTTCCGGTCATGTCTCATCGCCCAGCCATCCCTACTGCGTCATCCGCCGCCGTCCCCATAACTGCGCATGATCCTTGCCGCCGGCCTCTCACGGTCCCGGGGACCAACACGGCCGGGCCCGCCGAAATCACACGTGGGGTGGTCGCCCGGCTTCCGAACGGCGCAGGCCCTGCGCTGCCGGAGGTGGTCCCGGCGCGGTCGGAGGATCGGAGCTCACCGGCCAGGTGGCTGCGGCCTGGGAGACGAAGCGGGAGGCCCCCCGTCGGTTACGACCTCTGTCTCCCCCCGCCGCGCCGGCCGTCTTCAGCGGGCCATTGCTGACGTTCGGAGGGGGGTTTGTTGGTGTATCGCGGGCTTGCTGGCCTGGTGTGTTGTGGGTTTGTTGAGAGAGGTCGGGTGCACGGTTCCAGCGGGCAGTTCGGGGTGTGAGCTGGGGTTGCGT
>NZ_BAAARJ010000063.1:0-1814 GCF_039532135.1 Streptomyces axinellae
GAGGCTGGCACCGCAGCTGGCGTGGGCCGAGTTGTAGTGGGCCAGCTGGATCACCAGGAGGACGAGGTGGGCGACATAGCTTCATGGAGGTCGGCTCGCCGTTTGCATGGGATCCGCAGTCGGCGGAACCTGCCGGATGGCCGTTGTGGCCAGGGGCAACGGTGACCGTGTGCCGCGGGACATCGTCCTCGGCATCATAGAAGGCGTGCTCAATCTCCCGTTCTCCTATGCTGTTTCGGGTTGCTCCGGGTGGCGTCTCGGTAGCGTGCCACGCCAGTTTCTCGGAGTGGTCCGGTGAGTGCCGTCGCGCCGTCGCGCCGTCACGCCGTCGCTTCCGGCGGGAGTAGTGAGGCCGGGTCGGGTTCCGGGGGCGTGTCGTGAGTGGATGCGGGGGGTGTGCCGCAGCAGGCGGTACCGGGTCCGGTTCCGGTCGAAGGTGCCCGGGCTGTCGGGCGGGCGGTCAGGTGAGCAGAAAGCGCCCATACAGGCGGCTTCACATGGAATGGGAAGGGATGAACCGTGCCGAGGAAATATTCCGACGAGGATTACGCGGCCGCGTTGAACGCCCGGAGGCAGGGAGACCTGCCCAAGCAGACGGAGACGCAGGAGGTGGTGATCGGCGACGTCACCGCCGACGTCCCCATCGGCAAATTCCTGAGCATGCTGCGAAGCCAGGGGCGCAAAACGGCGTTGGGAGAGGGGCTGGCACAGGCGCTGACATGGCATGGCCTGCCGCCTCGGCAAATATCAGACGGCCGGTGGACGATCCCGCAGACCGGACAAAAAATCAGCTGGAGGGACGAGCATTACACGGCCGCGTTGAACGCCCGGAGGCAGGGAGACCTGCCCAAGCAGACGGAGACGCAGGAGGTGGTGATCGGCGACGTCACCGCCGACGTCCCCCTCGGCCGATTCCTGAGCAATCTGCGAAGCAAGGGGCGCAAAACGGCGTTGGGAGAGGGGCTGGCAGAGGCGCTGACATGGCATGGCCTGGCGCCCCGGCAAGTATCAGACGGCCGGTGGACGATCCCGCAGACCGGACAACTAATCATGTGGAGGGACGAGGATTACGCGGCCGCGCTGAACGCCCGGGAGCAGGGAGACCTGCCCAGTCAGGCGGATACGCAGACGGTGGTGATCGGCGGCGTCACCGCTGATGTCCCCATCGGCAAATTCCTGAGCAATCTGCGAAGCCCGGGGCGCAAGAAGGCGTTGGGAGAGGGGCTGGCAGAGGCGCTGACATGGCATGGCCTGGCGCCCCGGCAAGTATCAGAGGGTCTGTGGACGATCCCGCAGACCGGACAAAAAATCAGCTGGAGGGACGAGCATTACACGGCCGCGCTGAACGCCCGGAAGCAGGGAGACCTGCCCAAGCAGACGGAGACGCAGACGGTGGTGATCGGCGACGTCACCGCCGACGTCCCCATCGGCAAATTCCTGAACACGCTGCGAACCCGGGGGCGCAAAGAGGCGTTGGGAGAGGGGCTCACAGAGGCGCTGACATGGCATGGCCTGCCGCCCCGGCAAATATCAGACGGCCGGTGGACGATCCCGCAGACCGGACAAAAAATCAACTGGAGGGACGAGCATTACACGGCCGCGCTGAACGCCCGGAAGCAGGGAGACCTGCCCAAGCAGACGGAGACGCAGACGGTGGTGATCGGCGACGTCACCGCCGACGTCCCCCTCGGCCAATTCCTGAGCACGCTGCGAACCCGGGGGCGCAAGAAGGCGTTGGGAGAGGGGCTGGCACAGGCGCTGGGGCGGCATGGCCTGTCGCCCGTCTGGCAGGAGAACAAATGGAGGATCGGTGG
>NZ_BAAARJ010000064.1:0-1735 GCF_039532135.1 Streptomyces axinellae
CGTGTCGTGAGTGGATGCGGGGGGTGTGCCGCAGGAGGCGGTACCGGGTCCGGTTCCGGTCGAAGGTGCCCGGGCTGTCGGGCGGGCGGTCAGGTGAGCAGAAAGCGCCCATACAGGCGGCTTCACACGGAACGGGAAGGGATGAACCATGCCGAGGAAGTATTCCGACGAGGATTACGCGGCCGCGTTGAACGCCCGGGAGCAGGGAGACCTGCCCGGGTTTAGGGAGACGCAGGAGGTGGTGATCGGCGGCGTCACCGCCGATGTCCCCATCGGCAAATTCCTGAACACGCTGCGGAGCCCGGGGCGCAAAACGGCGTTGGAAGAGGGGCTGGCACAGGCGCTGACATGGCATGGCCTGGCGCCCCGGCAAATATCAGACGGCCGGTGGACGATCCCGCAGACCGGACAAAAAATCATGTGGAGGGACGAGGATTACGCGGCCGCGCTGAACGCCCGGGAGCAGGGAGACCTGCCCGAGAAGACGGAGACGCAGGAGGTGGTGATCGGCGGCGTCACCGCCGACGTCCCCATCGGCAAATTCCTGAACACGCTGCGAAGCCGGGGGCGCAGAAAGGCGTTGGGAGAGGGGCTGGCAGAGGCGCTGACATGGCATGGCCTGGCGCCCCGGCAAATATCAGACGGCCGGTGGACGATCCCGCATACCGGAAAAAAGATCATGTGGAGGGACGAGGATTACGCGGCCGCGCTGAACGCCCGGAAGCAGGGAGACCTGCCCAAGAAGACGGATACGCAGACGGTGGTGATCGGCGACGTCACCGCCGACGTCCCCATCGGCCAATTCCTGAACACGCTGCGAAGCCAGGGGCGCACAAAGGCGTTGGGAGAGGGGCTGACGAAGGCGCTGTCCCGACATGGCCTGGCGTCTCGGCAAGTATCAGATGGTCTGTGGATGGTCCCGCAGACCGGACAAAAGGTCATGTGGAGGGACGAGGATTACGCGGCCGCGTTGAACGCCCGGGAGCAGGGAGACCTGCCCAAGAAGACGGAGATGCAGACGGTGGTGATCGGCGACGTCACCGCCGACGTCCCCATCGGCCAATTCCTGAACACGCTGCGAAACCAGGGGCGCACAAAGGCGTTGGGAGAGGGGCTGACGAAGGCGCTGTCCCGACATGGCCTGGCGCCTCGGCAAGTATCAGATGGTCTGTGGATGGTCCCGCAGACCGGACAAAAGGTCATGTGGAGGGACGAGCATTACGCGGCCGCGTTGAACGCCCGGAAGCAGGGAGACCTGCCCGAGAAGGCGGAGACGCAGGAGGTGGTGATCGGCGACGTCACCGCCGACGTCCCCCTCGGCCGATTCCTGAACACGCTGCGAAGCCAGGGGCGCAAAACGGCGTTGGAAGAGGGGCTGAAACAGGCGCTGTCACGGCATGGTCTGGCGCCCCGGCAAGTATCAGAGGGTCTGTGGACGATCCCGCATACCGGAAAAAAGATCATGTGGAGGGACGAGCATTACGCGGCCGCGCTGAACGCCCGGAAGCAGGGAGACCTGCCCAGTCAGACGGATACGCAGAAGGTGGTGATCGGCGATGTCACCGCTGATGTCCCCATCGGCAAATTCCTGAGCAATCTGCGAAGCCAGGGGCGCAAGAAGGCGTTGGAAGAGGGGCTGGCACAGGCGCTGGGGCGGCATGGCCTGTCGCCCGTCTGGCAGGAGAACAAATGGAGGATCGGTGGCGCCACCGCGCAGGCAGAAGGTGCGCGCGCC
>NZ_BAAARJ010000065.1:0-1546 GCF_039532135.1 Streptomyces axinellae
CCACCGATCCTCCATTTGTTCTCCTGCCAGACGGGCGACAGGCCATGCCGCCCCAGCGCCTGTGCCAGCCCCTCTCCCAACGCCTTCTTGCGCCCCCGGGTTCGCAGCGTGCTCAGGAATTGGCCGATGGGCACGTCGGCGGTGACGTCGCCGATCACCACCGTCTGCGTCTCCGTCTGCTTGGGCAGGTCTCCCTGCTTCCGGGCGTTCAGCGCGGCCGCGTAATGCTCGTCCCTCCACATGATCTTTTTTCCGGTCTGCGGGATCGTCCACCGGCCGTCTGATACTTGCCGGGGCGCCAGACCATGCCGGGACAGCGCCGCTGTGAGCCCCTTTCCCAACGCCTTCTTGCGTCCCTTGCTTCGCAGCGTGTTCAGGAATTGGCTGATGGGGACGTCGGCGGTAACGCCACCGATCACCACCGTCTGCGTATCCCTAAACCCGGGCAGGTCTCCCTGCTTCCGGGCGTTCAGCGCGGCCGCGTAATCCTCGTCCCTCCACATGATTTGCCGTCCGGTATGCGGGACCGTCCACAGACCCTCTGATATTTGCCGAGGCGGCAGGCCATGCCATGTCAGCGCCTCTGCCAGCCCCTCTCCCAACGCCGTTTTGCGCCCCCGGCTTCGCAGATTGGTCAGGAATTGGCCGATGGGGACCTCGGCGGTGACGCCGTCGATCACCACCTTCTGCGTATCCGTCTGCTTGGGCAGGTCCCCCTGCTTCCGGGCGTTCAGCGCGGCCGCGTAATGCTCGTCCCTCCACATGACTAGTTGTCCGGTCTGCGGGATCGTCCACCGGCCGTCTGATACTTGCCGGGGCGCCAGACCATGCCATGTCAGCGCCTCTACCAGCCCCTCTCCCAACGCCTTTGTGCGCCCCCGGCTTCGCAGCGTGTTCAGGAATTTGCCGATGGGGATGTCGGCGGTGACGCCACCGATCAACACTCCCTGCGTCTCCGTCTGCTTGGGCAGGTCTCCCTGCTCCCGGGCGTTCAACGCGGCCGCGTATTCCTCATCGGAATACTTCCTCGGCATGGTTCATCCCTTCCCATTCCGTGTGAAGCCGCCTGTATGGGCGCTTTCTGCTCACCTGACCGCCTGCCCGACAGCCCGGGCACCTTCGACCGGAACCGGACCCGGTACCGCCTGCTGCGGCACACCCTCCGCATCCGCTCACGACACGCCCCCGGAACCCCGCCCCGGCCTCACTCCTCCCGCCGGAAGCAACGGCGCGACGGCGCGACGGCACTCACCGGACCACTCCGAGAAACTGGCGTGGCACGCTACCGAGACGCCACCCGGAGCAACCCGAAACAGCATAGGAGAACGGGAGATTGAACACGCCTTCTATGATGCCGAGGACGACGTCCCGCGGCACACGGTCACCGTTGCCCCTGGCCACAACGGCCATCCGGCAAGATCCGCCGACTGCGGATCCCATGCAAACGGCGAGCCGACCTCCATGAAGCTATGTCGCCCACCTCGTCCTCCTGGTGATCCAGCTGGCCCACTACAACTCGGCCCACGCCAGCTGCGGTGCCAGCCTC
>NZ_BAAARJ010000066.1:0-1431 GCF_039532135.1 Streptomyces axinellae
GTCGCGGAGCATGGCGTAGATGACGCTGATGCGGTGGCGGGCGAGGCGGAGGAGGGCTTGTGTGTGGGTCTTTCCCCGGCTTCGGCACTTGTCGTAGTAGGTGCGGGAGGCGGGGTCGTGCAGGGCGGCGAACGCGGAGAGGAACATGGTCCGTTTGAGCTGTCTGTTTCCGCCTCGTGGTGCGTGTTCGCCGTGGATCGAGGTCCCTGAGGATTTCGTGGTCGGGGCTAGGCCGGCGTAGGAGGCCAGGTGGGCTGCGGTGGGGAAGGCGGTGGCGTCGCCGATGGTGACCAGCAGAACTGCGGCGGTCCTGACGCCGACGCCGGGCATGGACGTCAGGACCGGGTGAAGAGGGTGGGCCTCCAGCAGCTGTCCGATCTGGGTTTCCAGGGCCCGTCGCTGTTCGTGAACAGCCCCCAGTGACCGGGCCAGAGACGGGATGACGACATCGAGGGTGCCCGTTCCGGGGACGATGACGGTCTGCTCGTCGAGCGCGGTGAAGATGTCATCGGTCAGCCGCTGGGCCATGCGCGGGGCCTTGGGCCGGATCATTTCGGTGAGCTTGCGGCGTCCGGCTTTCCGCAGGCTTGCCGGGGAGCCGTAGCGTTCCAGCAGCCACGTCACCGCCGGATGGTCCAGACGCGGCCCCAGGACACGCTCCAGGCTGGGGTGGAACTGGGTGAGCAGGCCGCGGATGCGGTTGGAGGTGCGGGTGGCCTCTGCCGTCAGGTCTTCATCGAAGCCGACCAGCACGGTCAGCTCGGCGGTGATCCGGTCGGTCACCTGAAGCGAGCGCAGGGTGTGCGGCATCGTGCGGGCCGCGTCCGCGATCACCGCGGCGTCCTTCGCGTCGGTCTTGGCCTCGCCCGGATAGAGGTCGGCGATCCGCCGCATCGCCAGTCCGGGCAGGTAGGCGACTTCGCAGCCCGTGTCCCGGGCCACCGTCAGGGGCAGGGCGCCGATGGATGCGGGCTGGTCCACGATGACCAGCACGGTGCCGAACTTCGCGGTCAGCTTCTCAAAGACGGCCCGCAGTTTCGGCTCGCTGTTGGGCAGGGGCTTGTCGAAGACCTTCTTGCCGGCCGGAGTCAGCCCGTGCCCGTGATGGGCGCTCTTGCCGACATCCAGGCCGAGGAAGACTCCTATCTCGCCGATCTCGTGCAACCCGTCCTCCCGGACACAACTCGTGCGGTGCTGGCCAGAGCAATGGCGCCGTACGCGCGCATCCACGTTATGCAGACCAGCCACCCGCGAAAGGACCGGCATTGCGCCGGGCCGGGTGACGGCCAGGTCTCTCATCAGCGTCTCCCACGGCACCCCACGGGCCCGGTGACACCACCCCCCAGGTCATCGACTTCGACAGGGGGCAAAAGTCATGCCGGGCCCGGAGGCCAGCGGCCCCATTGCGGAACCGCGAAAAACATAACGGGG
>NZ_BAAARJ010000067.1:0-1374 GCF_039532135.1 Streptomyces axinellae
TTTCAGGTTCTTTTACGGAAATATCAAACTCGTTGACGAGGGGATCATTTTGAAGTAGCTTTAGACGTTCTAACTTATCAATGCCAATGAAGTGACCGCAGAGCATGGTCTTTATATGATTCATCTTGATTTTATTTGTTGAGTCATTATCAAATACGAGGTCATTTTCAATAAAATCAAAAATCCCATTGCTTTTTGCATTCTCAAGGAGCAGAAAAAGACCTGCATTTGATGTTAGATTCTTAGCTTTGAAATCAATTTTATTAATCATAATTAGAACCCCTTTTTACTACTTTTCTTACTATTATTTTACCATATATCGAGTCATAAAAGCTGATAATTTAACATATTTTTGAGCACTTTTCTTTCACCCAATGGGTGAAAGCTGAATTTCGAAGGAATGCATATTTATCAAGGCTTTGATTATGCTTTTTGAAGTACTGACGTAGAATCTAGGATGAATTTCCGCCACCTGCTCGAGCAGCATCAACTGGCCCGTCAATTGTTCAAGACCATCAATCGCTGGCTGGCCGAAGCAGGCGTCATGATGACCCAAGGCACTTTGGTGGATGCCACCATCATTGAGGCACCCAGCTCTACCAAGAACAAAGAGCAGCAACGCGATCCGGAGATGCATCAGACCAAGAAAGGCAATCAGTGGCACTTTGGCATGAAGGCCCACATTGGTGTCGATGCCAAGAGTGGCCTGACCCACAGCCTGGTCACCACCGCGGCCAACGAGCATGACCTCAATCAGCTGGGTAATCTGCTTCATGGAGAGGAGCAATTTGTCTCAGCCGATGCCGGCTACCAAGGAGCGCCACAGCGCGAGGAGCTGGCCGAGGTGGATGTGGACTGGCTGATCGCCGAGCGTCCCGGCAAGGTAAAAACCTTGAAGCAGCATCCGCGCAAGAACAAAACGGCCATCAACATCGAATACATGAAAGCCAGCATCCGTGCCAGGGTGGAGCACCCGTTTCGCATCATCAAGCGGCAGTTCGGCTTCGTGAAAGCCAGATACAAAGGGCTGCTGAAAAACGATAACCAACTGGCGATGTTATTCACCCTGGCCAACCTGTTTCGGGTGGACCAAATGATACGTCAGTGGGAGAGATCTCAGTAAAAACCGGAAATAACGCCAGAAATGGTGGAAAAAATAGCCTAAATAGGCTGATTCGATGTGTTTGCGGGAAAAAAATCGGCCCAGATCCGCGAAATTTTAATCAGCGAGTCAGCTTGGGAAGAAATGACCTGCTTATTCGCACCTTCCTTAGCTTTAGTTAAGCTTCTGTTATTATTCTAAGCTGTGGATAAACACCATCATCAATAGTCAACAATCCGGGCAAGACAGAATCACCAGACAGCAAGGGAGAA
>NZ_BAAARJ010000068.1:0-1323 GCF_039532135.1 Streptomyces axinellae
TCTGCGCGACAGTCACCACCAACGCACCCGGCTCGGGGACACCTACGGGAACGGTGACCTTCACCGGACCCGGCGGACTCAACCAAACCGTCACACTCGACGCCACCGGCAAAGCCTGCCTCACCACCACGACACTCGCCACCGGCACCATCACCGCCCACTACAACGGCGCCACCTGCTTCAACCCCTCCACCGACACCGTCGGCGTGACAGTGAACGAGGCGTCCACCACCACGGTGGTCACGGCGTTGCCGAACCCCTCGGTGTGCGGCCAGGCGGTGACGGTGTGCGCGACGGTGACCACCAACGCACCCGGCTCCGGCACACCTACGGGAACGGTGACCTTCACCGGCCCCGGCGGGACGAACGTGACCGTGGCGCTGGACGCCACCGGCAAAGCCTGCCTGTCCAGCACGTCGCTGAGCTCCGGAACCATCACTGCCCACTACAACGGTGAAGGCCCGTGCTTCGCCGCCTCCACCGGCACCATCGCCTTGGTCGTCAACCCCGCCGCCACCACCACAGCCCTGACCGCCACCCCGAACCCCTCGGTATGCGGCCAGGCGGTGACGGTCTGCGCGACAGTCACCACCAACGCACCCGGCTCGGGGACACCTACGGGAACGGTGACCTTCACCGGCCCCGGCGGGATGAACGTGACCGTGGCGCTGGACGCCACCGGCAAAGCCTGCCTCACCACCACGACACTCGCCACCGGCACCATCACCGCCCACTACAACGGCAGCGCCTGCGATCTGCCGTCGGCCGGCACCGCGACCATCACCGTCAACCCCGCCAACACCACCACAGCCCTGACCGCCACCCCGAACCCCTCGGTATGCGGCCAGGCGGTGACGGTGTGCGCGACAGTCACCACCAACGCACCCGGCTCGGGGACACCTACGGGAACAGTGACCTTCACCGGACCCGGCGGACTCAACCAAACCGTGACACTCGACGCCACCGGCAAAGCCTGCCTCACCACGACGTCGCTGGCCACCGGCACCATCACCGCCCACTACAACGGCGCCACCTGCTTCAACCCCTCCACCAACACCGTCGGCGTGACAGTGAACCCCGCCGCCACCACCACCACCCTCACCGCCACCCCGAACCCCTCGGTATGCGGCCAGCCGGTAACGGTCTGCGCGACAGTCACCACCAACACACCCGGCTCGGGGACACCTACGGGAACAGTGACCTTCACCGGACCCGGCGGACTCAACCAAACCGTCACACTCGACGCCACCGGCAAAGCCTGCCTCACCACCACGACACTCGCCACCGGCACCATCACCGCCCACTACAACGGCGCCACCTGCT
>NZ_BAAARJ010000069.1:0-1314 GCF_039532135.1 Streptomyces axinellae
GGGTGGTGAGGACGGGGTGGGGGCTGGTTTCGATGTAGGTGTGGTGGCCTTCGTTGTTGAGGTGTTGGAGGGTTTGTTGGTAGAGGACGGGGTGGCGGAGGTTGTTGTACCAGTAGTCGGGGGTGAGCTGGGTGGTGTCGAGCTTGTTTCCGGTGAGGGTGGAGTAGAAGGGGGTGTGTGAGGCGCGGGGGGTGACGTCCTCCAGCAACTCCGTGATGTGGTGGAGGCTTGCGGCGTGGGGGGAGTGGCTGGCGTAGCCGACGTCGATGACGCGTGCGCGGATACCGTCGCTCTGGCATGCGGCGACCATCGCGGCCAGCGCGGAGGAGTCTCCTGAGATGACGGTGCTTTCGGGCCCGTTGTGCGCGGCCACATACAGATCCTCGTATGAGGCGAGCCGTGTCGCGGTTTCTTGCGCGCTGAGGGGGATGGAGGCCATACCGCCGGTTCCCGCAAGGGTGGTGAGGGCCTGACTGCGCAGGCACACGAAGCGTGCCGCCTCGTCGAGGGTGAGGGCTCCGGCGATGTGGGCGGCGGCGATCTCTCCTTGGGAGTGGCCGATCACGGCGTCGGCGTGAATGCCGTGGGATTCCCACACGCGGGCCAGGGAGACCATCAGGGCGAAGAGGGCGGGTTGGACGACATCGACCCGTTCCAGTCCGGGTGCTCCGTCGCGTTCGTGGAGGACGTCGAACAGGTCCCAGTCCACGTACGCACTCAAGGCGTCGGCGCATTCGCGCAGACTTTGCGCGAACACGGGGGAAGAGTCCAGTAGTTCCACGCCCATGCCGGCCCATTGCGAGCCCTGCCCGGGGAAAACGAACACCGTCTTACCCGGGTCCGCGGGGGTCACCCCTTCTACCAGCGAAGCGTGCGGTTCCCCCTCCGCCAGCGCCCGCAGTGCTTCCAGCAGTTCCCCGCGTTCTTGGCTGACGATGCCGGCTCGGTGGGGGTGGTGGGTGCGTGAGGTGGCCAGGGTGCGGGCGATCTCGGCGATGTCGGACTCGGGGTGCGCGCTGATGAACGAGGCCAACTGGCTGGCTTGTTGGCGTAGCGCGGGCTCGTTCTTGCCGGACAGCAGGACGGGCAGGTTGGCGGATTCGGGGTCTTCAGGATCTTCGGGGCGCTCTTCGACGGGGGCTTCGGGCGCGGCTTCCAGGATCACGTGGGCGTTCGTCCCGCTGACTCCGAAGGAGGAGACGGCGGCGCGGCGGGGGTGTCCGGTGTGGGGCCAGTTTTCGTCACCGGTCAAGGGGGTGACGTTTCCGCTGGACCAGTCCACGTGGGGTGTCGGCTCGTCGAGGTGCAGGGTGC
>NZ_BAAARJ010000070.1:0-1275 GCF_039532135.1 Streptomyces axinellae
GCTGGACGAGTGGGAGAGCGCCTTCGGGGAATGGCGGAAAATGTCAGGGCTTATGCAACGGGAGAACGCGGCGCTGAGCGAGCGCGTGACGCGCTTGAGTCAGCAGGTGGAACGCTTGAGCGGGCAACTGCAGCGTTTGAGCCGGTAGTGCAGCGTCATGAGATGGCCGTGGCCGCAGAACGGGCGCACGAGCAACGGCAGCACGAAAAGGAACTGACGGAAGCGCGTTCCCGGCAGCGAAGCTATGACGGTCCGTCGCTGGGCTGAAATGCAGGAAAACAGGGTTCTCATCGGGCATTTACGCTGAAACCGGATGTCATTCACCTGGCTGCATGGCTATGCAGCCAGGTAAAATTTATCTGTCGCGAACGGGGCGGTTTATCGGGTGGTTTGTTGCCGGTTTTACCTGACTGCCACCCCGTTCGCGGCGAACCCGTCCGGGGCGGTGCGGGCAACGGGTGTTATGTTTAATCAGCGTGAACGGCAGATACAAAAAAGCCCCGGAGGGCTTTTAACTACTGACTTATTTTTTTGAAGAATTGCTGGGTTTCAATTTGTCAGTATTTCCCGGCGTTTTTTTATTGTCACGCTGGCGTTTATCAGGTTCCCCTGTTGAATCGGCAATTCGTTTCGGACCCGGCTTAAGACCCATAATCGTTATCCTTTCAATAGTTAAGAGGAAAGCCCTCAAGCTAGATATATTGACCGCGTTACGGATTATCAAGAGGGGCTAACAAGATTATTTTTTGTTCTTTTAGGTTGATTGTGGTACTGTTGATATACATGTATAGCAAATGGTGTTCGGGAGGTTTATATGCTTGCTATCCGGTTATCTGATGAGATTGAGTCCCGTCTGGACTCGCTGGCGAAGCAAACCGGCAGAACAAAGACGTTTTATGCGCGGGAAGCAATACTGGCGCATCTGGAAGACCTGGAGGATTATTATCTTTCAGCAGAAACTGCTGCACGCGTTCGCCGTGGTGATGAAGCAGTGCATTCGTCTGAAGACGTGAGGAAGTCACTTGGTCTGGACGATTAACTATTCCGATCGGGCGCTCAAATCGTTACGCAAGATGGACAAACAGAACGCACGACGGATTGTGGATTTTATGAGTTTACGCATTGCAGTTGCTGCCGATCCTCGCCAGTCAGGGAAGCCGCTCAAAGGTGAGCTGGGCGAGTTCTGGCGCTATCGGGTGGGAGATTATCGCGTTCTGTGTGAGATCCGAGATGACGAGCTTGTTATCCTTGCCGCCACGATTGGACATCGCCGCG
>NZ_BAAARJ010000071.1:0-1245 GCF_039532135.1 Streptomyces axinellae
TGGCACCACCACGTCACTCTCGTCACGGCCGCCCAGGCATTCCTCACCCTGCGGCGACACGACCCAAAAGCGCAGGCACCGGCCTCACCCTCTACCAGATCCTCGACGCTCTCCAGGACCTCCTGAAATGCTGGACCGGCACCTGCGCCACCTGCGGCCGCACCCTGCCCCGCACCAGAACCAGAACCTAACGAAGCACTACTAGGCGGTTTCGTTTGGATCAGCTGGTCGTTGGTCCGGGTGTGCCGTTGGCTGATGGGCAGTGGGCGCGGATTGAGCCGTTGCTCCCGGACCGGACCCCGAAACGGGGTGGCCGTTGGCCGGGCCATCGTGAGGTGATCGACGCGATCGCCTTCAAGTTCCGGACCGGTACCCAGTGGGTTCACCTGCCAGAGAAGTACGGCAACTGGCGGGGTGTCTACAACCGGCTGCGGATGTGGGCCGTCGACGGCACGTGGGAGCGGGTTTTCACCGCCCTGGTGGCCCGGGCCGACGCGGACGAGGACCTCAACTGGATTGTGTCGGTGGACTCCACGATTGTGCGGGCTCACCAGCACGCAGCCGGGGCCCGCAAAAATGGGCCCCGGCCGGTGAACCGGACGACCATGCCATCGGCCGCTCCCGCGGCGGACTGAGCACGAAGATCCACCTCGCCGCCGACGACCGCTGCCGGCCACTGGCCTTCCATCTCACCGCCGGACAGGCCGGTGACGCACCCGCCTTCACCGACGTCATGGCCCGCCTGCGCATTCCCCGCCGGCGAGGAGGACGGCCCCGTACCACACCCGACCTGGTCTTGGCCGACAAGGCGTATTCATCCCGCGCGATCCGCGAACACTTGCGCAGGCGCGGCATCCGCGCAGTGATCCCCGTCCCCGCCGACCAGCGCGGACACCGGCTACGTCGGGGCAGCCGTGGCGGCAGGCCAAGGTGGGGGGCGGGGATGGTTTGGTAGTGGGTCAGGGCCTGGCGGGGCTTGTCGGGGTTCATCGTGTTCGAGGCGGCTGTGCAGTTCTCCCTGGTCCACCCAGTACACGTAGGCCGGGTTCTCGTCCCGGGCGCGGTTGTAGGGGGCGAAGGCCGTACCTTGCGCGCGGGTGGTGGCCCGCTTCTGACCGGCGCGGGTATGGGCGCGGGCCAGGCGGGCGTGCAGCATCGCTTCCATCCGAGGTGAGTCGTCGGTAAGGGGCAAGCGGAACATCACCCCGAAGACCGCACGCCGAGGGCGGGTACCCGGCTCCGGCA
>NZ_BAAARJ010000072.1:0-1192 GCF_039532135.1 Streptomyces axinellae
TTGGTGTGGTTGGTGTGGTGTTGGCGGAGTGCTTCTTCGTGGGCGGGGCGTGCGGCGCGGATGTCGGCGAGGACGTCCTCGGCTGAGCGGACCACGTTGCGGGGGTTCTTGAAGCGGGGGATGACGTACTTGCCGAAGAGTTCGATGGAGCGCATGAGCTGGTCGTGGGGGAGGCTGTCGACTCGCAGGACGAGTGCGTCGACGCCCATGTCGGCGTAGCGCTGGACGTGTTCGGCGCAGTGGTCGGGGTCGCCGACCATGAAGCCCTGGGAGTGTTCGAACATGTACTCCTCGTCGTTGAAGTCGATGTCCTTGACGGCGCCCATGTAGGCGTAGTCCTTCGACAGCTTGGAGAGGCGTTCGTAGGCGTCGGTGGAGAGCTTGGCCATCTCGAACAGGGGCTTTGCTTCGGTGCGGGCCTGTGCGGTGGACTCGGCGCAGTGCATTCCGCCGGCGACGGCGACCATCTTGCGCGGGGTGATCGGGTAGGGGTGGTCTGTGGCGGCGAGGGTCTTGTCGTAGAGCTTGACCATGTTCTCGACGAGGTCGTAGCCGAGGTAGAGGCCGCCCATGATGGCGCCGATGCCCATGGAGGCGGCGGTCTCCACGGAACTCGGGCTGCCGGCGGCGGCCGAGATGGGCGGGTAGGGGCCCTGGAGGGGCTTGGGGACGAGGCTGCGGGGCGGGATCTTGTAGTGGTCGCCCACGTAGGAGAACACGTCCTCCAGGAAGGCGCGGCGGATCAGCTCGATGCCTTCGCGCCACTGGGCCTTGTTCTCCGAGGGATCGACCTCGAACGCGCGCAGCGCGAGTGTGGTGTTGCCGCGGCCGGTGCCCAGTTCGACGCGCCCGTTGGACAGGATGTCCTCGGTGGCGACGCGTTCCGCGACGCGCAGGGCATGGTTCATCCGGGTCGGCAGCAGCGTCACGAGGTGGATGAAGCGGATCCGGCTCGTAAGGGCCATCAGGTAGGGGTAGAGCACCTCCGGAGCCGAGACCGAGGCCGTCCCCAGAGCGACGTGCTGCTCGGAACTGCCGAAAGCATCGAAGCCCACCCGCTCCGCCAGCAGCACCTCCTCGATCAGCTCCCGATAGCGGTGCTCATGCGTGAGCCCGACCGGGGTGTCCCCCTCAGTCATGAGGATGAAGTCCATAACGCCCCTTCCACCAAATGTTAATTGCCGATAACGTA
>NZ_BAAARJ010000073.1:0-1135 GCF_039532135.1 Streptomyces axinellae
CGATGGCGGAACAGGAACCGGACTTTCCTGATTCTCTTCTTCCGCTCTGCTCTGCGTGCGTTCCAGCGCCATCTCTTCCACGGTTTTCAGCTGGAAGCCGTCCTGGAACACCACGGTCACTTCGTTGCCCGCACCAATCGGTATCACCGGGTGATACTGTTCGGCACGTTTGATGTAGTAGTCACTGAGCGTCTGTGCGGCTTTCGATGCGCCGCCACCGATACCCATTTTCAGGGGCACTGTTGCAAATAGTCGGTGGTGATAAACTTATCATCCCCTTTTGCTGATGGAGCTGCACATGAACCCATTCAAAGGCCGGCATTTTCAGCGTGACATCATTCTGTGGGCCGTACGCTGGTACTGCAAATACGGCATCAGTTACCGTGAGCTGCAGGAGATGCTGGCTGAACGCGGAGTGAATGTCGATCACTCCACGATTTACCGCTGGGTTCAGCGTTATGCGCCTGAAATGGAAAAACGGCTGCGCTGGTACTGGCGTAACCCTTCCGATCTTTGCCCGTGGCACATGGATGAAACCTACGTGAAGGTCAATGGCCGCTGGGCGTATCTGTACCGGGCCGTCGACAGCCGGGGCCGCACTGTCGATTTTTATCTCTCCTCCCGTCGTAACAGCAAAGCTGCATACCGGTTTCTGGGTAAAATCCTCAACAACGTGAAGAAGTGGCAGATCCCGCGATTCATCAACACGGATAAAGCGCCCGCCTATGGTCGCGCGCTTGCTCTGCTCAAACGCGAAGGCCGGTGCCCGTCTGACGTTGAACACCGACAGATTAAGTACCGGAACAACGTGATTGAATGCGATCATGGCAAACTGAAACGGATAATCGGCGCCACGCTGGGATTTAAATCCATGAAGACGGCTTACGCCACCATCAAAGGTATTGAGGTGATGCGTGCACTACGCAAAGGCCAGGCCTCAGCATTTTATTATGGTGATCCCCTGGGCGAAATGCGCCTGGTAAGCAGAGTTTTTGAAATGTAAGGCCTTTGAATAAGACAAAAGGCTGCCTCATCGCTAACTTTGCAACAGTGCCCTTTCGACTACCTCCCCTCAAAGCCATATCACGTACGTTAATCCTGACTTCATTAAAATCAGTGGTTTCACTGAGGAAGA
>NZ_BAAARJ010000074.1:0-1005 GCF_039532135.1 Streptomyces axinellae
AATCCGGGATTGGGGCCCGGGCCGCTGCCAAAGGCAGGGTCGCCCACGGCCACCGAGCTCATATCGACCTGCGGGTCCCATACACCCGCCATGGACACATCCCCAACCGAGGGCAGCACGGCGCCGGGCCCATATGCCCCAGAGCCATACACGACATCGTTTTCCGCGCCGCCCTCCAGGACCGCGTACGGCCGGCCCCATTCCTGCATGAACATCTGCAATGCGTACCCCGACTGGTCCCATCCCTGCGATGCGTCCAGGGCCTGGTACTGCGGCGGAAACTGATGACCCTGCGACGCATCCAGCGGCAGACCAGAACTCGCCACGGACGCGGGCTCACCGAAGTAGTAAATACGGGGCTTGATACCTTCCAGCACTGCCCCGTCAATCCTGAAGCGGCCAGTCTCCGTCTTGATCAGCGGGAGGCCCGCGTCCCGCTCCAACGCCCACCCTTCCTCATGCCCCGCCGTACACTTTCCTCCCATTCGCACCAAGTCGTTCAGGCGCCGGCCCGTGCTCGTGGTCGAGTTCGGGAGGGTTCCGTACGGCTGTCCACCCGGGGCATAAAGCGTGCGGACATCCGCAGCATGCCTCAGGTCGGTTTCGTTCGACTTTTCGGTCGGGGCGATCTTTACGCTGCTGATTTTCAGTCGGCCATCCTTATTCTTTGCCAGCGCAACACCATATTCCCTCAGCACCTCCTCCTCTTCGGGGCTCACCGTCGAATAGTTCTTGGGATTGTGCAAATTCGCCGCCCGCGCCCCAATTTTTACGTCTCCTTCAACCACATCCCGGGCAGGCATTCTTCCACTCACCTGTGGATGCTTCTTGTAATAGGCGCGGAATGCTTTCGCATAATCCTCACCACGGAGACGACGCGGCATAAGGTCCTCCCGGATATATCGCGAAAAGAAAGCACTTCACACGTCAACGTGCCACAGAAGATCACCGGTTCGACTCCGAACGTAGACCCGTGAACTCCTCGACACGACCCAGCGGTACACC
>NZ_BAAARJ010000075.1:0-888 GCF_039532135.1 Streptomyces axinellae
TACCTGTGGCATGGCGGAGCATCCTGCTCGTTCTCAGTTCCCCAGGTACTTATCCAGGCTTCCGCTTCTTCCGCAGTAAGGTGCAGACCCGTTTCCTGATAGTGCTGCCATGCGGCCTGTCCGTCCCGCAGGTACTGGCTGCGCTTCTCTTCCCGGTCGATGTATTCGGTGATTGCCTCCAGCATTAGCGCGTGCGCTGAGCGGTGCCGGTCATCGGCCAGCGTTTTCAGCCGGTCCTTAAGTTCTTCATCGAGCCTGATGGATGTTGCTGATGACATAAAAGCCCCTTTGTAGTCATATGTATTACACATGACTACTTTAATCCGTGGCGGCGCTATTTGCCAGAAATACGGCTTTTGCTGCCCATTTTTCAGCTTCGCTTCCACTAATCAGGGCTGCTACAGGCTCACTCATCATCCAGGACTATTGCAGCCTGCGGGTTAAAGGACCTGTTACTGGCGGCAACCATCATCATTGAGCTTTTGGGTGGTGACTGGTCGCGGATCCTGTAAGCCGTCATTTTTCAGACTGAATTCAAAATTTATAACCTGTCGCATTGCCGGGTGCCCTGCGGGATATAGCCAGTGCCTCATTGCCGTCAGCGTTTCCCGAAAAAAAAGGTGACAGCCGGTAAGCGACACGTTGTCCACTCGTCCATCGTCCAGAATATCAAACGTGGCGGTCACCTGACCTTCGATGCGTTTTGCTGCGGCCTGTACCGGGTAGGTTGGCTGCAGTGTGGTTACGGGTTTTAGTGGTATCGCATGTACCGGAGTGAGGAACATGGCCGCCAGCACTGTCAGAGTAAAAGCTTTCATGGTCTGAAATCCAGAGGGGCGTTTTTGAATATTTGCCAGGTATTTTCATCCGGTGCGGGCGGAATTTTGG
>NZ_BAAARJ010000076.1:0-845 GCF_039532135.1 Streptomyces axinellae
TAAGACGTCATCTCATTTGGCTCGGTAGGCTTTCGGTTGTGGTCTCGATCGTTGAGCGGCTGGTGCCGGATGAGTTGTGGGAACTGTTCCAGCGGGTGGTCCCGGAGGCTCCGTCGAGACCGCAAGGCGGCGGCCGGCGTCGGCACGGTGACCGTGAGGTACTGGCTGCAATCGTGTTCGTGGCCACGTCGGGCTGCACGTGGCAGCAGCTGCCGTCCGCGTCGTTCGGCCCGTCGGGGGCGACGGCTCACCGGCGCTTTGCCGAGTGGACGAAGGCCAGGGTGTGGGCCAAGCTTCACCGTCTGATCCTCGACGAGCTCGGCGCCCGCGGCGAGCTCGACTGGTCCCGCTGTGCGATCGACTCGGTGAACATGCGGGCCCTGAAAAGGGGGATCTGACAGGTCCGAATCCTGTTGACCGGGGCAAGTACGGCTCGAAGATCCATCTGATCACCGAGCGGACCGGTCTGCCCCTGTCCGCCGGAATCTCGGGAGCGAACCTCCACGACAGCCAGGCGCTGATCCCGCTCGTGAAGGGCATACCACCCATCCGCTCCAGGCGCGGGCGCCGGCGACGCAGACCGGCAAAGCTCCACGGCGACAAGGGATACGACTACGACCACCTGCGGCGATGGTTACGTGGCCGCGGCATCAGGCACCGCATTGCACGCAAGGGCATCGAGTCCTCGACCCGTCTGGGCCGCCACCGCTGGACCGTAGAGCGCACGATGTCCTGGCTCACCGGATGCCGCCGCCTGCACCGCCGCTACGAGCGCAAAGCCGAGCACTTCCTGGCCTTCACCAGCATCGCCTGCACCCTCATCTGCTACCGCAGACTCGCCAAAT
>NZ_BAAARJ010000077.1:0-835 GCF_039532135.1 Streptomyces axinellae
GCTGAAGGTCTTCGGTGAAGGCGAGTGGAAAGTCAAAAAGCATGGCCAGGAACGCCGTCGTATATGGCGTAAGCTGCATCTGGCAGTTGACAGTAAAACACATGAAATCATCTGCGCTGACCTGTCGCTGAACAACGTTACGGACTCAGAGGCCTTCCCCGGGTTAATCCGGCAAACCCACCGGAAAATCAGGTCAGCCGCCGCCGATGGAGCTTACGATACCCGGCTCTGTCACGATGAACTGCGGCGTAAGAAAATCAGCGCGCTTATCCCGCCCCGAAAAGGTGCGGGTTACTGGCCCGGTGAATATGCAGACCGTAACCGTGCAGTGGCTAATCAGCGAATGACCGGGAGTAATGCGCGGTGGAAATGGACAACAGATTACAACCGTCGCTCGATAGCGGAAACGGCGATGTACCGGGTAAAACAGCTGTTCGGGGGTTCACTGACGCTGCGTGACTACGATGGTCAGGTTGCGGAGGCTATGGCCCTGGTACGAGCGCTGAACAAAATGACGAAAGCAGGTATGCCTGAAAGCGTGCGTATTGCCTGAAAACACAACCCGCTACGGGGGAGACTTACCCGAAATCTGATTTATTCAACAAAGCCACGCGCTGGACACACCACGATGACAGCGGTTTTATCCCTTACGCCATCACCACCGGCCTTGATTACGAGGCGATGACCGAACAGCGCAAAGGCTATGAGAACTTTGTTTATCAGAACGGCGTTTACGATCTCGGCACCAAAGGTGATATGCGACGTAACGAACGTAACCTGATGTGGAACCTCGATCCCTACATTCAAACGCACTGGCAGCTCACCTCAGCCCTGG
>NZ_BAAARJ010000078.1:0-809 GCF_039532135.1 Streptomyces axinellae
CGAACTGGCAGGCCCAGCAGGTTCAGCAGCCGGGCCCGCCGCAGGTGTACGCACGGTCCGGGGTGGCCTGGCTCCAGTCCCAGCCTCAGGGCCAGGTCACGGGCAAGGGCAAGGGGCCGGCCCCCTCATGATGCGGTGTGCCCACGGGGGAGGGCACTTGTCGCCGGATGCAGGAACTGCTGTCCGGTGATCCCCGATATGCGGCGGGCCCCGCGGAATGTGCGGAGCTGAGCAATGTAGCGGGTTTCCCGATGACCACGCTGTCGGACGGGAAGACCGTGCAGTTCGACGTGGTCAAAATGTTGGCGCCGGACGATTCCTTTCGTCAGCACGGCGGTCCTGCTTCGGTCGCGGAGAGTTCCTTTCAGCACGGAGGGCAGCCGCAGTTCGACGGGTCGCTGTACGCGGCTGCTGAACCCCGTTCCCCGTCGCCTCGTACGTCCAGCATTCCCAGCAGGCTCTGTTGCCTTCGCGGAACTGGCAGGCTCAGCAGACCTCCTTGGGCCAGCGGATGCAGCAGAATCCGCAGTCGGCCTCACAGGTGTATGCGCCGGCCGGGACGGCCTGGTCCCAGCCCCGGCCTCGGTCCAAGGGGACGGCCGGGCGCTGACGTGCCCCAACGGCACGGCTCGCGCGCGGTGTTGAACCGGTACCCGGTGCGTATGCGTAGTCGTAGGGGAACGGTGTACCGCTGGGTCGTGTCGAGGAGTTCACGGGTCTACGTTCGGAGTCGAACCGGTGATCTTCTGTGGCACGTTGACGTGTGAAGTGCTTTCTTTTCGCGATATATCCGGGAGGACCTTATGCCG
>NZ_BAAARJ010000079.1:0-794 GCF_039532135.1 Streptomyces axinellae
AGGTCACCAGCATCGTGGGTGGCATGGTCGCGGGCGCGGACAGCATCGACGACCTGGCCGTTCTGCGGCACGGCGCGATGCCGGCCCTGTTCGGCGGCGTCCGCGCCCCATCCACGCCGGGCACGTTCCTGCGTGCGTTCACTCACGGCCACGCCCTCCAACTGCCTGCGGTGCACCGCGGGTTCCTGGGTGCGCTGGTCGCACACGCCCCGCTGCTTCCCGGCTCGGGCGAGAAGGCGTTCATCGATGTCGACTCCACCCACAAGCGTGTGTACGGCCGCACCAAGCAGGGCGCCGAGTACGGACGGTTCAAGGCGATCCGGACCCTGCACCCCCTGCTCGCCACGATCTGCACCCTCGCCTCGCGGCCGGTGATCGCCACCGTGCGGATGCGGCGCGGCAAAGCAGCCGATTCCCGCGGCGCCCCGAAACTGGTCAGCGAGGCCCTGGCCACCGGCGTCGAGGCCGGCTGCACCGGCACCCGCATCCTGCGCGCGGACTCCCAGTTCTACAACGCCGGCGTCATCGCCGCCTGCCGTCGGGCCGGCGCCCGCTTCTCCATCTCCACCGGCATGAACCCCTCCGTCAAACGCGCAGTCCTGGCTGTCCCGGACGGGGCATGGCAGCAGATCACCTGCCCGACCGGGATTCCCGATCCGGACACCGGCGAGCTCATCTCCAATGCCGAGGTCGCCGAGATCCCCGCCTACACCGCGTTCGCCGGCCGCAAGAAAGCAGATCGCGTCACGGCCCGCCTCATCGTGCGCCGGGTCCGTGACCTGGCCAGACCCGCC
>NZ_BAAARJ010000080.1:0-778 GCF_039532135.1 Streptomyces axinellae
CGATAAAAAAATGCAATGGAAGATATCACAAAATAGCGAATAGCCGGCTGAAAACGTGAGTAAAGACGTTTATTGTGATTTTGGTGGTATTTTTGGCCAGTTGTGCACTGATGATGCCCGGCGGCGCTGCTGGACTGACCCCATAAAGTTGGATGGTTCATATTAAGCGGCTCTCAGAGCCTGGGTTCGGTACTCTACCGGACTCAGGCCTTTTAATTTCAGGCTTATCCGCTCGTTGTTGTAGTAATGGATATAGTCCTCTACGGCTTTTCTTAGCGCACTGACACTCCTGAACTCCCTCAGATAAAAACACTCCGATTTCAGGGTCCCGAAGAAGTTTTCCATCACTGCATTATCCAGGCAGTTTCCTTTACGCGACATACTCTGCGTCATCCCATGCGCCTTTAAACGTTCCTGATAGCTCCTCATCCTGTAATGCCAGCCCTGATCCGAGTGCAGCAGCGGAGCATCTCCCGGTCTGAGCTTCGGGAACGCACCGTCCAGCATCGTATTCACCATCTCCATCACCGGCCTTTCCGACAGGCTGTAGGCGATAACCTCCCGGTTAAACAGATCGAGAACTGACGACAGGTAAAGCTTTTTTCCCTGTACCGGGAACTCTGTCACATCTGTTACCCATTTTTCGTTGGCTTTTGACGCACCGAAGTTCCGGCTCAGGATATTGGGCGCGGCCTCGCCCGTTCTCCCTTTCCAGGCACGATATTTTTTCGCCCTTATCACAGACCGGAGTGACAGTTCTGCCATCAGCCGCTGCACT
>NZ_BAAARJ010000081.1:0-735 GCF_039532135.1 Streptomyces axinellae
GTGGTGGTCAGCCGACGCTGATGATGTTGACGAAGGTGCCGGGGCGGGTGGCGCCGGACTGGTCGAGGAGGGAGCCGCCGTAGGGCCACTTGAGGGTGACGTGGGTGGTCTCGTCGGGCGGGGTGAGGAGGACCTTGCTGACCTTGAAGCGCTTGGCGCCTTCCATGGCGGAGGGGACGGGGAGGATGTTCATGGAGGCCATGGCGGTGTCCTCGCCGGGCTTGAGGGTGATCTTGCTGGGGGTGTCGGAGGAGCGGCGCAGGTCCCAGGCGACACCGCTCTTGCTGATGAGGCGGACACCGGGGAAGCCCTTGAGGGTGCAGGTGCGGCCACCGCTGTTGGTGAGCTTGATGGTGGCCATCTGCTGGTGGTCGGCTTCCATGTCGGGGGCGGAGCCGTGCGGGCCGCCCCAGGTGTAGCGCAGTTCCCCGGTGTGGCAGCGCTTGCTCTGGGCGGTGGTGGCGCGGGCGCTGGTGGAGGCGATGTTGACCGCGTCGGTGCGCGAGCCCTTCGCGGCGGTCTCCTTGATCTTCGACCCGGCTTCCTTCGACCCGGCTTCGTGCGAGCCGGTCTTGCTGGAGGAGGAGGCGCCGGCTTTGGAGGAGGAGCCGGAGTCGCAGGCGGTGGCTCCGGCGCCGACCGCGATGACGGCCAGCACGGCGGCGGTGCAGCGTACGGCGCGGTTGAGCTTGGCGGACATGGTTCCTCTTTTCCGGCGCCGGGCTCCCGTCCGGC
>NZ_BAAARJ010000082.1:0-701 GCF_039532135.1 Streptomyces axinellae
GGTAAACAGCCAGGCCATACCGGCGGCGGCGCCCATAGCGGCGGTTGAGGCTGCGCATAGCGCAGATAAGCGCGTATAACGAGAATGAATTGAGATGGCGGTGAGATGAGATAGAGACAAAGCGCGAGCCAGGGTCTCTTCATCGACGCCGAGATGCTCTGCAACCACCACTACCGGTATGGTTGCTGTAATGCCCTGATTGCCTGAGCCGAAGTTAGACATCGCTACCACCGGCGCGCCGCCCATGCGGGCATCTGAAGCGGCGACGGTGTTGATGATCACCTTGCTTAACAGATCGTTGCTCATCAGGCCGTTTTTCACTGCGTCAGAAAAGGTACCGTTAATGTTCAGGCCATATTTTTTTGTTTTGCCTTCTGCCGCCAGCGCGGAGTTTAAGCGCGCGGCGTCGAGAATAAAGCGAATATCATTAAAGTCGACGCGATTAATAAAGTCGTAAGCCTGTTGTAGCGAGAAAGTGGGCAGCGTTTCGCGCTGGGTGTGCGTATTCTGTTTTTCGCTTAATGGCTGCGGCTGGCCATTAATATAAAGCTCGACCACGTTGGTGTGGGTTCCTTTGACCACGACACGACAGCAATTCTCGCCAGCAGAGAGGGTTAAATCGAGATGAATAAAATCCGGAGTCTCTTCGACGGCAATATCAACGGCGTTATTGGCGATCAGCTTCTGCGCCATTTCAACGT
>NZ_BAAARJ010000083.1:0-678 GCF_039532135.1 Streptomyces axinellae
GGGCGGGTTGGACGACATCGACCCGTTCCAGCCCGGGTGCTCCGTCGCGTTCGTGGAGGACGTCGAACAGGTCCCAGTCCACGTACGCACTCAAGGCGTCGGCGCATTCGCGCAGACTTTGCGCGAATACGGGGGAGGAGTCCAGTAGTTCTACGCCCATGCCGGCCCATTGCGAGCCTTGTCCGGGGAAGACGAACACGGTCTTCCCGGGTTCGGCGGGGGCGACTCCTTCCACCACCGACGTGTGCGGTAGTCCCTGCCCGAGGGCTTCAAGCCCGGCCAGCAACTCCTCGCGTTCTTGGCTGACGATGCCGGCCCGGTGGGGGTGGTGGGTGCGTGAGGTGGCTAGGGTGCGGGCGATCTCGGCGATATCGACGTCCGGGTGCGCGCTGATGAACGTGGCCAACTGGCTGGCTTGTTGGCGTAGCGCGGGCTCGTTCTTGGCGGACAGCAGCACCGGCAGGCCGGGGGACTCGCCCTGTTCGGGGTGCTCTTCGGCGGGTGTTTCGGGTGCGGCTTCCAGGATCACGTGGGCGTTGGTGCCGCTGATCCCGAAGGAGGAGACGGCGGCGCGGCGGGGGTGTCCGGTGTGGGGCCAGATTTCGTCACCGGTCAAGGGGGTGACGTTTCCGCTGGACCAGTCCACGTGGGGTGTCGGCTCGTCGAGGTGCAGGGTGC
>NZ_BAAARJ010000084.1:0-663 GCF_039532135.1 Streptomyces axinellae
GCTTCGCTTCGGGCATGGCTCCGCTGACGCTCCGCCAGATTCCCGCGCAAGCGCGGGAATCGAATTCCGCAAGCGGAATTCTAAAAGCGTGTCAATTCGCGCAAGCGCGAATTGCAGGAATCCCGCAAGCGGGATTCCTAGGGCTGGCTACAAGAGGAGGGTGCATCGCGCGCGGGTCTGGGTAGCCACTGGGGAACCAGATCACCACCCCCATAACGGAGGTGACGGCCCATCGGGGCTGGATCGGGCACCTCCTCCGCCGGATACGGGCTCCGCTTCGCTCCACCCTGACGCTCTCCTCAACTCCCCCAAGCCCGTCGTGGCCAAGCTCCACGGAAATCTCAGCGTACAGGACAACCGGCCGTTCCCGGATGGCATTCGACCGGGTATCACCTTGAAGGTAGAAGTGGATCCAAGGTGCTGCATCACTGTGATGCGCTGTGTAGTATCTGGGATGAGACACTACTCCCCCGAGCCGCATCCGCCACAGTCGGAATCCCGATTCTGATTACGTGCGACATCCCGCGACAAGGAGAATGACGGTGGCCGTGACAAAGTCCAGATGTGCGGCCAGCCGAGTCCAGGCTGATGGCCACCGGAATTCCAGGTGGATGGCCGTCTGACCAGTGGTGTTCCTGATCACTTCCTTAACTGGAGGAGACC
>NZ_BAAARJ010000085.1:0-662 GCF_039532135.1 Streptomyces axinellae
GTAGCCCTTGTCGGCCCAGCACTTCACTCCTGTCTCGGCCAGGGCGTCGATGATGCCGTGTGTTCGTGCGGCCTTGATGTCGTGGACTGCTCCGGGCAGCGCGGGCGAGGCCCACAGCAGCCGGCCGCGCGGATCGGCGATGACCTGCACGTTCATGCCGTGCCTCTTGTGCTTCCCGGAGTAGAAGGGCCCGTCGGCGGCGTTCCTGTCGATCGGCAGCAGCGTGCCGTCCAGGACCACGAATGCCTTGGTGGAGGCGGTCCTCACCGCTTCGGCGAGGGTCGGTGCGAAGGCGGCCAGGGCCTCGACCGCTTGGACGATGTATCGGTAGGCGGTGGTGGTGCCGACGCCGAACCCGGCCGCGAGTTGGGCATAGGTGTGCCCGGAGGAGCGCAGGTGCGCGAGCACGAGCAGCGCCTGTCGTCCGGCGGGCAGTCGGCGCCGTCGTGTTCCGCGTTCCCGGCGGCGGGCCCCACAGACGGGCAGTCAGGTAGCGCAGGGTCGAGGTGGACACATCGACGCCGGACGGGTAGACAAGCACGCGGAAGCTCCTGGCTGGACAGTTGATCTCGACAATCACCCGTCTACCAGGAGCTTCTTCACGCCCGGACACTGCCCCCAGCCCAACTACACACCCACCGGATCAGGTTGGAAAAGGCTCA
>NZ_BAAARJ010000086.1:0-654 GCF_039532135.1 Streptomyces axinellae
CGGTAAAACCAGCGGCGACCGTCATCCGAAAATTCGCGAAGGCGTAATGATTGGCGCCGGGGCGAAGATCCTCGGCAATATTGAAGTCGGGCGTGGGGGGAAGATTGGCGCGGGTTCGGTGGTATTGCAGGTGGAGACGCCATAGAACGCAAACGGGCGAATGCGCATGTATTTCTCTTTCGCGCTGCGGGTCGCCAGGTCGCCGGCGTCTTCAATCATATTGGTCAGCAGTTTGTGAAGCTGCGGCGCGTCTTTCTCGGTGATCGGCGAACCAAAGGCGCTGGAGAAGGCGTTGGCCACGCCGCCCGCGCTGAGGTTGGCATCCTCTGCCGCCAGCTTCCCGCGCTCGGTATTGCGCAGCAGACGTCCTTGCTCATCCATCGCCTGATCGTTTAAAAATGCGATACTGCCCACCGCCGGCGGTGGTGGCAACAGCGCCAGGCTGTCGATGGCCTGGGCATTGGTCAGATAGTAGAGATCGGGCTTGGTGGTGACATCGTTCCCGGGGGGAACCAGAGCAAAGGCGTTAACGGAGAAGAAACTGGCCAGGCAAAGGGCAAGAACACGCTTTTTCATTAGAATTTCCTTACGTCATAATCATTCCAGAGAAGACAGTCCTGTGCTGTCACATTTCTGTCATCTTTAAGTAAAAGT
>NZ_BAAARJ010000087.1:0-636 GCF_039532135.1 Streptomyces axinellae
CATCGTCTGGAACTAATTACGCGGAATACGAAGGATTTTGCCGGTATTCCTGGCGTAGTCACGCCGTACGAAATCCACCCTGAATAATTCGAGTGGCAGGAGGACGACAAGTGAGCGACAGACTCGTCTGAAACGAATATCTCCAGCCAAAGGTTGGCCTCTGATAACGGTCAGTGACGCGTGTGAATAATCCCTGCGCACGTTCGTGTCACAAGAAGGAAAACGGGCGACAAGAGCCGCCCGAAATCATACTGCAGAACTTACTCCCCTTCGCCGGGGAACATGAACGGGTTAATTGAGCTTCTGGCGAAGCCCTCCTGTTCCATGCGGGCGTCGAGCACCAGGGAGGCCAAATCGTCGGCGACGGCTTCGACTTTCGGATCCTTCTCCTGATACATAATCTTCAGGTAGGTTCCGCAGTCGCCGCAGCTTTCGGCTTTCACCGCCGCCAAATCGGCGCCTACCGCCATCGCCAGCGAAGTGGCGCATCAACTGCATGCCGCGTTTCTTGACGGCGACTTTCTCCATCCGCGCAGCAATATCACCAAGATGGCCTCCGGCGAGCCGCTCAACGATGACGACCGCACGCCGTGGCTGCAGGCGCTAAATGACGCCGCGTTCGCCATGCAGCGTACC
>NZ_BAAARJ010000088.1:0-630 GCF_039532135.1 Streptomyces axinellae
GGTGGTTGTGGGGGGCGAACATGATGTCGCGGAGGGGGTGTGGGAGGTGGGGGTCGAAGTGGGCGCAGATCTCGTCGAGTTTGTGTGCGAAGACGGGGTGTGTTTCGTAGAGCTGTGAGCCCATGCCTGGGCGTTGGGAGCCTTGTCCGGGGTAGAGGAACGCGATCTTCCCCGGTTCGGTGGCGACGCCCTGCACTACGGCGGGGGATTCCTCGCCTTGTGCGAGGGCGTGGAGTGCGGTAAGGACCTCTTCGCGTTCTTGGCTGACGATGCCGGCTCGGTGGGGGTGGTGGGTGCGTGAGGTGGCCAGGGTGCGGGCGATCTCGGCGATGTCGGACTCGGGGTGCGCGCTGATGAACGTGGCCAACTGGCTGGCTTGTTGGCGTAGTGCGGGCTCGTTCTTTCCGGACAGCAGCACCGGGAGATTTGAGGGTTCGGGGTGTTCTTCGGTGGGTGTTTCGGGTGGGGCTTCGAGGATGATGTGGGCGTTGGTGCCGCTGATGCCGAAGGAGGAGACGGCGGCGCGGCGGGGGTGTCCGGTGTGGGGCCAGTTTTCGTCACCGGTCAAGGGGGTGACGTTTCCGCTGGACCAGTCCACGTGGGGTGTCGGCTCGTCGAGGTGCAGGGTGC
>NZ_BAAARJ010000089.1:0-609 GCF_039532135.1 Streptomyces axinellae
GGGGGAGGGTTTAACGCTGGGTTAAGGGTCGATGACTTAATTATTTGCTTATTGTTTTTCTTTTTTTTCTTATATGCTGCGCAGAACAAAAAGACAAAGGTTAGGGAAGGTGCGAACAAGTTCCTGATATGAGATCATCATATTCATCCGGAGCGCATCCCAGAGGGACATCATGAGCCATCAACTCACCTTCGCCGATAGTGAATTCAGCACTAAGCGCCGTCAGACCCGAAAAGAGATTTTCCTCTCCCGCATGGAGCAGATTCTGCCATGGCAGAATATGACCGCTGTCATCGAGCCGTTTTATCCCAAGGCGGGCAATGGCCGACGGCCCTATCCGCTGGAGACCATGCTGCGTATTCACTGCATGCAGCATTGGTACAACCTGAGCGACGGTGCCATGGAAGATGCCCTGTACGAAATCGCCTCCATGCGCCTGTTTGCCCGATTATCCCTGGATAGCGCCCTGCCGGATCGCACCACCATCATGAATTTCCGCCACCTGCTCGAGCAGCATCAACTGGCCCGTCAATTGTTC
This sequence comes from Streptomyces axinellae, assembly GCF_039532135.1. Lineage (NCBI taxonomy): Bacteria > Bacillati > Actinomycetota > Actinomycetes > Kitasatosporales > Streptomycetaceae > Streptomyces > Streptomyces axinellae. Next base: position 539 of record NZ_BAAARJ010000089.1, read on the forward strand.
AAGACCATCAATCGCTGGCTGGCCGAAGCAGGCGTCATGATGACCCAAGGCACTTTGGTGGATGCCACCAT
>NZ_BAAARJ010000090.1:0-594 GCF_039532135.1 Streptomyces axinellae
CCCGCCGGGCACCACGCGTACGGTGCTTCGGCGGAACATGGGCAGTGCGGACGGAGGCAGCGCGTGCATGTGCTGGACCGGCCCGTAGCGCGCCTCCAGCCGCTCGACCTGCGCCCGGGTATCGGAGGCCGCGGGCGCCAGGGGATACAGCGGGGTCCTGGTCCAGCCGGCGGTGGAGTCCGGCGGTGCCGGGGGCAGCCGGAACGCTGCGGCCAGCTCGTCTGCCGCGAAGCGGGCCACTGCCGCCCGACGCTGCCGCAGCAGGTGGTCGGCGCGTTCCAGCGCAGCCGGCAGCGCGGCCAGCAGCGGTGCGGGAAACCGTGCCGGAGAAGGCGGCCGGGCCAGCAGCCGGTCCCTGCCGTCCCCGCGCGCGACTGCCCCCGTCACCAGCTCAGGCGGCCCGAGGAGCGCGCCCCCCGCGCCGAGGGCCACCGGCTTGGACGGGCCGAAGGAGGTGACGGCCAGGATGCCAAGCGACCCGGCCGGGACGCCGTTCACCGTGGAGCCCCAGGTCTGGGCCACATCCTCGATCACCACAACATCCGGCCCCACGGCTGCCTTGATGCCCGCGACATCGCACGGCAGCCCATACTG
>NZ_BAAARJ010000091.1:0-593 GCF_039532135.1 Streptomyces axinellae
CCGTTCTTATAATCAATAATCAGGACTTATAACCATGTCTACAGGGAAAACCACGCTGGCGCTGCTGCTGAGCGCCCTGCTGCCGGCCGGCGCCGCCTGGGCCGCAGGCAATGACACTCTGGTCTACTGCTCAGAAGCCTCTCCGGAGTCCTTCAATCCGCAGATCGCCAGCTCCGGTCCGTCGTTCGTCGCCAGCTCGCAGGTACTGTATAACCGTCTGGTGAGCTTTGACCCGGTGAAAAATACGCCGATCCCGTCGCTGGCCACCGAGTGGCACGTCTCTGAGGATGGCAAAACCTGGACCTTTACTCTGCGTCAGGGGGTGAAGTTCAACAGCAACAAATTCTTCAAACCGACCCGCGATTTTAACGCCGACGACGTCCTGTTCTCCGTGCTGCGCCAGATGGATCCTCAGCATCCTTATCATAAGGTGTCGCAGGGGAACTATGAATACTTCCACGACGTGGGCCTCGATAAGCTGATTAAATCGGTGAAAAAGGTGGATGATTACCATGTGCAGTTCGAGCTCAACGAGCCGAACGCGGCGTTTCTTGCCGACTGGGGCATGGACTTCGCCTCTATTCTGTCGGCAG
>NZ_BAAARJ010000092.1:0-565 GCF_039532135.1 Streptomyces axinellae
GGCCGAGCACGCCGAACTCGGCCCGCGGATCACCGCGGTCGACACCGCCCTCAGGTCCGGCGCCGACGACCTCGCAGCCCGCATCCAGGACCTCTACCAGGTGATGGACCACCACTTCGGGCACGAGGAGGACAGCGCGCTGCCGCTGATCAACGACGTGCTCTCACCCGCCGAGTGGCGGACCTTCGGCCTGGCCAACGCCAGGAACCTCGGCGTCAAGGGCGTCGGTTCCGCGCTGTGGGCCTGCTGGCTGAGTCCCGCCAGGGCGTCAAATTCGCCGAGCAGGGCAATGACCGGTTGGCCCTCACCGACGCTGGCGATAAAGGCATTCGGGATCCCGCCAGCATCGCGGGTGAGCTGAAAACCTTCCGCCTCCAGGGCGTCGATTTCAAAAGAGGAGAGCAGCGGCGCGGTCATGCCTTGCCATAGATCGCGCGCGGCCAGCGCCACCACTTTCCCGGTCTGCGGCCCCAGCCCGGTGGTCGGCTTAATTTCGATATTCGCCATCATGTCGTGACGACGGCAGCGCTCCGCCACCTGGGAGAGCAGCGGCAGCGGCTCGCCC
>NZ_BAAARJ010000093.1:0-562 GCF_039532135.1 Streptomyces axinellae
GCAGGTAGCCGATTTTGATGCCGGGCTGCGGACGCGCTTCACCTTCGATCTCGGTGTCGATACCGGCCATGATGCGCAGCAGGGTAGATTTACCGGCGCCGTTCAGACCGAGCACACCGATTTTCGCGCCAGGGAAAAAGCTGAGGGAGATATTTTTCAAAATATGACGTTTCGGCGGAACCACTTTGCCGACACGATGCATGGTATAAACGAATTGAGCCACGTTGGACTTCGCCTCTTTCTATTTTGATAGATAGTTCAAAGCCGAAGTGTAGCCTTTTTCGCGCGCTAATCCCAGCGAGGCGACAGGATGATAATGGGGAAAGAAGCGCGACAAGAGCTCGTCGCGCGTTAGCTTATTGTTGCTGAACAGCACCTTTACCTGACCAGATTATCTCACCGGTTTGCACCAGCATGAGCTGCATTTTCAGCTCAGGCGCGTTGACGTTGCCGGTGGCATTGGAGTAAAGCACATACTGCGCGCCCACGTTGCGGGCGATGCCCATGGCTTTGCTGCGGCTGCCGAGGCTGTCCTGCGGCGACAGGCCCAGCTGCTGCTTGG
>NZ_BAAARJ010000094.1:0-551 GCF_039532135.1 Streptomyces axinellae
TCTTAGGAAGACAAATACAACGGGCAACTCCTTGGCTCACAGAACGACATGGCTACGATCCGACTTGGGCAGGCTCATCCTGGATCAGCGCGCAGCCGCTGAGCAGCGTCAGCGTCAGGGTAAAAAGAGTGCCGCGCAGGCGCGCGGAGAAAGGAAGGATCATCATGACGTTTTAGCCTGTTGCTCAGTCGCTATCGGTGTCGGCCCCCAGTCGGGCAGGGCGGCCAGCGCCGGGGCAAAGGGGTTAGTCAGTTCGGCGGTCAGCTGTTCGCCAGGCGCCGTCGCCTCCTGTTCGATACGTTCAGCGTAGCGCCGCAGCTGTTCGGCGCAGCGGGCCAGGGTCGGGTCTCCCGGCGCGGCGTTGAGTCGGTAGCCTTCGCTGAGGCGGGCGATCTCCTCGGCCTGGGCGAGGGTGGCGCGCATCGGCCAGTCTTTCGCCTGGGGCCAGGGGTGAGCATACGTGCCCAGCGGTTCGGCGCGAACCCGGTGGATCAGCGCTTCGCTGTCGGTGAAGGCGACAAGCAGGGGAGCCAGCGGAACCGCCTCCTTCG
>NZ_BAAARJ010000095.1:0-544 GCF_039532135.1 Streptomyces axinellae
AACGGTCTGGAAAGTCCGACGGTACAGGGTGATAGTCCCGTACACCAAAATGCACAGGTTGTGAACTCGAAGAGTAGGGCGGGACACGTGGTATCCTGTCTGAATATGGGGGGACCATCCTCCAAGGCTAAATACTCCTGACTGACCGATAGTGAACCAGTACCGTGAGGGAAAGGCGAAAAGAACCCCGGCGAGGGGAGTGAAAAAGAACCTGAAACCGTGTACGTACAAGCAGTGGGAGCACCTTCGGGTGTGACTGCGTACCTTTTGTATAATGGGTCAGCGACTTATATTCTGTAGCAAGGTTAACCGTATAGGGGAGCCGCAGGGAAACCGAGTCTTAACTGGGCGTTAAGTTGCAGGGTATAGACCCGAAACCCGGTGATCTAGCCATGGGCAGGTTGAAGGTTGGGTAACACTAACTGGAGGACCGAACCGACTAATGTTGAAAAATTAGCGGATGACTTGTGGTTAGGGGTGAAAGGCCAATCAAACTCCGTGATAGCTGGTTCTCCCCGAAAGCTATTTAGGTAGCGCCTCGTGA
>NZ_BAAARJ010000096.1:0-544 GCF_039532135.1 Streptomyces axinellae
GTTGCGTTTTCCCGCCGAGGGGTAGGCTAAAGGCCCACTGTTAAGGAGGTGATATGTCTGGACTGATCAATCCACATGCGGCCCCGGAAGAAGCAGCCTATGCGCTGCTGATTGAGCTCGTTCGCGCCCAGCGCGTGCCGCAATATGAAGGCGAAATTTCCGGCCTGCTGGCGATGTACGACGAAGCCGTTAAACACTTTAAAGAGAAAGAGACCGAGCGTTAGGCATGGACATCGTGGTGCGAGAAAAGCGTGACGCCTGCGGAAGCCGCGCAGGCGTTGGCTGGATAGCGGCTTGGGTCATCAGCTGCCGCGGTAGGTAGAGTATCCGTACTGACTGAGCAGCAGCGGGATATGCAGTTTTTGATTTTGCTTTGTGACATTGAAAATAACCGGAATCACCGGGAAGAACGTATTCATATTTTGGCTTTTAAAATAGTCACCGGTTTTAAACGTCACTTTATACACCCCCGGCTCCATATTCTCCGCCTGCGGATAGAGCGATTTAATCCGCCCATCGGCATCCGTTTTACCGGTGGCGATAT
>NZ_BAAARJ010000097.1:0-535 GCF_039532135.1 Streptomyces axinellae
TAAGCGAGTTCGCTACCCTCAATCCCGGCGACGCGGTCCTTATCGGCACGCCCCACTCCCGCGTCACGCTGCGCCCCGGCGACCGCGTACGTATTCTCGCCGACGGTTTCCCCGCGCTCGAAAACCCGGTTGTCGCAGAAGGAGAGCTGGCATGAAACAGGCACGCATTGAATGGCAGGGACAGGTACGCGACGTGCTGGTCAATGAACGCGACCAGGTGCGCCTGGACGATGGCACGGTATTAAAAGAAGGGGAATTCCGCTGGCTGCCGCCCGCCAACGGCACGCTGTTCGCGCTGGGGCTGAATTACGCCGACCACGCCAGCGAGCTGGAATTTAAACCGCCAACCGAGCCTTTGGTATTCATCAAAGCGCCGAACACCTTTACTGGCCACCAGCAGCAGTCGGTACGCCCGGATAACGTCGAATACATGCACTACGAAGCCGAACTGGTGGTGGTGATTGGGAAAACCGCGCGCCGCGTCAGCGAAGCCGAGGCTATGGATTATGTCGCCGGCTATACCGTGTGCAATGAC
>NZ_BAAARJ010000098.1:0-530 GCF_039532135.1 Streptomyces axinellae
GAAGACCAAGGGTTCCTGTCCAACGTTAATCGGGGCAGGGTGAGTCGACCCCTAAGGCGAGGCCGAAAGGCGTAGTCGATGGGAAACAGGTTAATATTCCTGTACTTGGTGTTACTGCGAAGGGGGGACGGAGAAGGCTATGTTAGCCGGGCGACGGTTGTCCCGGTTTAAGCATGTAGGCTGATTGTCCAGGCAAATCCGGATAATCAAGGCTGAGGTGTGATGACGAGGCACTACGGTGCTGAAGTAACAAATGCCCTGCTTCCAGGAAAAGCCTCTAAGCATCAGGTAACATTAAATCGTACCCCAAACCGACACAGGTGGTCAGGTAGAGAATACCAAGGCGCTTGAGAGAACTCGGGTGAAGGAACTAGGCAAAATGGTGCCGTAACTTCGGGAGAAGGCACGCTGGTGTGTAGGTGAAGTCCCTGCGGCAGGGGCGCGCGTCCCTGGTGGACGGCTTCGCGCAGATCGACGGCGGCGAGGTCTGGCTGGACAACGTCCACATCCCCGAGTACACGCAGGGCACG
>NZ_BAAARJ010000099.1:0-527 GCF_039532135.1 Streptomyces axinellae
GCCAACCGCGGCATCATGCTCACGCCGTTCCACAACATGGCGCTCATGGCGCCCATGACGAGCCGGGCAGACGTGGATGCGCACCACGCGGCGTTCGAGGAGTGCATCCGCGAGCTCGTGGCCGCGTAGCGCGCCGCGGCTCACCGGATGGTCCGGGTCCCCTTCGATATGGTAGATCGCTTCTTTGGCGTTTTTCGCACCGTCGCCGAGGCTATACATTAATAGCCCGCAGCCCACGGAGCAGTAAGTGCAGGTGTTGCGGATCTCTTTCGCACGCAGCAATTTGAAATTGCGTGCCTGAGCCAGCGCCATTTTAGGGGCAAAGCCCAGGGCGGCGGCGGTAGTTCCGGCCATACCGCCTGCGCAGATCTTAAAGAACTTTCTGCGGCTGACGTCCATTGCATTCCTCCATGCAGGATGTTGATTCATCGCGCGGAGGAAACTAACAGCAAAATCCCGGGAAAATTTGCGTCAAATCAAGGAGGAAAACCTTCGCCCCCTTAATCGCCAGCCCTGGCCATTTTCGC
>NZ_BAAARJ010000100.1:0-526 GCF_039532135.1 Streptomyces axinellae
GACTGATACAGAGAACTCATTTCAACACCTCTCAGTGCGCCGCTGGGATCAGCGACAGAGCATAATTCAGGACGTTGTCTCCCCGCTGCATACCGTAGTCCATCGTATCGATGGGCTGAACGGGAATGTTCAGGGAAGCCGCTTTGTCAGACAGGGTTTTCAACATGTATTTCACCTGGGGGCCAAGCAACACCACCTGATACTGCGGAAACTGCATGTCAAATTCGGAAACGCCATAGGCGTCAATCTGCACCGGCAGGTCACGTTCATTCGCCGCCTCAACCATCTTTCTGACCAGCAGACTGGTGGACATCCCGACAGAGCAGCACAGCATAATCTTGTACATCGACGACCATCCTCAAAATGTAAAAAGTTATTGCGTGGGTGATTTGATATCAGACGGAAACCGGTTTCCATTTATAAAAAGCAGAACTGTGATAGTGGTCAAGATCTCCTGCTTATAGGGCGGATTTATTGGATTTCGCTCACATTATTCTGTCGATTTGGCGATGTTTTGCGCTGAAAT
>NZ_BAAARJ010000101.1:0-509 GCF_039532135.1 Streptomyces axinellae
CCGCAGTTGCTCCAGTTCCCCGCAGCAACCGGCTACGGGCTCGGCCAGTCCATGGTCGAGGCCGGGCTGTGGATGGCGCCCGGCGGCATCATGATGATGCTCGTCTCGCCACTGGGCGGAAAGCTCACCGATGCGCGCGGCCCGAAGTTCACGCTGATCAGCGGGGTACTGGTCATCGCCGCCGGCTACGGGCTGTCCATGGCGCTGATGGGATCGGCCTGGGGCATCATGCTCACCATCATCGTGATCAACAGCGGAGTCGGCCTGGCCTACGGAGCCATGCCCGCACTCATCATGAGCTCCGTCCCCCTCTCGGAGACCGCCGCCGCCAACGGCTTCAACACCCTCATGCGCTCACTCGGCACCTCCACAGGCGCCGCCGTCATCGGCGTCGTCCTCGCCCAGCTGACCACCACCACAGGCGGCCACACCTTCACCTCCGAAAACGGCTTCCGCACCGGACTGCTCATCGGCTGCGGCGTCGCCCTGGTCGCCGCCGCCATCGCGAC
>NZ_BAAARJ010000102.1:0-509 GCF_039532135.1 Streptomyces axinellae
GGCGCGGATGGCGGCGCTGATTCTCTTCCCGCTTTCGCTCAGTTCCGCTCTGACAGACTTCTCGTGCTCGCTGAATGCGGCTTTCAGCATTTCGCCGGTACTCTGCTGCTGCGCTTTCGATTTCTGCTCTAAGTCCTTCGCCAGCGTTAAAAGACTGTTCATAGATGGCTCCCTTAAGTCGGATGTTTCGCCCTCCGTCCGGGTCGGCAATGCTGATGCTGCTCTTTGTGGTGCGCACGACCTCAAAACCTGCGCTTTCCAGCGCCTCAGTGACGTCCTGACGCGTTTTAAGCTCCCCTGACGAGGCGAGGGCCAGTAAGCCCCGCGTAATAGCCTCTGCGGCTTCCTGCTTCGTTTTGGGTAACGAAGATGGCGTCACCAGCGCGCGCCGGTTCTCCGGTGCGTTCGGGTCGTGCAGCCCCAGTCGCCCGTTCACCACGGTCTGCCACGCATCGATGCGCGGACGGTCTGCCCGGTCGTAGTACGGCTGGAGACGCCTGCCGGTCAGC
>NZ_BAAARJ010000103.1:0-509 GCF_039532135.1 Streptomyces axinellae
GCCGGGGCCCGCCAGCCGCCCAGGAAGAGGGTGACCATCAGCATGGACACGATGACCATGTGGATGTACTCGGACATCATGAAGAACGCGAACTTGATGGACGAGTACTCGGTGAGATAGCCGCCGACCAGGTCGCCCTCGGACTCCGGCATGTCGAACGGCAGCCGGTGCGCCTCACCGACCATCGCGACCGTGTAGATCAGGAAGGACACCGGCAGCAGGACCAGGAACCAGCGGTCGATGTTGGTCAGGTTGAAGACGCCGTCAACCGAGAGGCCCGCGCGGAACGCGTCAGCGATATACCAGATACGCTCAGCGCCGGCATCTTTCAGCTCGCGGCGGATTTTGGTCAGCGCTTCCGGGTCGTCGAGGCTCACTTTCGGGTCGAAGCCGGTAGCGCCCACTTCCAGACCGCGCAGCGCTTTCTGCAAGGATTCCTGCTGGGTACGGCCAATCGCCATCACTTCGCCGACAGACTTCATCTGGGTGGTCAGACGGTCGTTGGCGCC
>NZ_BAAARJ010000104.1:0-507 GCF_039532135.1 Streptomyces axinellae
GTAAAAAGTCACGGTTTCTGCAAATAAATCTTTGTTATAGGTAAATGCGGCAGCGATATATTGATGAGGAGTAGGTAGAGCATAGACCTCTTTCACCCCCATATAAATAGTCATGATGATTTCGGTAATGACTCCAATTTACTGATAGTGTTTTATGTTCAGATAGTGCCCGATGACTTTGTCATGCAGCTCCACCGATTTTGAGAACGACAGGGACTTCCTGCCCAGCCTTGCCAGATGCTGTCTCAGATTCAGGTTGTGTCGCTCAATTCGCTGCGTGTAACGCTTACTGATGACGTGCAGTTTTCCCTTCAGACGTGACTCATACATCGGCCAGCCGTCCGTCATCCATACCACCACGTCAAAAACTGACAGCAGGCTCAGAAGACGCTCCAGTGTGGCCATAGTGCGTTCACCGAAAACGTGGGCTACCACCGCCCTGCGTATCCTGTCATACGCGTAAAACAGCCAGCGCTGACGTGATTTTGCACCGACGTAGCCCCATTG